>NZ_JAJJPB010000004.1:0-180481 GCF_020908015.1 Clostridium aromativorans
GCCAGCATTTGGTTATATATAAATCTGACACAGCCAAAAGTTCCAGCAAAATACAATTTTTGTTCTTTGTTCGGGTAAATCCTGTATTTATAAGCTTTTAACACATTTTCACCTCATTTCATTCCTTGATTTTCAATGTACTCCTTAACTATATCAATTGGAACACCACCAGTTGTTATAAGGCAATAACTTTTACTCCAGAAGTACTCTTTCCATAATTGTTTTTTTATTGATGGGAACTCCTTTTTTATAAGTCTGCTGCCGGCACTCTTATAAGCATTTATAAATTTTGATATATTTGTATTTGGTGATCCTCTAAACAAAAGGTGTACATGGTCTTTATCATGATTCCATTCGCATAAAGTAATATTGTATTTAGGGCATATATACTCAAATATTCCCTTTAGCCTATTTGATATTTTATCATTTATTACTTTTCTCCTATATTTAACAACCAATACCAAATGATAATTTAGCAAAAATACTGAATGATTATTTGTATCTAAATCCATTTATTTTACCTCATTTATATATTTACCACTGATTTTAGAATACATCATATATAATAATTCGTCAAGTAGTTATTATTTTAGGCATCGAACCTAAAATAACAAGGACTATTCATCTCCCACTTATAGAAGATAGGAGAATTACGCCCTTTTTGTTAAATTCATGTACATTTTTTCTCAATTTAGAATTTTCTTTTTCCAGGTTGTCTATTTTCATCTGGCAATAATGCTCAATCTCATTAATTTTTTTATCATACCCGCTTAATTTTTCTAAAATATCCTGTCAACCCTTTCATCTTCACCAGTTATTTTTTTATTGTATTCATTTTTCAGTGTAAAAATTTTTTGTTCAGTTATTTTATTTTCCTCAATCTTGTTACAAGCAGTACTCAAATTTCCTATCAAATATTTTACTTCATCTTCCATTTTGTACCTCCATAACTCAAAGTGTACCCACTACTATTATGTCCACTTAAAGTTCGCAATTTAAGTTGTTTTGTATATACCTGTTTTATTCATATTTTCATTTTTTCTAAAATATTCTACAAAAAACCTCAAGTTCCTTTTTAAACTTTACAATTTGTTAATTTTTGTGGAAGACAAATTCCAGCTCTAATAAAAAACTGACCTCCCATAAGTTAGATTTTTAGGTCTAACTTATGGGGGTCAGTTCAATTTTCATCTCCGGCAGTCCTGTTTATATATTATCCTGTTCTGTTTTACCAAGAATCAGATCATTTTACGATTTTTTTTACATACTCTACATCAATATCATTTATATCCGCTATATATTCTACTGAAAGTCCCTTTTTATGCTGTTTCAATATTAACTTTTTTATGCATTCTTCCATCCCCTTTTCTATACCTTTTTCCATACCCTTCTCTATGCCCTCTTCCATCCCCTTTTCCATGCCTTCTTTTAGTCCTTCCTGTTTAAGTTTTTTATCAAGTTCAAGTTTTTTCATCATATCCAGCAAAAATTCCATGTTGCCTTCATTTATTTTTGGCATTCCCATACTTTTATACACCTCCAGTATTTCATTAGGATTCATTTTCAACAGTACATCCATTATGACCGCATACAGTGGATCTTTTATATTATCTATATATCTATTCTAAGTGGTTCATCCGTCAGCTGATATTCTGTTATAAATTCCAAATATTTTCTATATTCCTTTAATTCCAGCTGTACTGCTGCCGCAAAGGCCGGATGCCACTTTACTTTCTCATCCGCCAAATTCATCAACCATCCTACTCTATTGATTTTATTATATCATATATTATTCTCATAAAAAGTCAAATGATTCTTATATTCAGATGCAATTTGCCTATTTTGAATTTCAAATTTTGATATCTAAATATGCTTCGGGTTATGTAACAAAAGCATACACATGTATGTTTTTGTTACAGGTGTATGCCTGGATTTTTTCTTCAACAGCCTTTCAAATATCATTACCCTGTCTTGCCCGTTTATTTTGTTCACAATTTATTCACGACCGATGGGGACAGTTATTATTGACATATGCCAATAATGATTTATAATTAAATTATAAATGACATATGTCATTTACTATACAAAAAGAAAGGTGATGAGCTTATGCCGAGGCCAACCAAATGCAGACAGATATGCTGCCTTCCCGAAAAACAAAATTTTGGTCCCCTTAGTTCTTCAAAAGATATCATTGAAACAATTCATATGACGGTAGATGAGTTTGAGACCATAAGACTTATTGACCTCGAAAGGCTTACGCAAATTCAATGTGCCCGGCAGATGAAAATTGCCAGAACCACTGTCCAGTCAATTTACAGCAGTGCCAGAACAAAATTGGCAGAATGCATAGTAAAAGGAAAAGAACTTCACATTAACGGAGGAAATTACATTCTCTGCAGTGATTCCACTAAAAAGTGCAGGTGCATTCACTGTCCTAAAAAGCTTTGCAATAGATAAAAATTTGATTTAAAATACAGGGGGGAAAATTTCATGATCATTTCAGTACCTTATGAAAATGGACAAATATTTCAGCATTTCGGCAGGACGGAACAATTTAAAATTTATAAAACAGAAAACAATAAAATTACGGACAGTAAAATAGTATCCACAAATGGCAATGGACATGGAGCATTGGTAAACATACTCAAATCCCTAGAAGTTTCAATATTAATCTGCGGTGGTATAGGGGAAGGTGCCCAGAATGCCCTGGCTGAAAAAGGCATCCAATTTTTTGGAGGCGTCAGCGGCAGCTCTGATAATGCTGTAAAGGATTATCTTGAAGGGAATTTAAATTTTGATGCCCACATAAAATGCAATCATCATCAGGATAACAACCACAGCTGCACCAACCATGTCCATAACTGCAGCCATTAAAACAAACACCAAAAAGAACTGCTTCATAATTGAATTATGCGGCAGTTCCAACTAAATCCGAGTTTGAGGCTGCAGCTAGTTTAATTTCCTCTGTCTCAATCTTTCTTCAAACTCTCCAATGGAATTGCTTTTAACTGCATCCTCAAACACAGAATTCAATATATCTTCATCATCTATCTTTTTTATTCTACCCATACAGGAAGTATCAGAAAATTTAATACCCAATAACTTTTCTAATCCTTGAAGCAATCCATCTTTTCTTCCCTCTTTTATGATATTGTCTATAGTTTTACCTAAATTTGATACCATGGAATCCACCTCCCTCTGACTGGATTTTTCCAGCATTTCCTCTATCTTTATTCTGGATTCTCCATCCAACCTGGGTTTCATTATGCTTTTCAACCAGGTTTTCAATATGTCAAACTGTTCAGGAGTTATCTTCTTGAGTACATATGCTGTAAGTCTCAATCTTTCAATCAAATCTTCCCTGCTTATCTCCTTATCCAATAGAAATACAGTAAATACCATGTTTGCCATGGCTTTGAGATTATTTTCATCATATCTGTAAATATCAAACAATATATACTTAAAATCTATTATATTCTCACCAAACAGTTCACTACCATTCAGTACATCCCTAAAATTTCTACAAGCAGTCCACCTGCCTTTACCATTGTAAAGCACCATGGTAATAATTGAGGGCAGTTTAAAATCTTTTCTGCACCTTTCCTTCTTTGAAGTATTCTTCAAAATTTCTCTCCATATCTCAACTATATAAAACAGCAGTCTCATGGTCATTCTGTAGTCCATCCTGGACTGAAATTCCAGAAGGAAGTAAAATATAACATCCCACCCACCTAAATTTACTTTGTATACAATATCTGATTCTTCCTCACTGAAGTCTTCAAGTATATATGACTTATCAATAAGCATCAAATCTTCACTTAACTTATATCAGAAATCTTCCATCTATTGTTTTCAAATTTCAAGGTTGCAATCATCTTCTCATAATCATTCGAGCCCCCACTACTATAACTATTGTAACTAACTCGTATAGTGGTGTTGTCAACATCTTCCCTGCTTTCAAGCACATTTCTAAGGTCATAAAAGCCTATCCCCACATTCCCCAAAACGCTCATGGTTTTTCCATTAAAAGTATATCCATAAAAATTCTTCAGATAACCTAATTGAGTTTCAGCATAATCATCCGTATCATATCTTGAAATCACATCTTTAATCTTCTCATAACTGCTGTATTGATCGGGAACTGGTACATATTCTGTCCCATCATCTGAAGTTATAATATTTTCCAGCTGTTCTTTATTGTCAACAGAATACATGACATCCTCCAGAGATACCTGCGAATCTGAAAACAACTGGTAAATCTCATCATTTGAAATATCATGTGCCATGGCTGAATCCTTTATATAATTCCCCAGGTTGTCACTTACCACACCAGTTCCACCGAACAGCAACACAGGTTTTGAAGTGTCATCCAGGGTATACCTGAGTTTTGTATTTACAAGAAGAGGGTTGTAATTGTACCTGGCTGTCAGAACAGAACTCGAAAGTGCATCTGCAAAAAAGCTATCGCTGGAAATGGAAATGCCGCTACCCTTATTTGTATCCATAAAGTTCCATGCCACACTCTGAGGGGTCGTACCATGTATTGTAAGACAGCTGACTCCCATATTTTCAAGTTGTGCAACTGCATCATAGGGAACTACATTATATGAACCCACCACAACTGCATCTTTTACTCCTAATTTCGATATTTCACTCCTGGTCCTATCATTTATATAAGATCGCATATTTTTATCACCAGAACCAGTAAACAAGATGGCTGCCCCTTCTCTTGCCGCGTAGGGCGCTGCTATAAGTGCATACTGGAATTTATCCGAGGGCACTATATATACTTTGCTTATCTTTGATTTTGAATTCAATATGTCCGCTGCCATGCAGGCAGTGTCAAATCTATCTGTCCCTGCTATCCTGGTCACATTGTATCCTTCCGACTTGAAGCTGTTTTCCTGGGATGCCGATATAACTCCGGTTCCTCCCATTATATAAACATTTTTTGCACCCAGATTTTTGATTTCATTTTTTACAACATCAGGCGTACTCTCAATATCAGTCAAAAGTATGGGGCAGTTGAGGTAATATGCCAGTGATGTACCGGCGGTGGCATCGGCAAAGGCATCATTCCCCTGTGCATCTGCAATCACAACATTTGTAGAATTTTTCCATCCATAGTCGGCTATTTTCACAGATGTATCAAATCTGTCAGATCCTCCAAGCCTTATTATATTCTGTGCAGCTTCAGCCCCATTCTCATTAAAGAAACCACATAAAAGAACTATTACACAAGTTAAAAATACAGTAAAAAGTGATTTAAATTTTTTCATAAATTCACATCCCCTTTATCAATAAAAACACTATAATATCATTTATTAATCCATTAGTTATTTTATTCCCTCTAGGAGATAATTAAAGCCCCAATAATTAATAAGATACGCTCCATAAAAAGTACCTATAGCAATTATCGAAACATTTTATAAAAGTCAAATGATTTCCTATTTAAAATACTCTTTTACCTTTATTATAATCTATAATCCATGCTTTGCTATATAAATCTATCAACTTTATCAACTATTTTTTCGTTCATTTTTATTTACATTTTCTGTCATGGGGTCAGACCCCATACAACAAATTTTTTATAGTTTTCCCTATCTTCAAAATAAAAAAGTATCTTTTCTGGATTAATTATTTTTTCTTCAGATAATCCTATAATACTTCTATAACTGCTCCACTTGTAATCTTCAGGATTTTTTACCATATTGGCTTTTACAGGATTTAAATGTATATATCTGCTTGCCTCAAGCATATGCACATCATCTTTTATCAGTCTAGATTTATATCTGTCCTGGAACAAATGACCTATGAGATTATATCTTTTATTAAAATAAATTGAGTAAATCATATTTATTCTCTTCATAATCCTGCCTATATGCATTTCTTCTGTCCCAATAAGCATATGAACATGATTTGTCATGAAGCAGTAACAGTATAAGTCATATCCCAACTTCTTCTTCACATATTTCAATATGTTCAAATAGACCTGATAATCTTTCTCATCTTTAAATAAATCATTTTTATGATTTCCTCTGCAAATTATATGATACCGTGCACCTGGAAACCACTCTCTCTTTGCCCTAGCCATATTCCCACCACCTTCTTTTGTCTTAAATTATGCTCATAAGCAGGTGTCTTTAATCAAAACGAAAGAAAAAGAAGCGCTAAAATAACGCTCCTTTTCCAAATATTGTTATGGGGTCAGACCCCTCATTTTACCAACCACCCATAATCCTGCCTACAATCTACAATATAGTCAACGTACACCGTCTGATCCTTAATCTGATATAAAATCAGATACCATTTTTCTACGAACATCTTATGGTATTTATTTGGAGGAATAAATTCAGCATACAGAAATGGAAAACGCTCCGGCATTTGGTAAAGAGATCGAATGGCATCCATTAGGCCATTTTTTATTTTACGGGCAGCTGTTGGACTTTTCTGTGCCAGAAATCGGACATGACACACCAGCATCTGACGGGCACGGTCTGAAACAACTATTTTATATTGAGGTCTCTTTTCCATGTTCCACCTCATCTATAATGCTGTCCAGATAGCTGTCCAACTCATCCGTTGTACTTCCCGTACGACCAGCCACACGATCTTCCTCAACAGATAACAGCTCTTCTCTTAGTTTTAACATTTTTTCACGACGGTTAAACGCTTCTATATCCATAACCACGAGGTCGCCCTCACCATTTTTTGTAAGATAGACAGGCTCACCGGAAGATTTGCATAAAGCTGCAATTTCATTATAGTTCTGTCGGATGCTTGCGGACGGTTTAATCTGCATGGTATCAACTCCTTATAGTAACATTCTAATCATATTATACTCTTTTCATGCTATGGAATCAACCAACAATAAGGACTCACAGAAAAATCATGAACCCATCTTCCCACCATCTTCTTTTGTCTTAAATTATGCTCATAAGCAGGTGTCTTTAATCAAAACGAAAGAAAAGGAAGCACTAAAATAGCGCTCCTTTTCCAAATATTGTTATGGGGTCAGACCCCCATCCACTAACTGGATGGGGGTCTGACCCCAAACAATTACTTCACTGTAATGTTATATCCGTCTATATCGTCACTTGAAGGCGAATAAGTGGTGTATGCAGCATTGTCATGCTTTTCACTTCTTATGCTTATGGCAGAAGAAGTGCCGCTGGCAGACACTTTGACTGTATCGCCCTTGTCAAAGGAAGAGCTGCTGAATCTATAGATAACCGTTTTGCCATCAACACTTATGGCATTCGGAGTGAGTGTTTTCCCTGTAGTCAAATCCTTAAATACGAAATCATCTCCATATTGATTCTGTATGGCGGTATCCACATCCTGGTTGAAGACCACATTTACAGTATCCGTATTTGAAGCACTGGTTGCTGTAAACTGATCGGATTTCGTCATAGGAGGTATATAGACTTTAGTGGAACCTGTCCTTATATTACGTCCTGCAGAATCCACAGAACTATTGCCCACTATGCTCACACTGGTACTTTCACCAGAATTCTTTATATCTTCTATCTTATCACCATTTTTCACGCCGGCTTTATATATGAGAATAACATCATTTCCAACAGTAGTGCCGCTGTCAGGCTTGTTTCCATCAACCCTGAAGTCACCCATGACAAAAACATCAAGGGCCGCAGAAAGAGAAACCTTCACTCTTATATCATCGCCTATAAAAGTCATCTCGGCAGTACCGGATATAATTCCAGGACCGCTGCTGCTGGAGGTGCTTATGTCACCGATATATGAGCCCAAATCCAGCGAATCTCCATTCTCATCAACCACATCCTTGACTCCAACTTGAATTACATCCCTGGCTGTAGTGCCGTTGCTGTCTATTTTATAGCTTGAAGGAAATTCGATAGTAACGCTCTTGTCGTCAAAAGAAGATGTTACAGATGCCCCTCCCGGAAGATTTCTGACTTCTCCGGTTCCATCCCTGAAAACATAGTTTGACTTGTCGGATATGGAATCATCATCCATGGTACGGTTGAAAAACATTGCTACAGCCTGGGAATTATCCGCCCTCTTTACTATTTCCGTAACTTTAAGTCCTTCATTGTCCATACCAGAAAGCACAGCAGTATAAGTATCCATTACATTTGGCTTTGCCTCTGTGTCTATGATGTTTTTTACAGTCAAAGTGTACTTTGAGCCGTTCAAGGTATTGTCATCAAATTTGAGATCAAAGGTCCTGTTATTGTTCCCATCCACCGTTATAGTATTTACATTGTTGAGCTTGTAACTCACATCATTTCCATCAGAATCCACAAGCTTATAATTTCCAGTATTTGTGGCATAACTTCTCACCACATCCTTGTTAAACTTAACCCTTATAGTCTCTTCATCCAGAATATTCGCAGATGTAACTGAAGGTTTCTGGCTGCTGCTTCCATAGTAAAGGGTCATGCTAGTCTGGCTGATTGTATTCTGGAAGGTATCCTCTACGTTATCCTTGATCAAAATGGTATTAGTGCCCTGATTCATCATGCTTCCTATATTCTTTATCTTCACTACGCTGTCCCCGGATCCGGAATCAAAAGTAACATAGGAAGAATCCACATCCACAGTATCCCCATTTATCTTATAGTTGGAAGGTTCAAGAGCTGTGTCAGTATCCATTGCCCTGTTGTACTTTATATATATGGTCCCTGCATTATTTGTGGTAACACTTTCAACTTTGGGACTTCCCGATACAGATTCAACTGTAAATCCTTTAGACTGGCTCTGGATAGGAATATTGGCCCCATTGTCAAATTTGCTTCCCGACGTGCCGTCAGGCATGGTAAAGGTATTGTCGCCTATGGGAAGTATGGAGTCAAAATAGAGATCAACCCCGTCTGCCCAGTCCCCGGATTGATTTACAAGCTCGGTATGGGAAGTATCAAGCCCGTAGTTTCTCACGCTTCTCTTGTTTATCTTCATGGAAGACAGATCACTTTCCTGCATTCTCACAGGCTCGGAAAATCTGACCTTCAGTTTATTGCCTCCCACCGCATCCACGGAACTTATGGAAGGAGAACCGGTTTCCTGAAATGTAATATCCTTCTCATATTTGCCTATGTTGGAAGAAGAAGTATCATCGAGAATATTACCTTTTACAGTAAATGTGACCTTTTTCCCCTGGGAAAATGTATTCCTGAAGGTGATTACAACAGTCCTGTCATCATCCTGGAGATATGCGGAAGATTGTCCTAATGAGTTTCCATCTATCTCATAATTTGCAGTTCTCTCGGCAGAATTCTTGTCAACAGCAGTATTAAATACAACTTTTACCTGATTCAAGCCAACTGCAGTTACAGATTTCACCGTGTCACTGTCCTCTACAGTTCCACCTGCTGCATTCTTTATATCCGAAATGGTATTGTCCGAAATAACTCCTTTTTCCGATATTACATTTACTTCTGAATCAGAACCAGCTTTCGATTTAATATAATTCAATGCACCTTCGGTCTGCAGATCTCCATCCCCGTTTACAAGTACCAGAGGTGAAGATTTTATTCCCGCAACAGAGGCTGCTACGAGAGCATCAGCATACCTTCCGCCGCTGGCGTTGGCCACATATATGCTGTTCGGTTTCAGGTTTTCGTCAAAAGCCCTGAGCACGTTGAGATTGGTTGCAAATCTGTCAGCGCCGCCCTCTATCCTCTTAACTGCTCCCAAAGAATTATAAATACTTTCACCTATAATATTCTTTGTACCTACAACTGTAACCCTGGAATTGTTGCTCTTCACAAAACTGCTTACGGAAGACATGGCAGTGCTGTCATTATCGCCAAGAAGAAGTATTTCATCTCTGGCAGAAGCTGCCGGAGCTGCAGAAAGAGCATCTGAGAATCCGCTTCCACCCACCATCATGACATCCGAGGGATCCACTCCAAGTTTCACAAGTTCCCCTGCCACAGCAGCATTGGTCTCATACCTGTTTTTACCGGAAAGTTCAATCAGATTATAATTACTGTTTCTCAGCTGTGTCCTCACACTCTCAGATATTACCGATTCTCCGCCTACTATATATATATTCTTCGGTTTCAATTTACTTATTTCATCACTTGTAGTACTGTTTAAACTGGAACTTCCAGTTAAAAGTATCGGTGCATTCAACTGTTTTGAAAGCACTACTGCACTAATAGCATCTGCATAACCTTCGCTGGATACGAGTATCACATTATCACTGCTAGTCCAATTAGAGTCTGCAACAGCGGCCGCAGTTTCATAGCTGTCTGTACCCCCCAGCTGAACAAGCTGATTTTCTGAAGCTTTTACAGGAACTACAGGGACAGCTGCAGATATTATAAGAGAAAATACAGCAGTACCGCCTATAGTTTTTACGGTATTTCTATTCATAAAATTTACTACCTCCAGTCCTTTTTAGCATTATATGAATATTGTACCATATGGCTTGAATTTATATAAGAGTCAAATATGTCTTTAATCAAAGCAAAAAGAAAAGGAGTGCTATTTCAGCGCTTCTTTTCCAATAACTGTCAGGGGGTCAGACCCTCACCCAATAATTGGGTGAGGGTCTGACCCCCTTATATCAATTTCTCTATTTGAAATATTTATATGTGTCTTCAAGTTTCTTAAAGTCCAGTATCTCATCAACAATTATCTCAAGCACGGTAGTATCGGAATTTTCTATTTTGGTTTTTACATCATCAGGTAAAATGCCAAATTTTTTAGTCAACAGTCTGGTAGATGTCCTTATAAGTTCCTGTTTTCTACCTTCCTTTTTGCCTTCTTTTCTACCTTCCTCTTTACCTTCCTCTCTCAGTAGTCTGCCAAGTTCAGTCATTGAAAACACCTCCTTAATTTTATCCATATCGCCGCCCTCTGCAAATTTTTCAGCAAAAGCGTACAAAAGAGCTAAGGAATTCATCTGGTTTTGCCTGTTTTTTATTTCTTTTGCCAATTTTATAGATTCCAGTATTCTCTCGTTTTTATCTTTGGTGTTGCCCATTATAGGTAAAAACACAAGGGACAATAGATCATTGCTGTTTAAAATATCACCACCTTGTATTTTATGCTTCAAGTATTCATATTTTGCGCCGCCATCGAGAGAATTCATGTAAAAAGCACTGACTGAATATTTTATTGATCCTGTATTTATATTTGTTTCGGCCTTTTTGATATTGGAAGAATAAACCACAATTGTGTTTACAGGCCTGTGCTCTTTGTAATATAAAACTGCATCATAGGCAAGAAACCTTGCCAGGTCATTTTTCCTGTTGGTAGTTTGAAATTCAAGGTGCAAAAAGAAATTATCATCCAATAAGAACGTGTAGTCCATAAAAGAAGTATCTATTTGAAGGTTTTTTAGCTCGGTTCTGGCAGCAGTAATTATTTTTGCCTTTATGCCGAAGAATTCAAGGGCATCTTCTTTGAAAACATCCAGTACGCTTTTCATTACAGCATCTTCAATATTTTTGATTTTTTCCGCCATGGCTGAACTCCTTTGCAATTTAATAACTGTATTTGTAATTACATATTATCATATCTTTGCTATTGTTGAAAGAACTTTAATAAATATAAGGAGGTCAGTTTCCCTTTGATAAAAAGAGAGGCTGAAGCCCAGGATACAATTCAAAAAGGCTCTGGCTCTTATCAGGATCTTTCAAGAAAGTACTGTCTTTATCTGAACACTTGATTAAATTAACCCAATCTTCTTTAACCTACAGGGGACTGACCCCCTTACATTTTTTGTCAGGGGGTCAGTCCCCTGTCATAAATTTGTCCAGTACTTTTTACTATGCAATAGCTTGTATCCGGGTTATTTTCATCAAAACATATATATGCCGCTTTGCCCCAGGCATTTTGGGGAACCTCACTGTCCCTGCCAATTATGCACTCGGAATTAAATTTAATATTATCAGACCCTCCTATTTTAGATTTGAGAATATCTGCTGCCTGATCACCGGTACTCACTTTAAAACCAGGATCAAAATCATTTCCCAATTTACTTACCGGATATTTGCCATAAGAACCCTGTTCAATGGAATAATCCTTAAAATTCCAGCTTTTTTTGGATGTATTGTATTGAAAATATGTATTGGCATCCGTTATAAAATCACCATGGCTGGTTCCGTCTAAATATACAGTGGATTCTATTTCATGAATTCCATCTTTATCTATATCTACAGGTTTCCAAAGCGGTCCCTGTGAATCTCCCATATAAAAATTTTCACCTGCATTGTCACCTCTTGTACTAATATCCACCAAATATTTTTTAGGGCTGTATTTTGAAGAAAACATCACCTTGTAGCCATCCATCAGGCTGGAATTAAAATAGTCAAAAACTCTAAAAGATTGATCTCCAGCATCATTTTTAAACAGCAGAGTACAATTTGAGCCTTCAAATCTATAGATATAGCAGTCCGAGTACATACCGCTTCCCACCGGCTCTGTAGCAATCATGACATCGTCGTAAGAGTTTTTGTTCTCGAAACTACAAAGATAGGTTTTAAACTTGTCCCTTTCCAGAGGGTAAAGGTAGTCTTTATTGAAAGAGTCTGCAGCAGCTGAAAATATAGCTGTCTTGTAATTATTGCTCTTATTGAGTTCATAACCATATTTAGACGCTTTTTGATAAAAATTCACAGCATTGAAATTATTTTTATTGAGGTTAAAATCCCCTTCCCTTGCATACAGGGTCTTCATCACCTGCGGCAGTTCAGATTTTTCAAGTGAATTTTTAATTCCATTTATGTATTTTTCGGCCAAATCCATGTTACCTATATTATAGTAGCTTTCTATAATGTCAATCTGAGCTTTCAAATACCTCTTTTTATCCTTTATCCAGACTTTTTTCAGGCTTTCAACAGCATCACTATATTTTTTCTGACTAATCTGCTTCTCCCCGGCCAGGTAGGAATTCTTGGATGCAAGTAATTTCTCGGCGGATTCAAGGCCTGCCCTAACGGAATAATCATTTTTATTTGCCAGTGCCTTGTTGTAAAGTTCAATTGCCTGAGTATATTTTTCCTCTTTGACACACTGGTTTGCCTCTTTTACGTACCTGCCAAACTGCTGAAACTGGTTGTACTTATATCCACCATAAACACATATTACAGCAATTACTACCAGGATTGACACCAATAATTTTTTCTTCATAATAAGCTTGTCCCCTTTTGTCTTCATATTAATCAACGAATCGTCGATTTTAAATATTTCATGTTTCCAATCCTTTTTTAATCATAAATTTCTTTTAGCATTAACAGTAATTACCATGGGGACTGACCCCCACCCAATTATTGGGTGGGGGTCAGTCCCCTGTTCTACTTGTAAATCAAATTAGAAATCTTCCATTTATTGCTTTGAAATTTCAAGGTCACATACATCTTCTCATAAATTCCAGAACTATCATACCTATTATAAACGGCCTGTATAGTAGTGTAGTCAACATCTTCCCTGGTTACAAGCACATTTCTAAAGTTATAAAAATTTATTCCCACATTTCCCAAGACGCTCACCGGATTTCCATTAAAAGTATATCCATAAAAATCGCCCAGAGAATCCAATTCATCTGCAACATAATCATCCGTACCATATTTTGAAAGGAAATTCTCCACTTTATCATAACTGCTGTACTGATCCGGAGTTGGTACATATTTTGTCCCGTCATCTGAAGTTATAACATTTTCCAGCTGTTCTTTATTGTCAGCAGAATACATGACATCCTCCAGAGATGCCCGTGAATCTGAAAGCAGCTGATAAATTTCATCATTTGAAATATCATGTGCCCCGGCTGAATCCTTTATATAATTTCCCAGGCTGTCACTTACCACACCAGTTCCCCCGAACAGCAATACAGGTTTTGAAACATCATCCAGAGTATACCTGAGTTTTGTATTTACGAGAAGAGGGTTGTAATTATGCCTGGCTGTCAGGACAGAGCTTGAAAGTGCATCTGCAAAAAAGCTGTCGCTGGAAATGGAAATGCCGCTGCCTTTGTTTGTATCCATAAAGCCTGATGCCACACTCTGAGGGGTTGTACCATGTATTGTAAGGCAGTTTAATCCCATATTTTCAAGCTGTGCCTCTACATCATAGGAAACTACATTATATGAACCCACCACAACTGCATTTTTTACTCCCAATTTCAATATTTCACTCCTGGTCTTACCATTTACATCAGCCCGCATATTTTTATCACCAGGACCAGTAAACAAAATGGCTGCCCCCTCTCTTGCCGCATAAGGTGCTGCTATAAGTGCATACTGGAATTTATCCGATGGTACTATATACACTTTGCTTATCTTTGATTTTGAATTCAATATGTCCGCTGCTTTGCAGGCAGTGTCAAATCTATCCGTCCCCGCTATCCTGGTCACATTGTATCCTTCCGACTTGAAGCTGTTTTCCTGGGATGCCGATATGACTCCGGTTCCTCCCATTATGTAAATATTTTCTGCTCCCAGCTTTTTGATTTCATTTTTTACAATATCCGGTGTACTCACAATATTGGTCAAAAGTATGGGACATTTGAGATAATATGCAAGTGATGTACCAGCTACAGCATCGGCAAAAGCATCATTCCCCTGCCCATCTGCAATTACAACATTTTTGGAGCTCTTCCACCCGTAATCGGCTATTTTCACAGAAGTATCAAATCTGTCAGTCCCCAGCTTGAAAAATAAAGATTTCCGGTTTTATCCGGAAATCAGCCAATACTATCATTAATTTAATTTTCTCCGCCTCAATTTTTCTTCAAACTCTCCAATGGAATTGCTCTTAACTGCATCCTCAAACACAGAATTCAATACATCTTCATCATCTATCTTTTTTATTCTGCCAATACAGGAAGTATCAGAAAATTTAATACCCAATAACTTTTCCAATCCCTGAAGCAACCCATCTTTTCTACCTTCTTTTCTACCTTCTTTTATACCTTCTTTTTTACCTTCTTTTCTACCTTCTTTTATGCCTTCTTTTATGCCTTGTTCTCTGCCTTCCTTCCTGCCTTCTTCCAGTCCCTTCGTTTTACCCTCTCTCACAATATTCTCTATAGTTTTGCCCAAATTGGATACCATGGAATTCACCTCCCTCTGACTGGCCTTTTCCAATATTTCCTCTACCTCAACTCTGGATTTTTCATCTAACTTTGGCTTCATTATGCCTTTAAGCCAGGTTTTAAGTATATCAAATTGTTCTGGTGTTATCTTTTTAAGAGCATAGACTGTCAGCCTGAGTCTCCTTATCAAATCTTCCCTGCTTATCTCTTTATCCAAAAGAAATACAGTAGACACCATATTTGCCATGGCTTTGAGATTATTTTCATCATACCTGTAAATATCAAACAGTATATACCTAAAGTCTATTATATTCTCGCCAAACAGTTCACCACCACTCAGTACATCCCTAAAATTTCTACAAGCAGTCCACCTGCCTTTACCATTGTAGAGCACCATGGGAATAATTGAGGGCAATTTAAAATCTTTTCTGCGTCTTTCCTTCTTTGAGGTGTTCTTCAAAATTTCTCTCCATATCTCAACTATATAAAACAGCAGTCTCATGGGCATCCTGTAGTCCACCCTGGACTGAAATTCCAGAAGGATGTAAAATATAACATCCCGCCCATCTAAATTTACTTTGTATACAATATCAGATTCTTCCTCACTGAAGTCTTCAAGTACATATGACTTGTCAATAAGTATCAGATCCTCACTCTTGATTAAATCAACCCAATCTTCTTTGACAAATCCCCGCAGCAGTTCCAGAAATGTTTCCTTATGAGAAAATATATATTTGTAACCTACGTCATGTTCATGATGAACTCTATCTTCCGGCATACCATCTCCTCCTAATAATATCTTACTGTATTATTAGTATTTGCCAGAACATCTGTTCCTATACAACTTATTATATATTTCTATTTTTATTTTATCAAAACATCCTATGATAATCTACAGTGTAATACAGTGTAATAAAAGTAAGATGTTAAATATACTAAAAATATCTGTGAGCAGAAATAATTCCTGGAGGTGAAAACCACATTTAAACCTGTAAACCTGATAATCTTTTTTAGCAGAAAAAGGAAGGGGGACTGACCCCCTTTTACCCGTCTTTATGCCCCACATTAACTTCATCACTGCAACCACCAGCCAGATCATTAATAGAAGTAATATCCTTGGACAACTCAATTGCCCCAACCACCCTGCCGCTCTTTACAATAGGCAGTGTCACATTGTCAGTATTAATCAAATTACCATTACAATCACAAAATTTCTGATCTTCACGGTAAATACGTTTCCCACTTTTTACACATTCAACCAAGGTGCTATCTTCAGGCTGGAGCCCAGGATACAGTTCAAAAAGGTTCTTATCGGGATCTTTTAAAAAAGCACTATCTCTATTAAATCTCGGATTATACTTAGCATGAAAGACAACCTTACCGCTGTTATTGATAACTGTTATG
Organism: Clostridium aromativorans; assembly: GCF_020908015.1. Taxonomy (NCBI): domain Bacteria; kingdom Bacillati; phylum Bacillota; class Clostridia; order Eubacteriales; family Clostridiaceae; genus Clostridium; species Clostridium aromativorans. The sequence continues at coordinate 16,430 of NZ_JAJJPB010000004.1, forward strand.
CCGTCAATTTGTTTCATCGTAAATGCCATCTATACTCACCCCCATCCTTATTTTACACCTTACATTAAGCTATAATAAAGCATATTCATGGCAATTATTGAAATTCAGTATTGAGCTCTATATAACCATACAATCAAAATTCTGATATTGTACATACTTAAAATCAAGTAAATAGATCTTCTTATAATATGCTTCTAGGATTTTTATTATTTTTTACAGATTAAAACTTAATAATCAAGTAAGAGCTAAATAATTTATTTAGCGTCCCTTAACACCAATCATACGTGTCATTACTACCATTACCATACGTACTATTCATATCATTATGTACCATTCTGTATATTTTTTAAGTAAAGATACTTAACCCAGCTTTTTCAAGTTTAAGATTAGTTATAGACACAAAGAGAATATGGTTTTTGACAGTACGCCAATAGTTCTTTCTTGTGTTCGCAGATTTCCATATCTTCAAGTTTCACTTTATCTTCATGGAAACAGCCTTCAATATGAAGTTGTCTGCTTTCTACGTACTCTTTGTTTCTTTCTATTCTTCAAAACCTCCTATTGTTCAGCCCTTTCCAAATGCCTTTCACTACCTTTCTACCTTTGGTACTATAGCTTCTGCTGACTTCTCATGTCTCAGATGCACATAACACATAAGTTGTTATTTCTAAGTTCATATCTATCCATAACTTGCCCATGATACCTCCCCGGGTAAGAACGACCTCCTTCGTCTCATATATCTGCTTCATTTACTGTGTGTACTTCGGGCAGTATCGGATTTTGTTTTGTTGCGCAAACTCATCCAACGTATTTCAACCTTGTATGTAGTTTGTATTCCTCAGACTGAGACTTTACCTCCAACTTCCTTCAAATTCCGTTTCACAACGGACACCCTTGCCTTTGGCTAATGGTTGCTGCTACCTAGTCCCATAACGGACTTTCATCGTCAAGCTGACGTACCCATATTGGGCACACGCAAAAAAGAACTGTCATTTCTGACAGTTCTTTGACTTTAGAAATAATTATAAACTAAAGTTGATTTACAGTATAAATTACAGTTTCTCCATTTTTCAATGTAGCCGTAACTTTATCTCCAGTAACAAGAGTTTCATCTGTTTCTTTTGCATTATTACTAGCATTTTTCACAGTTACTGTTTCAAAATCTGTAAATGCGGCCTTAAATCCATCTGCAGTTCCAGTTACACCACTTGCAATAGTCAATGTATTGCCACTAGCCGATTCATTAATTGTGTAACCGCCCTCTGTAACATCATTTACATAAATAGTCTTATTTACAGTCTCCTTATCCTCAGACGATGGAACATAATAAGCATAATCGCCATTTTCATCCTTTTCACCTGAAATGGACGTAGTTTCCTTAGCTGTTATCTTAACTGTCCTATTAGCTTTAAATTTAGCTATACTGTCAGACTTTGTAAATTTAAACGTAACAGTATTTTTATCACCAGCATCAGCAGCCTTTGTAACTTCAAAATCATCAGCATCTAAAGTCGATCCACCAACTCTGAATGTAAAATCATCTGTTCTAACACTATTTTTATAAATTGGTGCATCAAACACTATGTTAACATCAGCTTCTGAGTCATTTACAGTTGCTGTCCAATCATCTTTAATAGTTTTAGGGGCAGCCTTATAGAAATATGGTGTTACTGTTCCTACCTCAGCATCTCCAGTGTCAGCATCTGTTTGTATAGCTACTGGATTACCTGATACATCCTTTGTATCTGTTGCCCGAATAGCCGGCTCCTTTGTAGTAGGATTAATTATTGTTAATACAGCATCTTTCCCCTTATTTTTAACAGCATCTACCGTAGCATCAGTATTAAATACTAAAGTTACTACATCACTATTTTTGTATCCAGTATCAGCCTGTACGCCATTAACCGCAAATTCTTTATAGTTAAAATCATCTATTGATTTTGTGAATTTAAAATCTACCTTTAAATCATCATCATTACCATCTTCATAGTAAACTTTAACAGAATTAGGATTTACTGTAGTTATATTTGATGCTATAGATATAGGTTTAGCGACAGAAATCTCTAATGCATTTCCATTTATATCTTTAATACTATCTAAAACGTCCAACTCTATAACATCATTATCGCCTACAGTACCAACATAACCATCTTCTCTTACAGTATAGTTATCTGGGAATTCAATAATAGCACTTTTATTATCGGAACTTACGGAAATATCAGTATCACTTGGAAGTGATTTTAAATCTCCATTACCATTTCTGAATTTATAATTTGAAAGTTCCTGGATAGAACTTGAATCCATTTCCTTACTAAAGTTTACAACAACTTTTCGATCACTAGAACCTGTAGTTATAGTATCTACTTCTGGTGCTACATCTTCAGCTCCATCAATTGTTTCAACATATTCATCCATTTGATTACCGTCTGATGAAGTGTCTGTTATATTCTTAATTGTTATAGTATATTTACTATCAGTTAAATCATCATCAAAGTTTAGATCAACTACATCAGTTGAGTCAGTATCTTTAACAACATATCCTTCTGATTTCCCAGGAATTGTAAAATTAGCATTATCCAAATTTATATTTGTGCCACTTTTATCCACTAATTTATAGTTAGATTTATCAGTTGCTTCTATTGCTCTTACATCTTTACTAAATCTAACACGTATAGTATCATCATCTAATAATGTAACTGACGATACTGCTGGTTTAGTATCATCTTCATCCAAATCAAACGACTTTGTAGTATCATCTGCTACTTTATTTCCATAAGCATCTTTTACATTATCATCAATATATATAGTATTTGCATTTTTATTAAGTAAACCTGATACTCCACTTATTTTAACCTGAGTATCACCTTTCTTAAGGTCTATCGTACTATTTGAGGAAGTTAATTGAGTTCCATTTATCTTATAATTGCCATTAACTTTAGCTGTCTTTTCATCCATTGGTCTGTCAAAGTTAACATATACTTTTCCACTATCTTCAGCTGTTATACTTGTTATTTCCGGACTTCCACTTATTGAATCAACATTAAAATCTTCAGTAGTTTCTTTAAATGGGAATCCTGCAGCATCTGTTAATACACCATCATTATCTCCATCGGATATCTTCAAAGTATTGTTACCTGAATCAAGTTTTGAATTAAAATAGAAATCAACTTCATCGGACCATACCTTATCAGCAGGGCCTTTAACAGAATCTTTAATTTCCGAATACTGTTCATCTAACCCAAGGCTTCCAATATTTTGACCATTTATCTTAAACTTACTCTTTAATTCATTTATTGTTCCTAAATCAAGAGCTTCTGAAAATTTAACTGTTATTTTACTATTTCCTTTTACAGATACTGATTCAAGTGTAGGAGCTGTAGTATCACTGAAATCTACGCTTTGAGTAAATTCAGGAACATTTTCTGATTTATCCGCTGACAATATTCCCTTTTTAACTGTCACATCCACATCATCAGATTGTTGTCTTGGTTTTGCTAAAGTTATTAAAACTGTTTTATTATCATCTTGAAGAACAGCTTTCGCTTCCTTGTCAACATTAGCTTCACCTACATCACCAGTATCAGTATCGCTCTGCTCTACCAATGATGTCCCATCAACTTTATAATTAGACACCGTCTCAGCTGTATCTGAATCAACTTCGCCATTAAATATAACCTTAATTTGATTCAATCCAACAGCTTCAACAGACTGAACTTCAGTTGCCTGATCTCCACTTGGATTATAAATCTCATTGATTGCTTCTACAGTATTCTCGGAAACAACCCCTGTTCCTCCAATTACCTGGAAATCAGTGCTGGAAGTAGTGTTGTCTTTCAAGTAAGCTATTGCATTGTCTGTTGCATTTGGATTAGTTGTTGATCCTGAAGGATCTTTGTCCACTAATACCAGTGGTGCTGAATATTTTCCAGCTACTGCGGAAGCTACCAGTGCATCTGCATAGAGGTTGTCTGGTGCAGCTTTGCTTGCATTTGCAATGTACACCTTGTCACTCTTCAAGTCACCCTGGAAATTATTCAATACTTTTATGTTTGTAGCAAATCTATCTGCGCCGCCATCTACTCTTGAAGATGCTCCAAGGGCATTGTAGATAGTGTCATTTATTATATTCTTAGTTCCAACAACTGTAGCCTTTGAGTTGTTTTTCTTTACAAAATCTATTACTGGCTGAGTTTTAGCCTGGTCATTGGTTGCCAATAACAGTATTTGTCCCTTTGCAGCTGCTACTGGTGCTACTGAAAGGGCATCCGAGAATCCTTCTCCTCCAACAACCAATACATTGCTGGCGTCAACTCCCAATTTAACCAGTTCATCAGCTACTGCTGCATTTGTTTCATATCTATTGGCTCCGCCCAATTCTGTCAAAGTATATTTGTCTTTAAGTCCATCTCTTATACTCTGAGAAATTGAAGCATTTCCGCCAATAACATATACATTCTTTGGTTTCAGCGTATCAAGTGCTTTCTGAGCATCTGCGTTAAGTGAACCTGGTTCAGTCAAAAGTATTGGTGCACCCAGTTTCTTAGCCAATGCTGAAGCACTAACTGCATCTGCATAACCTTCACCTGAAACCAATACCACGCTGTCACTTCCACTTTCCCAGTTTGCTGTTGCAACCTGGGAAGCTGTTGCATATCTGTCGGCACCGCTTACTCTAGTTACTTTTCCTTGAGCTGCTTTAACTGGACCAGCTGATAAAGCTGTAGTTAAAACCAAGGACATAAGAGCAGCACTTGCAAGTGCCTTTGTACTTTTCTTACTCATATTGTAATACCCTCCTCGATTTAAGTGAATTTTAATTAAAATTCTTTTATATATATATATATATTTAAAATATATACTTTATTAAAATGCCAATCCAAGTAACATAAGCATGTACAAATCAATTTTTAACTTTATGTACTCTGTGAAATTTCATCTTTCCCATGCCAATACTGCTTGGTCAACATCCTTAAAACAGACTTTATTATACCACATATGGATTGTACATACTAGTAACATTGTACAATTTAACATAAATTTTCACAAAAATTTATTATTTACATGGTATTCCTCATAATTTATTTTGATTATATCATAATAAATCCATAATTTCTACAGTATACCTCCTATGATAAATAATTTCTCATCTGGCAATGACCAACCCATACTTCAATTATACAACAACATTTCTAATTTTTCCATAGTCCAATCCCTAGTAAGTTAAGGTTTTACAAGAAATATATTCCTTAAAATATGGATGCTTTTTATAAAGCTAGTTAATTATACTTATATATTTGATATATTATTCTACATAACCTATAAAAATCCTTTTTTTATATTGTTAATAAATTTAAAAATCCGCTTTTTTTGGTTTAATTTTATGCTCACCTATCATATTCATTCGTCATAAACATAGTCATCTATATCGCAAATGACTATGTTTATTATAAAATGAACATATTTATTATATAAATTTCAGAAGAGTTTTTACAATTCACAACTAAAGATGAAGTTTGAATAACGAATAAAAAACCCGCGAAAGCGGGTTTTTTTATTCGATACCTATTATAGAAAAAGTAAAACTGTCTTCTATTGCCTGTGAAACGGAAGCCGTTCCTCCAATTATGGTTATCTTTGAATTGTCCGGATCGGTATTGGACAATACATAATCTCTGGCATTATCTATTTGAGTCTGATTTGCACCAACTCCGCTGAGCACCAGAGGTGAATCGGTCTTTGCTGCTGCTGCAGAGGCTACCAGGGCATCTGCAAACTGATTACTTGTCGCTCCCCCAGCTGCTACATACACATTGTCAAATTTAAGGCTGCTTTTAAAATAATTGAGGACTGCCAGATTGGTGGCAAATCTGTTCAACATATCGGAATCCTTGGTGATTTTAGTCCCATTTACTGAATTCACTACAGCTTCAGGCAGGACTCCGCTTCCCCCTACAGCTTTTATATTACTCAAGCTGTTGGAAGTCACTATATCCTTAACCACATCAGGTACTTCCGTGCTATTTGCAAATAAAACGGGATATCCCTCCTGTGCTGCAACGGAAGCTACTGAAAGTGAATCCGCATATCCATCTTGTCCATTTACAAGGATTGCAGATTTCTTTCCGGTCTTATCAAGCACTTTCTGGGCAACTGCTGCATTTGTACCCATTCTTGTGGTGTCAGTGGTTCCCTCTATACGCTGAACGTGTTCCGTCCCATATTTAGCCTTCAAACTGTCTTCTATGGACTGGGATACAACTCCGCTGCCGCCTACTATGTATACATTGGACACATGAAGACTGTCCATGGTTGAAGATACCTGGGATTCCAGAGCATCCTCCCCGCTTGTCAAAAGTATGGGGGCATTGAGCTGTTTTGCCAGTGGAGTGGCACTCACTGCATCCGCATATCCGTATCCATTTACAAGAACTACATTCTGGGAAGTTCCAAAGAGATCCAGCGCCACCTGGTCAGCAGTACCTATCCTGTCGCTTCCCCCTATTCTGTTTATATTATCACTGCTGTCATCTGCTTGTACACCTACACTTCCAACTCCAAGTGTCAGTGACAGCACCAGCGCAGTCAACAGGGGGCTCAAAAACCTTTTCTTATTCGCCATATAGTTTACCTCTCTTTCAATTATCATCAATATATACAATTTATTATATAACAACACAAAATTTTTTTACAGTCAATATAAGAATTTCTTATCCATGTAATTGATGGAAATAAGAGTTTAAGTAAATAATTGTAACCTTTTAAACTTTTCCAAATAAAATAATACTGTAAGTAAAATATGGAGGTGAAAGTCTATGGCTTTCTCAGATAGAGAACTCCTTGCCAGAATCATAAAGTGTGAAGCAGGCGGAGAAGGGGATAACGGAATGAGGGCTGTAGCTACCACTATCATGAACAGGGTACGGGTTCCCTACGGGGAATATCATAGAATAGGCCAGGGTGATCTCAGGCGTGTACTTTTTCAGGCTGGTCAATTCGACTGCATGCGTACTGAAATAAACGGCGTACCCAATAATCAAAATGTCTGGTCCATTCCTCCTGATCAAATACACTATGACATAGCAGACTGGGCACTTGCAGGAAACAGGTTATTTAACATAGGTTATTCTCTATGGTATTTTAATCCCTATGCCCCATGTCCCGGTATATTTCCCTATAACGGTGTAGGAACTTTTCAGATAAGGATATTAAACCACTGCTTTTACAACCCCACGGAGCTGTACGCACAAACTTAGACAATGCACAATTTAATTTTTAATTGACAATTGAAATTTAGCCAGATTAATCAATATAACATGGAGGTATTTTAATGATATCAAATTACCCTGATTATTTCAGGACTATGCCAATGTCACCGGAGATAATGCCTGAAATGGAAATGCCAGGAGCTCCTCCCCCGGAGGAAACACTTGAAGAAACACCTGAGGAAACAGACGAAAGTTCTGACGCAAGACAAAACCAGCAGACGCCTTCTCAGGCACCCCATATCACCCCGACACCCACCAGCTTCGAGATGGCCCCAGGTTCTCCAATACAACAGGATATAAATTATGTTCAAGGTTACTTAAGAACTCAGATAGGGAAAAGAGTGAGGGTTACCTTTTTGCTGGGCACCGGCACTATGCAGGACAGGACAGGAATACTGGAAAATGTAGGAATAAGCTATATAATACTGAGGGAAGAGGGTACGAATGCCAGAGAACTGGCAGATATATATTCCATAAAGTTCGTGGTTATATTCGATAATGGACAGTCTTAGACAATTCACAATTTAAAGTGAAAAGTTAAAAGCGCAGGGTGTATAGTAAATGAAGATTTTCGGCAGTCGCTAAAAATCAACAAGAGCTGTATACTCCCAGCTGTCAGCTTTTCACTGTTTTTTATTTTTTGTTTTAAGTTCTTCTATGACAAATTTGTCAAAAGAGAATCTGTCTATAAAATTATCCTGTGTAAAAATAGTTTTGCCTCTCCTGTTGTACTCCTCCAGGTTGGTGGGAAGCCAGTAGGGTTTTTCAATGTCAAATTCACTGCAGAGCACAATTATACATTTCTTGAGATCCTGCTGATAATTTTCCCCGCCGCCAGCTGTGACCACTTTGTCTTTGATTATTTTATTGTGTTTTATGAGCTTTCCCCATATCTTTATCATTTGATTCAACTCACTGTCTATCATAATCTTCCAAAAAAGAATGTTTCTCTCCATCTTTCTCCCAGGCGAGAATGCCGTCTAAATTTACATTTTCCGCCGCGTGAAAAATGGATTTATCTATATCTTTAAATCTCTTCTTTAACTCCGCTATCAAGTCCTTGATCTCATAGCGCTTATTGCCTATTCTCTCTGCTGCAACCATGCAGGCACAATTAAGAGGCCATATACCGCTGTTTTGTATAAAACGCTGAATATAGACTTCTTCCACGTAATAAAGAGGTCTTATGAGTTCCAGACCTTCAAAGTTTTTGGACTTCAATTTTGGAAGCATGGTTTTAAAGCTTCCAGAATATAAAAGATTAAGAAGAGTTGTCTCTATTACGTCATTGAAATGGTGTCCCAGGGCAAGTTTATTGCAGCCAAGTTCCCGGGCTTTGGTATAAAGTGCTCCCCTTCTCATCTTGGCACACATATAACAGGGGTAATCTCTGGCAATTTTATCTATTACAGAAAAAATATCAGATTCAAAAATATGCAGTGGAATTTTTAAATATTCACAATTACTTTCCAAAAGTTCCCGAATGCTCTTATGATATCCCGGATCCATAGAAATAAATTCCAGCTGAAAATCCACTTTCCAGTGTTTTTTCAGTTCCTGGAACAATTTTGCCATGAGCAGACTGTCCTTGCCTCCGGATACTGCCACTGCAACTTTATCCCCTTCTTCTACCAAATGATATTCGCTTATAGCCCTTACAAATCTCGACCATATATGGGTTCTATACCTTTTAGTGATACTATGCTCTATTTCTTTCAACGGTTTTCTCTCATTAAAGGGAACCAGTATTTCGCATCCGTTCCCTCCAATTTTGCTCATGCCATCACCCCACCTTTACCAGAATATTATATCACTTATAAAGATGGAATCAAGATTCCTGCAAAATCAAGTTTTATAGTATATATCCGGGAATTCCATGCCAATCTGTTCTTTTCTGTTCCCATAATCGCTCTCTTCACAGCACTCTTCCTCTATAACTTTGGCGGGAAGCCTTATGGTAAATTCGCTTCCGACGTTCAAGGTGCTTTTTACACTGATTTCACCGCCGTGGAGCTCTACAAATGATTTTACCAGGTAAAGGCCTATTCCGCTGCCCTTGCTGTTGTCTACATAATCTCTGCCCACCTGCCCAAATCTTTCAAATATGACCTGAAGTTTGTCTTCCGGTATTCCAACACCTGTATCCTTTACTTTAATATATACATTATCCCCTTTATCCAGAACATCTACGTATATCTCACCATTCTCGGGAGTAAATTTCACTGCATTTGAGAGCAAATTTAAAATTATTCTCTCCATTTTATCCGGATCCACGGCCATTATCTTTTCCTCCACATTGGTGTCAAAGGTCAAATTGATTCCCTTGTCTTCCACATATGGAGCTAATGAAGAAGTGATATCCTCAACTACGCTTACAATATTTCTATTGTGAAGATTTAATTTTATAAATCCTGAATCCAGCTTGCTTATATCCAACAGGTTATTTATGAGCCTCATAAGTCTGTAACAGTTTTGTTTCATAATTTCCAGATACTTGCTTTGCTTGTTTATGTAATTTTTGTCTGTATAATCCTTACACAGTGCCAATACTTGTATCGCAGAAAAAATAACGTTGAGAGGTGTTTTTAATTCATGAGAAATATTAGATATGAATTCTGTAATCTTTTTATTAAGCTCCTGGCTTTCGTTTAAAAGTTCAGTATTTCTTTCTACGTCATTTTTAAGCTGTTGAACTTGTTTTTCCAGAGTGGCATCACAAAAAACGTCTAGTACAGAAGATTTTTGTACTTTACTATACCTGCCTTTATCCTGTTCACTAAAACTTTTCATATTCTCACACCCATTTCCATATCATTAATAATTATATTCTTATTACACAAACTGCCCTATACATAAATTATATTGATAATTATTGTATTATATGAACTGTTTATAAAAAAATATATTTTAACTTAATTATGCACCGTGGAGACTTAAACTTAAATACTTATGAAAATGTTTTAAATTGCAATTAAGATGTAAATAATCCAACAAGCTAATTATATCACCTCTTTTTCTAAAAATAAACCTATAATAAGAATATTTTTGCAATTTTTATTTTTTATGTATAAAAATTACATTAATAAAAAGATAATACTACATTTTTCACCGTCTAAAACGCTAAAATCCGCATAAATTATAATTGAATTTTAAATTTTTTAATTAAACTTTAAATATTTATTCACAATTTATTTACGATATATTAACATTCCGCTCGCAGCCTGTTCACGGCCCCCCGAGGACAGCTTGTACCCGGAGGCTGGCTTGATTATTTTATGAGCACAAGGCTCTTCCACTTTCCTTTTTTAAATCTCATATAGTACAATATTCCCCTCACAAGCCAATCTATATACATTCCAAGCCAAATTCCTATAACACCCATTTTTAGGGGTATTCCCAATATATATCCCATAGTTATCCTGAAAATCCACATTCCTATGATGGAAGTCACCAGGGTATACCTGGCATCACCTGCTCCCTTCAGCCCCGCAGGCAGGACGAAGGCAATGGACCAGAGCGGAATAAACAGTGCATTTACTCTCAATAAATTCACACACAAATGTACTATAGAGGAATCTGTGGTGTAGAGAGAGGATAAAAAGCCTGCAGCAGGTACGGAAATAAGTGCTAAAACTACAAGGCATATGGTGGAAACCTTATTCAAATAGGATAGACAGTCTTCCGCTCCGCTGCTGTCCTTTCTTCCCATATACTGTCCTACCAGAGCAGTAGCCGCAATGCTCAGAGCCATTCCAGGTATGTTGAGCATATTTGTTATGGAATTGGTAATTGTATTGGCCGCTATGGATATGGTTCCCATGTCTACAATAAATATCTGAGTTATAAGTTTTCCTCCATTGAACAAAAAGGATTCTACACTGGCGGGAATCCCCACTCCAAATATGGGTTTGAGTAATTTCCTGTCAAAATTAAATTGAGCTACTTTAACAAGCTTTACGATGGCTGTACCTCTCAATAGAACAATGAATACCATAACTGCACCCAGAGTTCTGGCCACAGCAATGGCAATCGCAGCCCCCTCCACTCCCAGACTTGAAATTTTGAAGTTTTTTATATGCACGCCGTAAATCAGGCAGTATCCCAATATTACGTTTATCACATTCATGAACATAGTAATTTTCATGGGTGTTTTGGTATCGCCTGCTCCCCTCAGCACGCCATTGGCGGAAAGGTTCAGTGCAACAAGAGGATACGTTAAAAGTGTTATTTCGAGATAGGTGTAAGCATAATCTATAACCTGTACATCTGCAGAACCATACAGCAGAGTTACAAGTTGTTTTCTGAATATCCACATGGCAGTGGTAATTGCAAGAGATATCAACACAGCAGAGTAAAGTGCCTGCTTGACTGCTTCATTTGCCCTTTTTATATTTTTTCTGCCGGCATATTGTGCCACTACCACAGTCCCGCCTACTGCCAGGGCTGAAAAAAAGGCAATAAATATATTGTTGATGGAATCCACCATACCAATAGCAGAAACTGCCTCCTTGTTGATATGCCCTGCCATCATGGTATTCACCACACCCAGGGACATGACAAACAACTGCTCGGTTAAAATAGGCACTGCCAATTTAAATACGTCTTTTCTTATAAAATTCACTTGATCTTTCTCCCATAATAAATTAGTAATAAAAATAATAATCAAGTTCTTCTTAGGTTCAGGTGGAGTTTGCTTATAAGGAATACTTTTCTCCACCTGAACCTAAGAAGAACTTATCCGATGGCTGCCAGTTCTAAACCTCCCAGTTTACAACATGATAGGTTAAAAACTGTTACGCCACTGGATTGGCTCTTCTAAAGTTCTTGAAAAAATTTTTCTCATAAGCAAATTACTGCGAACCTAAGAATCACCTTATCCAGGCGCGTAGCAGTGCTTATCTTCCAGCTTAGGAAGCTGGAAGTATTAGCAATGGTAGCGTTCGGATAAATAAGATTATACATCAATAGTTTGTCCAAAGTCCAGAATTACATAATTCCAAATGATCAGTTCACAATTTGTTCATGACCCCCGGGAGTCGAAAAAAAACTTTTTCAAGAAGGAGGATTTTTTTATTTTACGTAGAATTTCTTAACGTAAACAAATTGTACAAATATGTACAATTTTTACTATAATATATAAATAATGTAGTTACAGGAAAGGACATTTGCAATGCTGAAACTTCAATGGATAGAAATTTTTCTAAGGTGTATTCCCGAGATGCTGCTGATGATATGGGGAATATACGTACTGGCTAGAAAATCTTTTAACGTGCGAAATTATATAATTCTAAGCTGTATTCTGGGTTTATATTCCTTTTTAGTAAGAGAGCTTCCCATATACTTCGGTGTCCACACCATGATTATAACGATTTCAGTAATAAGTATCATGATAATTCAGGGAATCCCGCTGGTCACTTCCATATACAGCACCCTTATAATGCTGTTTATACTTATAATTGCTGAAACTCTAAACAAATTTATACTCAGTCTTTTCAATATATCTTTTGTATTCACCAACATGAATCCCGTTAAAAAATCCATACTGACCCTCCCCTCATTGATCATACTTTTTCTCTCTATAATCATCATCCAAAATATTGTAAAAAAAAACCTTAAAATACAGTAAAATGAAATATAATATCCTATAAAATATTTTTATAGGATATTTTTTTATTTAAAGAAGGATTTTCATATTTTATGGAGAATAATATAAATTAAACAATGTGAAATAAATTCATAAAATGTATATATTTGTCGAATGGATTGTAAATAACAACAAAAGGAGAGACCTGAATATGCTCGGAATCAATTGGATAGAACTTTTTTTAAGAAGTATTCCCGAAATGCTTTTGGTAGTTTGGGGAATACATATTATAGCTAAAAAGCCACTTGATATAAAAAAATATATATTCATAAGTATTTTGCTGGGTATAGTTTCTTTTCTCGTAAGAGAGCTGCCAATATATTTTGGAGTTCATACCATAATTTTGATGATCTTAATTATAGGGGCTATGGTAATTGTAGGAATACCATTGCTTATCTCTATATATGCAACTTTGTTTATGTCTTTAATGTTTTCAGTAAGTGAATTTTTAAATATGCTTATGCTCAAACTGCTTGGCATTAGCACAAATATAAATTCCATGGAACCTATAAAAAAATCCCTTATGGGTATTCCATCACTGGTAATGTTATTTTTATTTCTTGTCATAATACGCTATCTATTAAGAAAAAGAGGAATTAAAAATGTACCTGACTGAAAGGCTGGCAGTTTCTCTGGGGAAAAAAGCCAGAACTGTTCTAAAAGCAGACAAGGAAAAAGAGGAAATAATAGTGTACGGGGCAATCAGTCTGCTTCAGACCATATTTTCTATATTCTGGGTAATAGCAGCAGGTGCAGTTTTAGGTGTACTGTATGAAGCTCTCATATTTTCCGTGTCAATGAGCATACTGAGAAAATATTCAGGCGGCTTTCATTCTTCATCTCCTAATCTATGTATTATAAGCGGAACAATTTCCGCTGCTGCTGCAGGACTGCTGGTGGACAGATTTTTTTACAGTTTTTCTTTCCCGGCTACTGCAGCAGTGAGTGTATTCTGCATGGCGGCTGCCTTTGTAACAGTATTTTTGAAGGCCCCGGTAGACAGCCCTCAAAAACCCATTACCAGTAAAAAAATGAAAAAGATGTTTAAAAAAGACTCCATCATCACCTTGACAATATTTTCTATAATGATAATTGCACTTTGCCTGCTTTATAATACAAACAACCAACTGTATTATTTAAAAATCATAGACTGCATAAGCTTTGGCTGCCTGTGGCAGTCCATCACCCTGACGGACCGGGGATCAGTAATTTTAAAAAAGGCCGATTCAATGTTAAAAAAGTAGGAAAAAAGGGGGGAATTCAATTGAAGGGTAAAATAGTAAAATTATTCATCACTTTATCTGCACTGGTGTGCACACTCATGGCATTTACAGTTTCAGCTTCGGCATGCACGTGGTGTTTTTATCAGCCAGAGGAACCTGACTGCTTGAGAAAATAGCCTAAAAACTTAAAAAGCTCTAGGGTAAAAATTACTGATTTAAAAAATTGGTAATTTTTACTTTTTAATCTGAATTTTTCATTTATACCTGGGAGGAAATTATCTATGAAATACATTGCAAACAGCATATCCGTTATGCTGTCCATCATAAAGATAGCCATAGTTGTATTCACTGTCATAATAATATGCATTGATTTGCCTCAATATTATTCAGTTTTAAAAGTTAACTCAGATAACAATTATTTCAATTTATATAACACTATTTTCATATTATGCATTATGTTATCAATTTATGCGGCTTCATTAATAATCAATACTAAATTAGAACGTTCTTCGAATGTATTTAAAAAATCCTGGCTCATGGAGACCCTTTTTTTTACGCTCATTATCGCCATACCCATATATATATCCAACTCCTACGAAAGTGAATACAAATACCTGTTTCTGCTCCTGATACTGTCTTCCGTAATACAGTACGGCTCCAGATACGGCATTGTAACTTCGCTTTTCTGTTCAACTTTTGTACTTACGGCGGATCTGCTGTACGCCCCCACTTCCAACGGCATAAATATATATTTCCAGAGGGATCTGATACTGGTGGGAATATTCATATTCATATCCTGGGTGCTGGGATATTATGTGGACATAGAAGCTGAAAACAATAAAAGCAAGGACAACAGGCTAAACCTGCTGAGCCACAAACTAAAGGAACAGAGTATAAAAAGAGAAGATATGGAATCCTCCCTGCTGAAAAACAAGGTATGTTTTGAAATGCTCTTTGAGAACTCCATAAACTCAGTCATAGTCCATGAAGGCGGAAAGATAATATACGCCAATGAAAGTGCTGCAAAACTCCTTGGCTATTCCAGGGCGCTGGATCTGGACGATAAATTACTATACAGGTATTACCCAAAGGAATGTATAATGACCTCCAAGGAAAAATACAGCGACATAACAGAGAAAAAGCTGTCAAAAGTCACCATGGAGGAAAACATACTGGATTGTCAGGGGAATGCCATATCCGTCAGAAATACATCTTCATTTTTCGTCTATGACAGTAAGCCTGCAGTGATGACACTGCTTCTCGATCTGACATCTGAAAAACAGATGGAAACCCTTAAAAACACTGCGGAAAAGAACTTGAAACTGCTCAATGAAACCAGGGAATTCAATTCCCTCATAACAGAATTCTTCGTAAATATGTCCCACGAGCTCAAGACTCCTATAAATGTGATATTCGTTGCCATCCAGACCATGGACATATATGTGAATAAATGCAGCAGCAAAAGCACTGAAAAATGCAAATTCTACCTAAAAACCATGAAGCAGAACTGCCTGAGATTAATAAGAATTGTAAACAATCTTTTAGACATAACCAGGCTTGATTCGGGAGCTATTAAAATAAACAGGCAAAATCAGAATATAGTAAGCGTGGTGGAAGACATCACCCAATCAGTGGCTTCCTATATAAACAGCAAGGATATAGAGCTGATATTTGATACAAATGTAGAAGAGAAGATCATGGCCTTCGATCCAGTCAAATTGGAGCGTATAATGCTCAACCTGCTGTCAAATGCCTTTAAATATACTGATTCCAGGGGACACATATATGTAAATGTGGAAGACAGGGGAAAGACAGTGCTTATCAGCGTAGAAGATGACGGCAAGGGAATCCCCAAAGACAAGCTGAATCTCATATTTGAACGCTTCGGCCAGGCAAATCGTTCCCTTTCAAGGGACTGCGAGGGAAGCGGCATAGGACTGTATCTGGTAAAGAGCCTGGTAGATCTGCACAACGGTAAAATAAGTGTTAAAAGCGAGGAAGGAAAGGGAAGTAAATTTTTTATAGAACTTCCGGCAGAACTGGTGAAGGAAAATGACGTGAAAAACAATGAATTGTTTAAAACCAATGTAGAAAAGATAAATATAGAGTTTTCCGATATATATTCTCTTGAAAAATGAAAAGGGCTTAAAGCAATTTACTCTAAGCCCTTTATTTCCGCAAAAATTTTTCTGAAAATAAAAAGATCTAAATGGACACCTCTTTTATTTTGTTATATATGTTTCCATCTTTTATATTGGATTTTTTCCTGAAAAGAGCTTCTCCAAATTTTACCGCAATCCACAGTCCAATTCTCCTAATCCAGGCTACAAATCCAAAGATCTTGAGTATGTTGAAAGAGGATTTAAAAGTATAGAACAATTTTGCCACTCTAAAAAATTCACTCTGCAGATCATAAGGAGACATCTTTTTAGGTTTGAAGTTTACAACCATCATGTCATAGTACTGCCAGTCATTATCCAGCAGGCGGCCTTCCTTCTTATACTGCTCATAAACAGGCGTGTTGGGAAATGGGGTCAAAATTGCCGGCTGGAACTGATAGGCATTTATCCTCTCACAGAATTTCTCTCCTCTTTCCATGTCCTCTTTACTGTCATCATCAAGCCCCAGTACAAGGCTGGCTATCAGTCTTATCTTGTGCTTGACAAGGGCTGTACCACATTTTTCAATATCGGAAATCTTCTGTTTCTTGTTTATGTTGTCCAGGGATTTTTGATTCAGGGATTCAATTCCTATAAGCACCCTGTTCAGGTGGGCATCATGAAGGAGCTGAAGCAGTTCTTCATCGTTTGCCATATCTGTCCGTCCAAAGAAAAAGGTCTCTCTAAACACCAGGTTATTTGAAATCATCTTTCTAAGTATTTCTTTCGCTCTATCTTTGTCTGCAGTAAAATTGTCATCTTCAAAATTTACATATTTAAATCCCTGGTTTTTATACATCCTCAGCTCTTCTATGACATTATCAGGAGTCCTCTTTCTATAAGGATGAAACATCCTGGAGGTGGTACAAAAAGAGCAGCTAAAAGGGCATCCCCTGGAGGTCATGACATTGGCGGCCCTGCAGGGAGTTTTTAAAAGACTGTAATCCGGGAAAGGTATCTCATCCAGATTCTCTATGCATTTTGAATAAACTATCTTGTCCTTAATTTTTCCGCTGGCTACGTCTACAATTACCCTTTCACCTTCTCCAACCACTACCTGGTCTGCATGCTGCAGGGCCTCTTCAGGCAGGCTGGAAGCATGTATACCCCCTATGACCACTCTCTTGTGCTTGACATTTCTAAAATAGTCTGCAATGTGATATGCTCTTGTGGAAGAAGAGGTCATGGTGTAGAGCATTATTAAATCCCCATTTTCAAATTTATTGAAATTCAAGTCTTTATACAGCTCCTCATATACTTCTACATCATATCCTGCATCTTTTAATATCCTCCCGAGTATCAACGGCCCTGAAATAGAATTGGAATGCCCATAAATTTTATCGCCAAACCTATATATGGCATTTCTCCTTATATCTGCTGCCGGAACAATAAAAATTACTTTCATATTTACACCCTCATTTATAATTTTTATCACATACAAGTATATTAGTATTTTTGTCCAAATATTTCAACTCTTTTTCAATAAACAGAAAAAATAAAGTACAAACATCAAATCTAAACTGCAGAGTGAATAGTGTAGAATTTTGGTGAATTTTCGGTAAAAACCAGAAATACTGATTTACTATTCACTCTCCATTAAATATTCAGTAAACAGAGGTATAGTATATAATCTACAGCTGCAGCATTTAACCTAAAAGTTCAAAGGATGCTTTGCAATTACGGCTACTTTGCTTGTCCATTTTTATTTGATTTTCACATACTTTCCCCAATTCATGCAGGGCCTCTCTTCATCCAGTATCTTTATAAACTGCTCCAGCATTCCCATTTTTTTCAGCTTCTTCAAGAAGGATTTGGGGTAAGGTATATTTTGCTCGTAGCTTTTTCTGGGGTCTATTACCATGAGAGATCCATCTTCCTGAACAAACAGGTGGGGAAACCTGATCTCCAATTTTTTAAAGCCCATCTTTTTCATGTCGTCTATCAAATCAGCCACTTTTATGACAAATTCCCTGCTCAGTCCATATTTCTTCAGATACTTTTCTACATTCATTCCGCCTACATAATCTCTTATAATATAATACTTACCGACTTCATAAACCTTCGGAAAATACCTGCTTTTTTCTACCGATTTTAATATATCATATTCATTCCTGCAGCTGTCTGAACTGTTAAATATTTTTAAAGCTTTTCCATCGGGCATAAGGTATACCTGCCCACTATGGCCTTCTCCCAGGTACTTGCAGTGTCTCAAACTTATCGGAATTTTTCTGGAATGAATACACCAATTTCTCAATATAACACCTCCTTTGTTTTTATGTAACATAAAAACAAAGGTTTGATACAGCTAAACAATTCTTATTACATAGTATTACGGCAATTAAATTATGTTACAGCTATATTATAGTATTTTTTGTAGTTATATGAAAAATTTAGGTGTAATTTGTAAGTTAAAAGTGTTATGATTATGGGTACTATAGTTAAGTTATTGTTAAATTATATTTAAGTTAATTGCAAAATCAAGACGGCATATATAAAATTGAGGTTGTAAGGTATTCTTAAACGAGTTCATGGTTTTGCACATAACTAAAAAGAGGAGGATCAATATGACATGGTTCAAGGATCTAAAAATAGGTAAAAAACTTTTAACAGGATTTCTAGTGACATCTTTGTTTATCATAATAATAGGCATGATAGGCACAATCAATTTAAACACGGTAAATAAAAAATCCAGCGAACTGTACAATGCCAATCTGAAATCTATAGAAAATTTAGACAGATTTGACGCCAATTCAATGAAGCTTCGCCTCGAGATAATAAATCTAGTTGAAAGCAGGGACAAAAACAATGTAAAAGATACGGCTGAAGCTATGAAGGAATTACAAAATCAAAATACAAATATAATCAGTACTTATGAAAAATCAGATCTTACACCGGAGGAAAAAACTCAGTTGGCAAGTTTAAACAAGCAAAGGGCTGAATGGCTGAACATATGCAATAATATTATAAACCTCATGGCTTCGGACAAATACGATGATGCCATGACTTTAAACAAACAGGCGGCTTCTTATAGAAACAAACTCACTGAAAGTATTGAACAATTGATTAAAATTATAAACGAAAAGGCCGAAAAGCAGTATATAAGTATTAACAATACATTCAGGACTTCTTTCTATACAATTATAGCTCTGACTCTAATTGGAATAATTGCAGCAATAATTTTAGGCAACAGGATCACCGCCGGACTCATAAAAAGAATCAACAAGATACTGTCTTTTACAGATTTAATAAGCAAGGGGGATTTAAGCCAGTCTTTAAAGGCCAGCAGCAAAGATGAAATTGGAGATATCGCCACCAATCTGAACAATGCAAAAAATAATATAAGGGATTTAATCAGCCAGATAAATAACAGCATTGAGGAAATGAGTGCATCCAGCGAAGAACTATCCGCATCTACAGAAGAAATATCCTCAATGATGAATTCTGTAAATGAGTCTACGGCAAATATAGCAACGGGTTCTCAAAATCTAAGCAGCGTAACCCAGCAGATAAGCACATCTTCCCAGAAAATGGCACAAAGT
Source organism: Clostridium aromativorans (assembly GCF_020908015.1). Taxonomy (NCBI): domain Bacteria; kingdom Bacillati; phylum Bacillota; class Clostridia; order Eubacteriales; family Clostridiaceae; genus Clostridium; species Clostridium aromativorans. The sequence goes on from NZ_JAJJPB010000004.1 coordinate 36,260, forward strand.
GTGGACATCCTTCTGGGAGATGCTGAAAAGACGTCTAAAACTTCTTCAGAGATAAAAGAACGTGCTAAAAATATAAAAGAAAAAGCCTCACAGAGCATAAAAGAGGGAGAGGCCATATACAATGAGAAAAAAAATAAAATCGTAGAAGCTATAAAAGCGGGAGAGGCAGTTTCACAGGTCAAAGTCATGTCGGAAACAATCGGAAATATAGCAGAACAGACTAATCTGCTGGCATTAAATGCCGCCATCGAATCCGCCAGAGCAGGGGAAGCAGGAAAGGGCTTTTCAGTAGTGGCGGAGGAAATACGAAAGCTTGCAGAACAATCCTCCAATACCGTGGAGGGTATAAATAAAATGGTACTTTCTGTAGAGACAGCTTTTAAAAATCTATCTTCCAGCGGCAACGAGATTCTGGATTACATGTCAAACAGCGTCCAGCCCAATTACAACCTCCTGATGGAAACGGGAGTGCACTATGAAAATGATGCTGATTTTATAAATACCATGTCACAACACATGGACACTTCTTCAAAACAAATGAAAGAAATGATGACAGGTATAAATTCAGCTGTTGAAAATACGGCTTCTACAGCTGAAGAATCTGCTGCCGGATCTGAAGAAATATTGAGCAGTGTTGAAGAAGTCACCAAGGCCTCTTCAGGTATTGCCGATTCATCACAGAACCTGGCAGCACTGGCACAGAATATTGCAAAGACAATAGGTGAATTTAAGTTGTAGAGTTAAGATGTTAAAAACCTGGTTTAATTTACCAGGTTTCCCACTAATTTTACATGGATATTTTCTGGAAATACTGTTAGAATAGCAAACAAGACAAGCCTAAATTTCAGTGATGAAATGCGGGGGATAATATCTAGGGGTGAATCTTTCTTTTAAAGTAGGGGTATCCCACAGTCCCGAACCCGTCAACTAACTCCGTAGGCAAAATTAAGGGGGATAATCTAATATGCATTTCAAGAAAATGAGGAGTATACTTTTTGCAATATCTCTTTGTGCTGTATCTTTTACCCAGGTTCATGCAGCAAGTTATACAGTAAAATCAGGTGATTCTATATTTAAAATAGGCGTGTTGTTCAAGAACAGTGTGGATACGATAATGAGAGACAACAATTTAAGTCAAACTACCATATATCCAAATCAGATTTTAAAGGTAAATTCGAAAACTTATATTGTACAAGCTACTGATACTCTCTATTTAATAGCAAAAAAATTCAATATATCTTTAAATACATTGATTGCCGCCAACTCTAATGTGGACAAGTATATTTATCCGGGTCAGGTGCTCAATATACCTTCAGGGTACATCTTCAAAGGAGCAGCTCCTCCCGCTATAGTACCCTACAGCCAAAGCGACCTGGATCTACTTGCAAGGCTGGTAAACGCAGAGGCACAAAGCGAGTCCTATAAAGCTAAGGTCGGTGTGGCTGCTGTAGTTTTAAACAGAGTCCGCAATCCAAAATACCCATCCACTATAAAGGGTGTAATATATGAAAAATCAGGTGGATACTATCAATTCACTCCTGTATTGAACGGTTGGATAAACAAACCCGCCTCGGAGGAATCGAAAAAAGCAGCTTATGATGCGCTTCACGGCTACGATCCTACCAAAGGTGCACTCTACTATTTTGATGACAGCACTACCAACACATGGCTGTGGTCAAAACCAATTGCACTGAGAGATGGCAAGATGGTATTTACTTATTAAAATAGGGTCAGACCCCCTGACATTTTCTGTCAGGGGGTCTGACCCTATTTTACAAACTTCTCCACTTCAGGTATTATATACTCTCTTGTATTATCTATAATATTTCCTCGTTTAACCACCATCAGCGGTTTTTCAAAACAATTCAGATCTTCAAGAGGGTTGCCATCCAGGATAACAAAATCTGCAAATTTTCCAGGCTCAAGGGTTCCAACTTCTTTATCAATTCCCAGAATTTCAGAATTTGATTTAGTTGCAAAATATATAGCCTGTGCATTTAAGGCTCCGCCGTATTTTACCTGAAGCTGCAGTTCTCTCCAGGTATTATAGTGGGTTACAAAAGGCATGGCTGCATCAGTGCCAAGTCCAACTTTTATACCTTCATCTATAGCAGTTTTAAATCCTTTGGTCATTTCATCCCTTATAATTCTGCCATTGGCAAACTGCACATCATCAAGCTTTGTGTACTCAGTGCTGATTTCCGACGTATAAATTGCCGGAGCAAAGGTAGGTATAAGAGCACTGTAGCCTCTCAAGGATTTAGGATTGTGTTTGAAAAGCTCTATTATTTCATCATCCATGGAAGCACCGTGCTCTATGGTATCCACTCCTGCCCTCAAAGCTTCCTTCAATCCTCTGGTGCTCTGGCAGTGACTTGCCACAAGCAGACCTGCCCTATGGGCCTCATCACATACAGCCGCAATTTCATCATAGGTCATCTGGACTCTTCCTGCTTCGCCTATTTTCCTGGAATCGGTAACTCCGCCCGTACTAGCTATTTTTATAAGATCCGTACCCTTATAAACATGTTCTCTCACCTTTTTTCTTCCTTCCCAGGGTGAATCTGAAGCTTCAGATACAAGTTTATATCCATGCCCTCCGGTTATGCATATCATAGGTCCAGCACATAACATGTCAGGTCCAATTTGACCGCCGTTTTTCATTTCATTTTTAACTTCTATATCATAGTAAAGTGGATCTCCCACGCTTCGGAAAGTAGTCACTCCGGCATGAAGTGCTGCCATTGCATTTTTTTTCATGTTCTCCTCGAGAAGATATTTTCCAAGAGATGACTTCATGAACTCTAGGTTTTCATCCGGAGTCCTCTTTACACCTTCTTCTGTAAAAGGATTCCCATCCCCGAAAAGATGCACATGAGCATCTATAAGTCCAGGAACCACATATTTATTCTTTAAATCAAATACCTTACAGTCCTTAGGTATGCCAACCTCCATTTTATTCCCCAGAGATTTTATCTTTCCTATACCATCTACATTCTCTACTAGCATTACACCTTCATTTATCATATTGCTTTCAAATCTGCCATCAATTATATTACAGTTTATAAAAGCACAAACTTCTTTTTGCTCATTCACAATAATTATCTCCCTTTTTTAGGGGTCTGACCCCCTGACATTTTTTGGAAGGGGGTCAGACCCCTAGCTTATCAAAACTATCCAGTGATTTTTCTATTTTATCATATGAAATACAGTAAGAAAGTCTGAAATAGCCCGGACATTTGAAAGATGATCCCGGGACTATAAGAAGATTGAATTTTTTTGCCCGCTGTGCAAATTCAACATCATCCGGTATCAACGATTTTGGGAACAGATAAAAGGCACCATCTGGTTTGACACAGGAGAATCCTATTTTTACAAGATGGTTGTACAAAAGATCCCGATTTTTTTTGTATATGTTCACATCCACTTTTGAATCCACACATTTTGCAATGACCCTTTGAAACAGTGAAGGCGCATTTACAAATCCCAGGATTCTGTTGGCTACATTCAAAGATTGCATTATGTTATCAAAATCATCTGCATCACTGCTGCAGACTACATATCCTATTCTCTCTCCAGGAAGAGAAAGTGATTTGCTGTAAGAATATCCGACAAATGAATTTCTGTAGTAATTCAATATATAGGGTACTTCCACTCCGTCATATACTATTTCCCTATAGGGTTCGTCGGAAATCAAATATATACTGGTATTAAACTTCTGCTGTTTTCTATTCAAGACTTCTGCCATGCCCTTAATGAGCTCTTCCGAATATACAACCCCCGTCGGGTTATTTGGTGAATTTATTATTACAGCTTTAGTCCTGGAATTCACTTTGTCCTCAAGTTCATTTAAATCGGGCTCAAAAGTTTCACTGTCCGAGGGTATAATGACAAGCCTTCCATCAAAATTTTTTACATAGTTTTCATATTCTCCAAAGAACGGCGAAAATACAATAACTTCATCTCCAGGATTTAAAAGAGTTTTCAAAATAATATTTAATCCGCCTGCAGCCCCGCAGGTCATTACTAAATTGTTTTTAGTGAGTTTCACATTATATTTTTTGTTGATATTTTCAGCAATTTTGGCCCTTACATCTTCATAACCGGAGTTGTTCATATATCCATGGACTAAATTAGGAGGCTCTTCCCTCAATATTTCATATACAGCCTCTCTTATAGATTCAGGCGGTTTTACATTGGGATTGCCCAGACTGAAATCAAATACATTTTCTTCTCCATAAATTGAAGAGAGCTTTTTTCCCTCCTCAAACATAGCCCTTATTATGGAGCTTTTAGATACATATTCCTTCATTTTATCAGATATCACCTATTTTACCCCCTACCTCAATAATTTTAAATTATATTTGATTAATTATATAAAATATTCTAACACAACCATTGCCAATTCACAATTCACAATACACAATTTACAATTATGCTTGCAATTAAACTGTAATATTGGTAAACTCACTTTATAGTTTTTGAGATCAATCAATATATAAAACAAGGAGAATCTTATGAAAATTGCAGTGATATACGGTACAGAACATCGAGGAAGTACTTATAGTATTTGCCAGCTATTTTTAGAAAGACTACAACCGGAGACAAGTGAAATTACAGAATTTTTTCTGCCAAAAGATATGCCAAATTTTTGCCGCGGATGCAGTTCATGTTTTACTATAGGTGAAAAAGCATGTCCTCATTATAATCAAGTCAATCCAATAAGAGAGGCAATTGAAAAAGCAGATTTAATTATTTTTACAAGTCCCGTATATGTATTTCACGTGAGCGGGCAGATGAAGACATTACTGGATCATTTCGGCTTTCAGTGGATGGTACACCGTCCTAATAAGACAATGTTCTCCAAAATGGCCTTAGTTATTTCAACGGCTGCCGGCGGCGGAATGAAATCTACAATTAAAGATATTGTGGACAGCTTGACCTTCTGGGGAACAGGTAAGATATTTACCTACGGCAGGGCAGTTGCCGCCGTAGACTGGGAGGGTGTAAGTGAAAAGAAAAAAGTAAAAATTCATGGGGATGTAAAAAAATTATCCGATAAAATCCTGCACAGATGCGGTAAGGTAAAACCCAGCCTAAAAGTAAAGGCCCTCTTTTACGCTATGCGCTTTGTCCAGAAAAAATTTACCTTCAATGCTGTTGATAAAAAATATTGGGAAGAACAGGGATGGCTAGAACATAACCGTCCCTGGTAGTTTTATTCAATGAACAGTGCACAATGCACAACTGACAGCACAAAATGCACGATGGGCAATTGACAGCGCACAATACACAACTGACAATTCATGATGCACAATTGGCGGTTTTTAATTTTGGGCAAAGATTGAAAAGCCTATAACCGCTATTATAAATACAATCAGACCTATATATATGGCCATTCCTGCAGGTCTCCCTGCATTTATTGTCCAGCCTATGCCAAACCTCTTTTCCACAAAGAGGAATGGATCATCAGGGTTGTAATATATGGTGTTCGCCAGCTTCCAAAAATTATCATCATCTTTATCCGTAAATTCAGATTCGATTTTCCCAGAGTCCTGTTTTCCTATTTCTATATTGCTTCCTCCCTGTCCTATCTTTATAGACAGCACCACGCTGATCAAAGTTATAAATATGACAAAGACTATGGTGAAAATGAGCACAAACAGGTGTGAAATTTCAATTATATCAAATATTTGAATGGTTCCAACAGTCAAAATCAAATTCACCGCTACCGCAGAAAACACCGCGTATATGGACCATATTCTCCTGAATCTCCTGTTTTTTTTCACGGAAATTTCAGGGTTTGAAACATTTGTCTGCTGTTTTGACCAGCCTATGATCTTATACACTATGAAAAGCATGAGAGTCACTGCCATTTCAGTAAAAGGCATTTCCCAGATCAAAAATATGGATTTTGTCTGATAACCGTTGATATTTCCTGAAAGATCCCAGTGAGTGGGCACCCTATTGGGCAAAGGTGCATAATTTGCATATCCCAAAATTATATTTATCAAAATTATTGATACGGGAATCAGAAAAAACCATGGCGATACCAGAGTTTTTCCCTTGTCCCTGGAGTAACCTACATCCACTGCCACAGCCTGCTTTTTTCCCTCAAACCAGGAATTCTTCAATTTAAGAGCTTTAACAGCCCTGTTGGATATCATATATACCAGAAAATCTATAAAGACGAAGGCAAAAACAGTAAACAAAATCACAGCTGCACTCAGGAATTTGTAATTTAGAAAACTAAACAGCAGCATAAATGGAATCCCTATTATCAGATTATTTTTTATAAACTGCCTTTTTATATCTTTGATTTCAGCACTGTCCATTTTATCTCCAGGTATTCTTACTCCAAATACAATTTCCTTTCTGGTAAAATTCGGTGTCAGCATGTTGATGACAAGTATCAATAAAAATATAAAGCACAAATATATACATAAAAATAAATTTTCCTTCATTAACATTCACCTGCCTTTATTTATTTTGCAAATCGTATTTTTGATATATACCGGAACATAATTTCAATATATCTTCCAATTTATCATCCCTCAAATAGGCTTCTGCCAGCAGATAGGTCAATTCCCTCACCAGCTTTTCATTAAATTCCTCACTATTTTTAGGATAGTTTTGATTTATAACAGCTCCTGTTCTTCTGTCTATATTCAAGTATCCATCAGATTTCAATATATTATAAGCTTTATTCACGGTGTGCAAATTTATCCCTATATCCTCCGCCATCTGTCTCACAGAAGGCAGGCTTTCCCCCGGCTTCAGATCTCCAGCTGCTATTCCCTCTATAATACTCCTTTTAAGCTGTTCATAGATGGGCATTTCAGATTCAAAATCAATTTTAATTATCATAACTACCCTCCTATTCTATTTGTTATATATAATATATAACAAATAGAATAAAATTGCAACATTTATTCAATTGACAATTGACAATGAACAATTGACAGTGCACAGTGCACAATTCACAGTCGACAAAAAAACAGAGTTCAAAGCATAAATATCAGATGATGAGGTTTGATATTTAAGCCTTGAACTCTGTTTATTACTCACGGGGATAACCTGGACTACTCTTTATAAAATCTGGCTTTTTCCCTCAGGGTTTTCAGCTTTTCAATGGACTTTAAAAGTGTGTCATCCTTCTTTGCAAAATGAAGCCTTATCAGATAATTCACATCTTCTTTAAAGAAGCTTGACCCAGGAACCGCCCCTATTCCAACTTCTTTTGCCAGCCACTCACAAAATTTCAAATCATTTTTTACATTAAATTCCGAAACATCTATGAGCACATAATAAGCTCCCTGGGGCTTCACATATTTAAGTCCTGCCTCGCTCAATCCCTGGAGAAACAAATCTCTCTTTTTCGTATATAAATTCTTCAGCCAGTCATAGTACTCCATAGGCAGTTTAAGCCCGGCCACAACTGCTTCCTGAAGCGGTGCCGCCGCCCCCACCGTAAGAAAATCATGTACTTTTCGCACATTTTCTATTACCCTCTCGTCACCTATAACATAGCCTATTCTCCACCCGGTTATGGAATAAGTCTTGGAAAAGGAGCTGCAGCTCAAGGTTCTGTCAAACATTCCCGGAAGTGAAGCAAAATAGACATGTTTATGGGGATCCATTACAATATGCTCGTACACTTCATCCGTTATTACGAAAGAATCATATTTTTCTGCTAGACGGGCTATGAATTTCAATTCCTCAAGTGTAAACACCTTTCCTGAAGGATTTGACGGGTTACAGAGTATAAGGGCCTTCGGCCTTTGCTTAAAGGCATTTTCAAGTTCAGTCTTGTTGAAAGAAAAATCAGGCGAATAAAGAGAAACATATATTGGCTCAGCTCCGCTCAATATGGCATCTGCAGCATAATTTTCATAAAAAGGCGAGAATACTATTACCTTATCTCCCGGATCACAGACAGTCATGACAGAAGCCATCATAGCCTCAGTACTGCCGCAGGTAATTACAATCTGGGTATCCGGATCTATGTCAAGTCCCATGAATCTGGACTGTTTTTCTGCAAGAGCTTCTCTCAAATTCTGTGCGCCCCAGGTAATGGCATACTGATGAGGTCCCTTGACTGCTGCTATTTTAAGTGCTTCCTCTATCTCCTTAGGAGGATCAAAATCAGGAAAACCCTGAGACAAATTAATTGCTCCATATTTGTTCGATATTCTCGTCATTCTTCTTATAACAGAATCGGTAAAATTAATTAATTTTCTGCTCAATTCAGGCACTACAGCCACATCCTTTCAAATTATCAATACATCAAATAACATCTGAGAATAAAGTAAAAGTCTGGGGATATACCTCAGACTTAAAATCGCAAAATATATTCTCATCTTTCAGCTTCCGCTGCAGGACTTAGCACCAATATACAACGACGTACTGGTTGCCGGGTTTCAAAGGGCCTGTTCCCTCCACCTCTCTTGATAAGTTCAAGATTTATATTAAATTATGCTATTAATTATAATCATTTAGATATGTCCTGTCAATATACCTGATTTTCCCCATTTCGTTCTACATAGCATACACCGACAGTTCCCGGTCCTGAATACACACCTACTATAGGGCTTATCTGACCTATCATGTATATATTTTCCACGTTGGGAAGTCCAGAAATCCTGTTATAAATATTTTCGGCTTCTTCTCTGGCATTGCCGTGAACTACATATACGTCGCAGGGGCATTTAGCTAAAAAATCATTACCTATGTCTATCATTTTACTTAAAGATCTCTTCCTTCCCCTCACCTTATGACGGGTAAAACATATGCCCTGATCATCGTCAAAGTACACTATTGGCTTTATATCCAAAATCTCACCTATTGTACCCGACAGTCTCCCTATACGCCCTCCTTTTCTGGCATACTCCAGAGTGCCGAATACGAAAAAAAAGTGCATACTCTTCTTTATCCCAGGTATGCAGTTTACAATTTCACTAAAACTTCTGCCCTGATCCAAAAGCCTTCCACACTCTTTTAAAACTATACCCTCTCCCAGGGAAGTGGATTTGGAATCATAAACATACGATGACAGTTTATTATGTTTTTTGCTTACCATTTTCAAAGCATTATATGTACCTGAAAGTCCGCTGGAAATCGTAACAGCTACCACATGAGTATAGTTTTCCCTTTCCAGCCTGTCAAAAACACTTTCCATATCGTCTATTGAAGGTAGAGAAGATTTTGGAATTTCATATTTCATGCTGTCATATACTTCTTTTGGAGTGATCTCAACTTTATCTATATATTCCCTATCCTTATATATAATCCTAAAAGGCAATATTTCTATGCTGTACTTTTTTATGGTTTCATCATCTATGTCACAAGCAGAATCTGTCAAAAGTGCAATTTTTTCCATAAGGTTTCTCCTCCTACTCATACTTACCATAAATTATATCATACCGAGGGAAAATTATTCAAATTCTACAAAAGAGACAGACTTTTAAGCAGATATATGCCTATAAATATAGTAAACATTGAGAAAAAAGTGGTCAAGATCACAACATCTCCCGTGAGCTTGTAATCAGAATTCATTTCCTCAGCCATTACATAACAGGAAATAGCAGAAGGTGAAGAAAACAATATAAATATGGCACCTAGATCATATTTTCTAAATCCCATTAAAAACGCCAATGTGACAACTATACAGGGAACTACTATGAGCCTCCCCACAGAAGCTGTTATGGAGTATTTCAAATTTTCCTTTACACTCTTAAATTCCAGCTGGGCACCTAGTGTTATAAGGGCCAGAGGAGTACCAAGGGAAGCAACATCGGAAACAGCCCTTTCCATAAACAAAGGCAGTTTTATGGAAAACAGCTGAAAGACTATGCCCAGAAACGATGCTATGATAAGCGGGTTTTTCACTATTCCCACAAGAGTATACTTTATTTTACTTCCTATACCGCTTTTGTCACCTCTTTCGTCAAAAGCCGCAAGTACCAGCACCGCAAAAAAATTATAGGTGGGAATGACTATGGGCAGCAAAAGAGAAATAGGTCCCATATGGGATTTTCCAAGCATGTACATTCCCATGGGAACTCCAAGGAGCACAAAATTGCTCCTATATATAGTATGTATCACAGCAGAAGCCCTTTTCCTGTCCTTAATAAACAACGGTACAATAAGCCAAAGTACCAATACTGAACCGAATATACATAAAAATACAAATATCATGAGTTTAGTGTTGGCTATATCGCTCAATTTGGAGACATATATATTTTCAAAAAGCAGTGTAGACAATCCAACTCTAAAATTAAATTTGACAGCAGTATTTATAAACCTGTCATCTATAAGTCCTACTTCCTTTATGAAATATCCCAGTGCAATTACAATAAATATAGGCATTATCACGTTAAAACTAAATATTAAATTATCCAATTGTCCAACCCCCAAGTCTGTTAAGAAAGCTAGTCCTATCAATCTGAATCAACAACCATCTGGTTATTTTTAAGATTATTTTAAGCTTTATCCTAGAAGATATATATAATTATATTCCCATACTAGATTTTAGGAAAGGAGTTTCAAGATATATGAAAAAAATTTTTTCAAAAAACAGTCTATTGAAAATAATCCTAATTTTTTTAATGTCATTATCATTTTTACTATGCATCTACAGTGTAAAAAACTACAAGTCAAATTCCTATCCACAAAACAGGACAGGACAATTCAGTCAATTTAATAGACAAAATGGACAGACAGGAAATAAAAACTGGAACCACAGTGTGAAGCAAACGCCGCCCGGCAGCAATGCAAACACTCAGAATAACCACAACAATACGATAAACTCCGGTAAGAATGGATTTAATTCTTCAAATAACAAGTTTGCACCGCTTCTCACCGTATACCTGGCAGTATTTCTTGCACTGTGTATCGTAATATATCGCAATTTCATACAGAAAAATATGAAGATAAAATCTGTAAATACCAAAATGCTTATTTTTTCGATGCTCTTTACGGGTCTGTTTCTCAAGATCACATTGTCGACTTTTATGGAGGGATACGGAGGAGATGTGAGGCTGTTTGAAAGCTGGGCGTCTTCTGCTGCAAACAATTTTTCTCAATTTTACATAAATTCCAGTTCCAGCGACTACCCTCCACTCTATATATACGTACTGTTTTTTATAGGCAAAGCAGCAAGTTTAAGTTCATTAAACCCATATTATATTCTGCTCCTGAAGCTGCCCTCAATAACAGCGGATATGGCCACAGCTTATCTAATATACAAATTGGCCCAAAAATATCTTTCTGCAGAAATGAGTGTATTTCTAAGCATATTCTATATCTTCAGCCCGGCTGTATTTATAGATTCGGCCCTGTGGGGACAGGTGGATTCATTTTTTACATTACTCGTTGTACTTTCACTATTTCTGCTGTCAGAAGGGAAAACTGCACTTTCTTCAGTATTTTTTGCCAGCTCGGTACTTATGAAACCCCAGGGAATCATCTTCCTTCCCGTACTTTTCTTTGAACTCATAAGGAAAAAAGATTTGAAAATATTTATAAAATCGGTAATTTCAGCCGGAATAACTGCCCTAGCAGTGATAATACCCTTTTCCGCCAGCCAAAATATAATGTGGATCTTTAAATTATACTCAAATACCATATCGGAATACCCCTATGCTTCTGTGAACGGATTTAATTTCTTTAACTTGATGGGAGCAAATTATGAAAACAGTTCAAATACATTTCTAATATTCAGTTATAAAATCTGGGGATTGGCCGCAATCATTACAATTACAGTGCTTTCCTGGATAATTTATATCAGACGGAAGAGCAGAACCCTGGCCTTTTCCTGTGCACTTGTTCAAATTTCTGGAGTCTTTGCTTTTTCCACAGGAATGCATGAAAGATATCTGTTTCCAGCTACTGCACTGTGCATTTTGGCATTTATATACTTGAAGGATAAAAGATTCCTCACACTGCTCATGGGGTATACCATAACCATCTACGGCAACATATACTATATACTCTTCGGAACATTAAACCGCATGAATTCCAACTCCCACAGCATAATAACCGACGGAATATCTCTGCTAAATGTGCTTTTGTTCTTCTATCTCGTAAAAGTGCTCATGGACAGGGACAAGCAACTTCCGGCAATAGTGAGCAAATTGTAAACAAAATGGCATTGTTCAAATTCAATTTACATTTGATAGGAGTTTTTTAAGAACTTTTTAAGATTAAAAGGCAAGAATTGATATAGGAGAAACCAATAAAGGTATGGAAAGGAGTAAACATTCATATGGACATTAAAAAAGCAGTAATTCCTGCAGCAGGATTGGGTACAAGATTTTTACCAGCTACAAAGGCACAGCCCAAGGAAATGCTTCCTATAGTAGACAAACCAACTATCCAGTACATAGTTGAGGAAGCAGTGTCTTCTGGAATTGAAGAGATTTTGATAATTACAGGTAAAAATAAAAGATCCATCGAAGATCATTTTGATAAATCAGTTGAGCTGGAAGATGAGCTTGAGAAAAACAACAAGACAGATTTGCTGAAGCTGGTCCAAAACATATCAAATATGGTGGATATATATTATATAAGGCAGAGAGAACCCAAAGGACTAGGACATGCCGTAAGTCTGGCTAAGAATTTTATACAGGATGAACCCTTTGCGGTCATGTTAGGAGATGACATAGTTGACAACAGAATACCCTGCCTCAGGCAATTGATAGACTGCTACGAGAAGCACAGAGGATCAATTTTAGGAGTTCAGCCGGTAAAAAAGAGTGCAGTTTCAAAGTATGGCATCGTAGACGGGACAAAAATAGGTGACAAAATTTACAGAGTAAAAAGTCTGGTAGAAAAACCTGATGCCAAAGAAGCCCCCTCAAATATGGCAATTTTAGGGAGGTATATAACAACTCCTAAAATATTTGAAATCCTAGAAAGGACAATACCGGATAAAAACGGGGAAATACAACTGACAGATGCTTTAAGAGCTCTTGCAAAAATAGAACCCATGTATGCCTACAATTTTAAAGGCAGAAGATATGATGCCGGAGATAAACTGGGATTTTTGGAAGCAAACATATACTATGCCCTAAAGAGACAGGATTTGAGAGAAGATCTAATTGACTACCTGAAAGACATAGAAGAAAAAGACATATAAAAAAATAAACCTACTGTATTAAAGTGCAAATGCCGAATTTAGTGGATTTCCGGTATTTGCACTTTGACAACGCAGACATGCAATTTTAAATTTCAAAGGAATTAAATGCCTGCAGGAATCTGTCAACATCTTCTTCAGTGTGTTTTACATTCAAAAATACAGCTTCAAATTGTGAAGGTGCAACATAAATGCCCTTTTTTATCATATGGGTGAAGTATTTCGCAAAAATACCTGTATCACATTTTTTGGCATCGCTGTAATTTTTCACTTTGGAATCCTCTGTGAAAAACAGTGCAAACATGGCACCGCACCTGTTTATCACTACAGGCAGTTTTTTCTGCTCAGCTATATTTCTCACTCCATCTTCCAATTTCTTTCCCAATTTTTCGAGATGTACATAGTACTCAGGATGATCATGAAGCTTTCTCAGCGTTGTAATTCCCGCAGCCATTACAAGGGGATTTCCAGACATGGTACCTGCCTGATACACAGGTCCAAGAGGCGAAAGCTTTTCCATTATATCTTTTCTTCCGCCGTAGGCTCCACAGGGAAGACCCCCTCCTATGATCTTAGCCATAGTTGTAAGATCAGGTTTTATTTTATAGATGCTCTGGGCACCCTTATAGGCAACCCTAAATCCACTCATCACTTCATCAAATATGAGAAGAGCCCCATTTTCATCACACAGTGCTCTAAGTGATTTCAAAAAATTCTCATCCCCTGGAATCACACCCATGTTGCCTGCCACAGGTTCCACTATAACTGCAGCTACGTCACTGCCCTGCTGCTTAAAAATATCTTCTACACTTGAAATATCATTGTACTGGGCTACCAGAGTATTTTTTATACTGTCCTCAGGCACACCTGCACTTCCCGGAATACCCTCCGTCATAACTCCAGAACCTGCTTCCACCAGAAAATCGTCAAAATGTCCATGATAGCAGCCGGCAAACTTTATTATTCTATTTCTTCCCGTATATCCCCTGGCAAGCTTCACGGCACTCATAGTAGCCTCTGTTCCGGAATTGACCATTCTAAGCATTTCCACATTATCCACAGTAGTGCATATATATTTTGCAAGCTGAAGTTCAAGTTCTGTAGTGGCACCAAAAGATATGGCCCTTTCACTGGTATCTTTTATGGCCTTCACCACATCTTCATCACAATGGCCCAGTATCATGGGTCCCCAGGAACAGACAAAGTCTATATACTTATTTCCGTCTTCATCGTATATGTAAGCCCCACTGCCGCTTTTTATCACAGGCGGATTCATCGGCACATCCTTAAAGGCCCTCACCGGACTATTGACTCCCCCGGGCATATATAATTTGGACTCGTTGAATATATCATCGTTTCTCATTTTAATCTGCCTCCTCATTGACAAAATATTTTATTTATAAGTTTCATGTATTCTTTTTCCCTGCCTTCAAGCTTTCCCTCTTTTAAAACCTTTATGGCCCTATTTATATACACCTTGGCGGTGCTCTCTATCATAGTTTGTACAAGTTTTTCATTGTCCTTGGTATATCTTTTATTTTTGAAGGTCTTTATCCTCTTTTCACATATCCGGCTGCCAAATTCCTTTATTTTCTGTATTTCAGGAGAAATCTCATCCAGGGACCGCCACTTCAAAAACTCATCTATGTGCTCATCTATAATATTCCTGCACTTTTCCATTTTTTCTTTTCTCATGATTTTATTTTTCTGATCAATAGCACTTATACGGTCTATATCATACAACTCAACATTTGAAAATGTCATTACATCCCTGTCTACATCCCTTGGCACTGCCAGATCAAATATAAGCAATTTTTTATCAGGAAGTTCATCCTTTGAAATTACTGTATGAGGTGCAGACGTACAGCTTATTATGCAGTCCACATCTTTATAATAGTCCTTTCTCCGGTCAAAAGTTATAAATCTAACCCAGCTGCATTTTTTATATAGTTTGTCCACTTTATCCAGATTTCTAACTGCCACGTATACAATTTCCGTACTCAAAGAATTCAAATATTTAAGAACAAGCTGTCCTATTTCGCCAAAACCCAGCAGCATATATTTTTTCATCTTTCTCTTTTCTGATTCTCTCACCACTATGGAAGGAACCGATACGGGTATCTTATATATTTCACAGGTGTTTTTAAATTTTTTGCCGCAGGTTACAGCACTCTGGAACAGCCTCTGAAGCTGTCCTCTAATGGTTCCAGTTTTAAGAGCAGCACTATAGGCGGTTTTAATTTGTCCCAATATCTGATCCTCGCCCAAAATTTTGGAATGAAAACCACAGCTCACCTTCATGAGATGTCTGATTGCATTTTTATCCTCTACATAGAATATATAGTTCTCAAGCTCTCTATCCCATCCCAGGCGATCAAATACAGCACAGATCAGATCTTCCCTCTGTAAATCAGAGTTCACGTATATCTCCGTTCTGTTACAGGTACTTAAAATCAGCACATTTCCTGTAACATCATATATGTCCCTCAATTTGTCTACAAGCCTTGCCGGTATAATGGAAAACTTCTGCCTTATTTCAATATCACATTCACTTTTCACTCCAATAAGTTGTATAATTTTTATCACCTCCATTTATAAAAATGATCCTTTCAACCAAGCTGGCAAAAGGATCATTTACAATCAGATATAATTACACATTACCGTAAAAGTAACTCATTAATATACAGCCCCCCCTATCGCCTGTAGAGTTAAAGGTGCAAAGCACAGGCAGGTCTTCTGACTTAAGATTCATCATCTAAAATACGCCTTCCCAGTTTCCAAGTGGCTCATATAAATTAGATTCATCTAATACAGCTACAGGATAGCTCAGGACTTTCACCTGATTCCCTTTTAATCAATCATATCAAACCCGTACTTATTATCAAATTTTACTTAATTATAACATTATTATAGAAAGATTCAACTAATATACACAAACTATTTTACAGTACCTTTCAAATCATATAACTGCTGGGAATTCATTTCCATTCCTCCAAATCCATTCTTTCCCAAATTCTCATTTTCTGCGCTGCTGTCTTCCCTGGCTTCACCGGTTTCATTTGTATCGGTAGATGTGGTATTTTTCCATTGGCTTTCTGGAACAAGTTTGCCGTTTTTCTGAACCCAGCTCATTATATCCTGTGAGTCCCTTCCCATTCCACCTGTGAGTACATATCTTATTTCGCCCTTTTTCACCAGCTCTTTGAACTGATTCAAAGAAAGTATTTTGTCAGAGCCCGAGAACCCTCCCAGAGGCATTATACTTTTACCGCTCTCGATTATCATGCCAGCAGCAGCGTTGGAACTGGACGCCACAAGAGCATATCTTTCATTTTTAACATGGCTGTCAAGGAATTCTATCAATTTTTTATTTTCACTAGAATATCTGCTGTTATTTCCTCCCGCAGTCCCCATTCTGAAATTTCCGGATCCGGTGTTCGACAAGAGCTCCAATCCGGCAGCAGGCATGCTCCCGTTTACGCCATGGGTTACAGCAGCTGCAGATCCCAGAAAAGGTGTTACAAGTATTCCTACAAAAGCAAGGCTGGCAAGTACTTTTGCAAAATTTATATTTCTTCCAAGATTCAAATCATGCTTCTTTATTATCCTGTAAATTACAAGAAGCACAGAGGATGCAAAGCTCAATACAGCTGCAGCTATTATCATGCCTTTAGCTGCCGCAGGTATGGAAGAATAGAAATAGGATAACATCATCAGATGAAGTGCTCCCTCTACAATAAAGGATATCGGCAGCAGCCACGCCTTTATTCCGCCTTCCTGCCTATACAGCTTCCACATAGAAACAAGACCTATGCCGGACAAGGCTGCAGCAGGAGGTGCCATCATTGTCAGATAGTACTGGTGAAACAGTCCTTTAGTATAGCTGAAGTATATGAATTCCGGTAAAAGCCACAGCATCCACAATGCCAAATCCAATTTTCTTCTATTATCAAAAGGAAATCTCAGCTTTTCCACTATTGCCGCTGCAATAAATCCCAATATGGACAAAGGCAGGAACCACACTATCTGATCGGACAGCACATTTTTGGAGAACAATCTTGTAATACCAGCCTCAGTCTGACCGCCAAAATTTCCTGAAAGCCCACCATTTCCGCCGGGTCCGCCATTTCCCCGTCTTTGCTGCATTCCTTCCCCATTCTGCCCTGCTCCCTGGGGCATCTGTGCCGGATTCACCCCATTTTTCTGGGAGCTGCCTCCCTGAGAACTGCCATTTTGCTGGCTGCTGCCCTGAGAGCTGCCTCCGGAGCCTCCAGGGAATCCACCCGGTGCCTGCATCATTCCACCGCCCTGGCCGCTTCCATTTGCTCCTGAGGTCACATTCTGCGTATCTGAAGAATTTCTGTTTCTCTGAAAGTAAGCCATATTTCCTCCCTGTCTGTTTCCGCCAGGTCCGCCGCCCATACCTCCACTGCTGCTGCTCAGCCTCTCAAGTCCATTGTGTCCAAATATAAGCTCCATAACGGTGTTATTAGTACTGCTGCCTACAAAAGGCCTGTTCTGAGCAGGAACCAGATCCACAACAACTGCCCAGAAAAAAGATACTACAGCAAGTACAACAGTACTTATGACAAGATGCTTTAACCTCTTTTTCAAAGGTGCGGCAGCAGAGATCAGATAAGTAATATACAGGGCAGGAATAACCATATAGGCCTGGAGCATCTTTATGTTGAACCCCACACCTACAAGGACAAGACTTATAAGAAGATACTTAAATCTGCCTTTTTCTGCCGCTCTGGATAAAAACATGCAGGCAAGAAGCAGCGTCATCACCAAAAGATTGTCCACAGTGTTATTCCTGCTGGTTGCTACAAAAACAGGGGTTATTGCAAGACACAGCGCAGAAATAAAGGCTGCAGCTTTTCCAAAAGATCTCTTAACCATATAATACAAAATCCCAACGGATATTACTCCTGCCAGAGCCTGTGGAAGCAGTATGCTCCATCCACTGAACCCAAATATCTTGGCAGATAAAGTCTGTATCCAAAAACCCAGGGGAGGTTTGTCAATAGATACAAATCCCCCTGGATCAGAGGCCACAAAAAAGAAATTCTTGAAATTTACGAGCATACTTTTTACACCTGCTGCATAGTATTCATTTCCGTATCCTTCCACACCTAAATTTGCAAAATTCAATACTGCAGATACGGCCATTACTTCAAATAAGGCAAGTTTTTCTTTTGTAAATTCTATCTTTTTCATAATTTCACTCCTCAATTAAACACCCATAATTTATATGACACAAAATTTATCACCTGGGCTGCAAGCGTTATAACTACCTTTGATACATATACATTAAAATTAAAACTGTCTATCAAAAATTTCATAAGCACAACTGTTACAAAAAGAGATAACACATTTACCAGAACAAATTGTATTACTTCGCGGACAATATTTTTATCCGGATTATCGTATTGAAAAGTCCATTTCTTATTGAATACAAAACTATTTATCACCCCACAGCTGTAGCCTATGATCTGGCTTACAGTGTAATATAACCCAACTACACTCTGACACAGGGTAAATACCAGAAAATCTATTATGGTATTCAACACACCGGTGGTAGAAAATCGGCTCAATAATTTAAGTCTTCCATTGAAAATAGAATCCATGGTTTTGATCAGCTGATTCATATTTTTCTACTCACCTCTTTTATTTACTATGTTTTCAATAATATAATTGGGTCTTCCCCTGCATTCATCAAAAATACGTCCTATATACTGGCCTATTATACCTATACAAAATAGTACAATTCCAAACATAATCAGATCAACGGATATTAGAAATTGAAAATTTATCAGCTCCAAGCCCTTAGCTGCAGAATTTATAAGGCCCATTATAAGCATGATTATCCCTATAAAAAACGATATTCCCCCCAAATAGCCTGACATTACAAGGGGCTTGTAGGAAAAAGAAGTTATACCGTCAAAGGCCAGTTTGAACATCTTTTTAAGAGGATACTTGGTATCTCCTGCAAATCTTTCCTGTCTTATAAACTCCACGTAGGTCTGCCTGTATCCAATCCAGCTGACAAGTCCCCTTACATACCTGTTTTTTTCCGGCAGGGAATTTAAAACATCACATACTTTCCTGTCTATAAGCCTGAAATCTCCGGTATCCACGGGAATGTCAATACTGGTCATGCTCTTTAAAAGCCTGTAAAAAACTCCTGCTGTAAGTTTTTTAAAAAAAGATTCACCTTCTCTTTTAGCCCTCTTTCCATACACAACATCATATCCCTGTTTCCACTTTTCAATCATCTCAGGTATGACCTCAGGTGGATCCTGGAGATCAGCATCTATTACAATAACCGCCTCTCCTTGTGAAACTCTCATACCTGCAGTTATAGCCGGCTGATGCCCAAAGTTCCTGGAAAAGTTAACAAGTTTTATATTCTTATCTGTACTGCATATTTTTTCCGTCTTTTCACGAGTCCTATCCCGACTTCCATCATTTACAAATATGATTTCATAACCCTCCGAGGTGGTATCCATAATTTCTTTAAGTCTTTTATAACTTTCATCTATCACCAATTCCTCGTTATACAGGGGCACCACCACAGAATAAACAGTATCTTGCTGCATTTTATTCACCTCAGTTTTCTAGGAATTTGATCTATTATAATTCTGTAGTTTTAACCTTAAAAAAGTCTTAAAAAAGCAACAATAAATGTAAATTAAATTTGAATATCAATAATTGAACAAACTATACATCTTTAAAATTTGAAAGCCATATCGTATAATCATACTATAAAGAGGTGAAATTATGAGATTGCTTTTAATTGAAGACGAGGTCATGCTTTCAGATGCCCTGGTGTATATTCTCAAAAAAAACAACTACAGTGTAGACGCGGCCTATGATGGAATCGAAGGGGAGGAATTGGCTGAAACTCAAATATATGATGTGATAATACTTGACAGAATGCTTCCCGGGAAAAACGGCATAGATGTACTGAAAGACATCAGAAAAAATAAAATTCAAACTCCGGTTATAATACTAACCGCCATGGATTCCATCTCCAACAGAGTGGAAGGCCTTGACAACGGTGCAGATGACTATCTGATAAAGCCTTTTTCTACAGAAGAGCTTTTAGCCAGGATAAGGGCTCTTGGAAGAAGGCACGTGGATTTCATACAGGACGGCAATATAAAATTATCTTCCCTGATTTTCGATCCAATGAAAGGTGAAATTGAATGCAATGGAAATAGAATGAAACTCACTGCAAAGGAATCCCAGCTTCTGGAACTTCTGGCACGAAATAAAAACCAGGTGATTACAAAGGATCAAATACTGGACAGAGTATGGGGCATTGATTCCAATGTGGAGATGAACAACAATATAGAAGTATATTTTTCCTACTTGAGGAAAAAATTGAGGGAAATCAACTGCAGTGTAAAAATTGAGACAATAAGAGGTATGGGGTACTGCCTGAAAGAGGTTTGATCATGTTTAAAAAATTGAAGATAGAACTGGTTTTAATTAATTTAATACTTACAAGTCTGGTACTCATAACTATATTTTCGGGAATATATATACTGATGGACAAGAGCTTCACACATTCATCCTTTACAAAGATGCTTAAAACAGCTGAAATGGATAAAATACCTCCTCTTGAGCCTCACAGCAGAAATATGAACCCCATGGAAAGTTTTTTTGTGAAGACGGACAGCAGTGGAAATATAATTGAAATATCTCAGAACTCAAATCTCAATAAAAATTCCTATGAAGCCATACTGTCGAATATCTTTAAAAGCAGTGATTCAAGTGGCAGCATAAGCTATAAGAACTACAATCTAAGATATCTGAAAGTTCCAAAAGAATATGGCTTCATAATAGTCTTTATGGACAGATCCTCCGACAATGAAATACTACACCGGCTAATAATGATATCAGTCATGATCTGTATAATAAGCCTCATACTGGTATTTATCATAAGCCTGTTTCTTGCCAACATATCCCTAAAACCAATCATAAGTGCCTGGGAAAAACAGCAGGCCTTTGTAGCAGATGCATCCCATGAACTGCGCACACCACTGGCAGTTATAACTACGAACCTGGATATAGTCCTCGGCAACCGCAGTGACACCGTAGAGAGCCAGGGCAAGTGGCTTGGAAATATCAAACTGGAGGCGGGAAGAATGACTAAACTCATAGAGGATCTGCTGTACCTCGCCAGATCCGATTCCCACCAGCAGGCATTAACTTTTTCCAATTTTGATCTCAGCGGCGCAGTTACCAATGCAATTGTTCCCTTCGAGGCTTCTGCGATAAAACACGAAATACTCATGACGTCCAACATAGAACCTGGGATAAATTTCTTAGGAAATGAGGGACGCATAAAACAGCTCATGGCGATTTTGATCCACAACGCCATAAAACATACACCTGCTGGAAAATCCATTGAAATAAGTCTGGGCAGAGTTAAAGGCCGAATTCAGATAACAGTTCAGGACAGAGGGGAAGGCATAGCCCCTGAACACATAGATAAAATATTTGACAGATTCTATAAAGTGGATAAAGTCAGATCAGGAAATAACGGAAATTTCGGTCTGGGGCTTTCAATCGCCAAATCCATAGTTGAAGAACACAAGGGTGATATAAGTGTATCAAGTACCCTTGGTGAGGGATCCACATTCAAGGTGATTTTAAGGGGTCAGACCCCCTGACAAAAAATGTCAGGGGGTCAGACCCTATTCCAGCAATTTCAAAACTGCATTACTTATAACTTCCATACCATAGAGCATGGCATTTTCATCTATATCATACTTGGGATGATGCTGTGGATAGATGATTCCCTTTTCACGGTTGCCCACACCCACAAAGATGAAACAGCCGGGTATTTTCTGCAGATAATATGAAAAATCTTCACTGCTCATAAAGGGATTTATGGGATGAGCTTTGCCATCTATCATTTCTTTTCCCGCTTTCAAAACAATGGCTGTAACTTCGGGATCATTGTCCACTACATAAGTACAGGTATTCTTTTTGATATTGCAGTGAGCTCCTGTCATTTCACTTATATGCTCCACAATTTTTTTAATGTGAATAAATACCTGTCTGCGCACCTCTTCATCCAGAGTCCTGATAGTTCCCTTCAATATAGCCTTTCCTGCTATGGCATTGTATACACTTCCTGAATTGAAGACACCTACAGATACAACCGCCTGCTTCATTGGATCCACATCTCTTCCCACAATCGTGTTCAGGGCGACTACCACTTCAGATGCAGTCAATATGGAATCCACTGTCTGCTGGGGCATGGAAGCATGGCCTGCTTTTCCCTCGATTGTTATTTCAAATTCATCACTGGCTGCCATCATAGGTCCGGCAGAAATTCCCACAATTCCACTTCTGACAGGCTGCCACAGGTGGGCTCCTATAATGGCATCTACGCCTTCCAGACCACCATCTTTTATAATGGCTGCCGCCCCTGAACCATCCGCAACTTCTTCCTCACTGGGCTGAAATATGAATCTTATATTTCCACTGATACTGTCACGGGTATCATATAAAATTTTTATCACTCCCAGCAGCATGGCTATGTGACCATCGTGACCGCAGGCATGACATGCACCTTTATTTTGAGATTGATATGGCCTGCCGCATTCATCATTTATAGCCAGTGCATCCATGTCTGCACGAATTGCTATAGTTCTGCCAGGATTTTTGCCCTTTAAATCTGCAATAACACCGGTTCCCCCTGCTTTTCTGATTTCAAGCTCCTCCAGATTTTCCAGTATCTGAATGATTTTTTTCTGGGTATTAAATTCTTTTTTGCTCAGTTCAGGATGAATGTGAAAATACCTTCTCAACTCCACTACACCGTGATAATTCTGTTTTGCCAGTTCTTTTATATTCTCTATCCTATTTAATTCTACCGACTTCATAATATGACTCCTCCTACTTATTTTAAAATTCAATTGATACCGCAATTACAAAATACCTTGAGTTCATTTTCATTCACTTTTTCCCCTTTTATCTGAACCAAAATTCTAAATGTGTCAATAGATGTTATAACCTCTATATTTCTTTCCACTGCTGCCCTTCTTATATGAAATCCGTCTCTTGTGGAATCATTTCCCTTAGTGGGCGTATTTATTACCATATCAACCTGTTCATTTTTTATGACGTCTATTATATTTGGATGTTCTTCTTTCATCTTCCTGACTTCTTCCACTTCAATGCCATTATCTCTCAACAATCTTGCCGTGTTTTTGGTAGCCATGAATTTTATGCCCATTTTATCAATTTCCCCTGCTATAGGCAGAAATTCATTCTTATCGTGATCACCTATAGTGGCAAGTATGACGCCTTTTTTCATGGACGCAAACATCCCTGCAGCTACAAATCCCTTATAAAGCGCTCCAGACAAAGTGCTGGAAATTCCAAGTACCTCACCGGTGGATCTCATCTCAGGTCCCAGGGAAACTTCTACATTGGGGAGTTTCTGTGTGGAAAATACAGGAACTTTCACAGCTACTATAGGCGGCTCTTTTGAAATCCCCACTCCATATTCCATATCCCGAAGCTTTTCACCAAGCATCACCCTGGTGGCAATATCAACTATGGGAATCCCGCTGACCTTGCTTATATATGGAACTGTTCTTGAAGCCCTCGGATTTACTTCTATCACATAGAGCTCACCATCGTATTCTATAAACTGTATATTTATCATGCCCCTTATGCCTATGCCAAGTGCCAGCTTCACAGTACAGTCCAGTATCTTTTTCTTCATTTCATCACTTATATTCTGGCTCGGATACATGGTTATGCTGTCTCCAGAGTGAACTCCGGCTCTTTCCAGGTGCTCCATGATTCCCGGCAGGAGTACCTCGCTGCCGTCACATATGGCATCTACTTCTATCTCCCTGCCCATGAGATATTTGTCTATCAATATGGGATTCTTCCTGTCCTTTCTAAAAGCCATGGAAAGGTAAAACTCAAGTTCGCTTTCATCATAAGTTATCTCCATTCCCTGTCCTCCAAGTACATAAGAAGGTCTTACCAGAACAGGAAATTCAACTCTCTTCGCCTCCTCAATTCCCTCTTCAACAGACCATACACCTTTTCCACGGGGCCTTTTAATATTTAATTTTTGAAGAAGTGCATCAAATTTCTCCCTGTCTTCCGCCGTGTCTATCTGATCAGCAGTCGTGCCCAAAGTAACTATTTCCTTTTCCTTTAAAAATTCCGCCAGTTTTATGGCAGTTTCCCCGCCAAATTGAAGTATCACTCCGTAGGGTTTCTCTTTGTCCAGTATATTCAATACATCCTCTTCGGTTATAGGTTCGAAATAAAGTTTATCTGAAATGTCAAAATCAGTGCTTACAGTTTCAGGGTTGTTGTTTATTATTATAGTCTCTATGTGAAGTTTCTTGAGTGTCTTTATACAGTGCACGGAGGCATAATCAAATTCTATGCCCTGACCTATTCTTATAGGTCCTGAACCTATTACCACAACTTTCTTATTGGATGAAACCTGAACCTCGTCATATTCCTCGTAAGTGGAATAATAATAGGGTGAAAGAGCTTCAAACTCCCCTGCACAAGTATCCACCATCTTATAGGAAGGTGTTATATTCCATATCCTCCTAAGCCTGTATATTTCATCGGGAGAAATCCCCATCATGTCTGCTATTCCCTTATCTGAAAACCCCTTTCTTTTAAGCATTTTAAGCCAGTCTTTGTTCAGCTCACCTATACTGCTGGATTTTAATTTTTCCTCTTCATCTATTATCCATTTGAATTTGTATATGAAAAATTTATCCATACCGGTGATCTCCGACAGTTTTTCTATTTTGTATTTTCTCCTCAGGAGCTCCGCCAGTGCAAATATTCTCTCATCATCAGGACGCTTTATTCTATCTTTAAGTTCCTCTATGGTGAAACCCCTAAACTTTTTATAATCCAGTGAATAAGCACCAATTTCAAGGGATCTTATTCCCTTTAAAAAAGCAGCCTCAAAATTGCTTCCTATGGCCATTACCTCGCCTGTAGCCATCATTTTTGTACCGAGCTCTCTCTTAGCATTCTCAAATTTGTCAAAGGGCCATTTGGGGATTTTTATCACCACATAGTCCAGGGAAGGCTCAAAGCAGGCATAGGTCTTTTTAGTAACAGCATTTTCTATCTCATCCAAGTTGTAGCCAAGAGCTATCTTAGCCGCCACCTTTGCAATTGGATAACCTGTTGCTTTGGAGGCAAGAGCCGAGGAACGACTTACCCTTGGGTTTATTTCTATAACTGCATACTGGAGAGAGTCCGGATTCAAGGCCAGCTGCACATTACAGCCGCCCTCTATCTTGACTTCATTTATTATGTCAATGGAGGCAGTTCTCAGCATCTGGTATTCCTTGTCCGATAACGTCT
This sequence comes from Clostridium aromativorans, assembly GCF_020908015.1. Taxonomy (NCBI): domain Bacteria; kingdom Bacillati; phylum Bacillota; class Clostridia; order Eubacteriales; family Clostridiaceae; genus Clostridium; species Clostridium aromativorans. The sequence continues at coordinate 61,782 of NZ_JAJJPB010000004.1, forward strand.
GGCTCGGAGCTACAACTATGCTGTCTCCTGTGTGAATTCCAACAGGGTCCACGTTTTCCATATTGCACACAGTTATACAATTGCCGGCACTGTCCCTCATTACTTCATATTCTATTTCCTTCCATCCCTTTATGCTCTTCTCCAGGAGTACCTGACCTATGGAACTGAGCTCAAGTCCCGACTCGAGTACGGTTTCAAGTTCCTCTTCGGTATAAGCTATTCCGCCGCCGGTTCCGCCAAGGGTATAGGCAGGTCTGACTATTACGGGATATCCTATTTTAGCTGCAAATTCTTTTCCACTTTTCACATCCCTTATGATCTCACTTTCAACTACAGGCTGACCTATCCTGTTCATTGTCTCTTTAAATAATTCCCTGTCCTCACCTTTTTTTATGGATTCTATGGAAGTCCCTATTATATTTACACTGTATTTTTCAAGTATTCCACTCTCATGCAATTTCAATGCAAGGTTCAGAGCTGTCTGGCCTCCCATACTGGCCAAAAGGCTGTCAGGTCTTTCTCTGTCCATGATTTTTTCCACAAATTCCACCGTGAGAGGTTCTATATAAACCTTGTCCGCCACTTCCCGATCAGTCATTATAGTGGCAGGATTGCTGTTTACAAGTATCACCTCAACCCCCTCTTCTCTCAGGGATTCGCAGGCCTGGGTTCCTGAATAGTCAAATTCAGCCGCCTGCCCTATGATTATGGGACCGGATCCTATTACAAGTACTTTTTTAATATCTTTATTTAAAGGCATAATGCCGCTCCTTTCTACAATTCACAATGCACAGTTCACAATTATTGATGGATTTTCGGCCGGCGGCGAAAATCTTCATCAACTATTCATCTTTCACTTCTAACTGCCAATTGATTAAAGTGCATATTTCATAAACTCATCAAATATACAGCTGTTGTCTTCCGGCCCGGGACATGCTTCTGGATGGAACTGTATTGAAAATATCGGCAGTGACTTATGTCTCATTCCCTCTATAGTTCCGTCATTTAAACTTATATGGGTTACCTCCATGTTCTCAGGCAGTTTATTTACATAATATCCATGGTTCTGGGAGGTTATTCTGACTCTGCCCTCTGTAAGATCTTTTACAGGGTGATTGCACCCCCTGTGGCCGAATTTAAGTTTTGCCGTAGTTCCTCCAAGAGCCAGTGCCAAAAGCTGATGCCCAAGGCATATGCCTACAATTGGCTTCTTACCTATGAGCTTTTTTATATTCTCTATTTCAAAATTCAAATCTGCAGGATCTCCAGGTCCATTCGATAGAAATATCAAATCCGGATCAATTTCAAGAACATCTTCCGCCCTGGCAGCTGCCGGAAATACCGTAACAGTACACTTCCGATCCAAAAATGCCTTTATCATGCTCTTTTTGATGCCAAAATCCAAAACCGCTATATTCTTTGCACCATTTCCCACCGTGTATTCATTTTCTGCAGTCACTTGAGATACCGCATTTTTATTGGAAAAGGATTCAATCGTACTTTTTACAGTGGAAAAATCCAGGTTCTCCACGGTTATGATTCCCTTCATAGTGCCCTTTGTTCTAAGTGATTTTGTAAGTGCCCTGGTGTCAATTCCTGAAAGACCTGTCACTTTATTTATCTTAAGATAGTCGTCAAGTTCCATTTCCGATTTAAAATTACTGGAGTAATGACATATCTCCCTTACAATAAGTCCCTTTACTTTTGGCGAAGTTGATTCCAGATCACTCAAATCAACTCCATAATTTCCTATAAGAGGGTAGGTCATCGTCACTATCTGTCCATAATAAGAAGGATCCGTCAATATCTCTCCATATCCTGTCATTCCAGTATTAAATACCACCTCGCCTATGCTGTCCTTGAGATATCCAAAGGCTTCACCCTGAAAGACACTTCCATTTTCCAGTATAAGTTTTGCTTTCATAAATTACCTCCTGTATTTTTACAAGCAAAAATACACTCAACCAACTTTAAAAAATAAAAAGGCAATGAAAAAATTATCTATAAAATAATTTTTCTATTGCCAGAATTTCTAAAAATGTTCACTTTTTTAAACACATAAAAAAAGCTATCCAAAATAATACATTCCTTTCTGGCCTCACAGGACCAATTTAAAGTGCATTTTTTACTTAAAATTCTATTTTAATTAATTTTAATTAAAATATCAGCTTATGTCAAGTATCAAAAAATGTATTTTGCATACAACTTTGGAAAGTTGACAAAAAATTTATTTGCCGGTATAATTTAAAACAATATAACTACAATTAAATACTTGCTTTATCAAGAGAGGTGGAGGGACTGGCCCTTTGAAGCCCGGCAACCAGTATTTGTGAATAATACATTGGTGCTAAATCCTGCAGTATAGAACTGAAAGATGAGGATATTTTGTTTGATTAGCTCAAGATTTCCTTGAGTTTTTGTTTTATCTGAAGATTATCAAATTTAAGGTGCAAATATTAATATTAAATAATAAAATTTTAGGAGGACAGATATGGGAACATTGAATAAAAAAATCGGTTTTATCGGAGCTGGACAGATGGGAGAAGCCATAATTAGAGGACTGCTTAAATCCAAACTTTTTTCTCCTGAGGATATCTATGCTATGGACATTTTGGACAGCAGACTGGAATATCTCAAAGAAAATTTTGGCGTAACCAATTCCAGCAGTGACAAAAGTACCGGTTATGATTACCTGGTTGACAATTGTGACATTGTAATATTGAGTATAAAACCCCAGGTACTAAAAGAAGTTTTAGGATATATTCAAAAATCCAGGTGGAATGGAGAAAAACAATTGGTTATATCAATTGTGGGAGGTATGAATACCTCCGTTATTGAAAAATATCTAACTGAGGTTCCCCTGGTTAGGATAATACCAAATACTCCAATGTTAGTCAATGCCGGAGCAGCAGGAATTGCACCGGGGAAAAATGCTGAACAAAGGCATACCGAACTGGTAATTAAAATTTTTAAGGAACTGGGTATAACTTTCCTGGTACAGGAAAATCTAATAGATTCCGTAATGGCTATAAGCGGGTGCGGCCCTGCATATATTTACATGCTGATTGAAGCCATGGCCGACGGAGGAGTTGAGCTGGGACTTCCAAGAGATATAGCCCAGACACTTGCGGCACAAACAGCTTTAGGAGCAGCTAAAATGGTCCTTGAAACCCACGAACATCCTGGTGCACTGAAAGACAGAGTCTGTTCTCCGGGCGGATCCACTATAGCAGGTGTCAGAACTTTAGAACAGGGAGGTTTCAGGGGAACTGTGATCAATGCTGTAGAAATCGGCAAAACCAGTATGGAAAAGGTAGCTAAGAAATCTGAATAAAGCGGTTCTCGGATTTAGATTCGGATAAATTTTACTTTATCAATATAACTGGAGAGAGGAAGGTAAAAACATGGGTAAAATAAAAAGTACTGATGAACCAGTTGGTAGAATGGCAAAACTTATGGCTGAGCTCCATTATTTCATGGCTAAGGAAATGATAGACAGATTAGGCGAGGAGAAGGGAAAAGAAGCTGTCAGATCCGCCATAAGAAAATTTGGTGAAGCAAGAATAGAGAGCATGCTGGAAGAAGTCCATGAAAAGGGTCTTGAAATAAGTCCGGAAACTTATGCCAGGGTAAAGGATATGCCTTCTATTTCCTGGGAAAGTGATCCTGACAATCCCTGTGATATAACCTACTGCCCCATGTATGACATGTGGCATCAGCTGGGCGCAGAAGACATAGGAGCACTGTATTGTGAAATAGACAGTATAATGTACGATAAATTCGGAATAGGCTTTGAAAGACCCCTGTGCAAAACCAAAGGAGATAATTGCTGTAGATTTTTAGTCGGGGATAAAAAACATTAAAATTTTTGAACATTTGAAAACACTTTATCATAAGATCTCATAAAGGCAGCAACATTATAGTTTGGAAACCTGGCCCATATTTTGACAGCCGAGTTTTCAAACCATATTTTACATCTTTAACCTGAATTCACAATATACTGTGTATTGACAAAATTGAATTAAGACAATATAATAAATTTCAATAACCAAAATCAAAACAGTCTTATCATATACTGATACCCTCTACTAATGCTGAAACCTCAACTGCTCTTCAAAATATCTTCTTAAAATTTCGGATATATTTTTCTGAGTATTACTTAAAATTTAGTACATATTAATTTATCCCTCTAAGTCGCAGCATTTTCAACTATTATACATAATAATAATTCATCCTGCGTAAGTATTTAAATATAAGTTAAAGGAGAGATAACTATGAATTTTAAGGAAATAATTGAAAGAGATAGAGAAGTTCGACAAAAGCATGAGTTTGAAGGTACTTTTCTCGAATATCTGCAAATCGTAAAAGACAACCCCCATATAGTAAAATTGGCACACAGGAGAATGTACGACATAATAATAAGCAAAGGCTATGAGGTATTGAAACCTGAGAAAAATCCAAGAATCAAAAAACTATATGGCAATGAACCAATCAGAAAATACAATTTTTTCAAAGATGATTTTTTTGGAATTGACAAGGTAATAATGAAACTTGTAAATTACTTCCACTCTGCAGCAATGAAAGGTGAAGAATCAAGACAGGTGCTTTATCTGGTAGGTCCCGTGGGAGCAGGCAAATCCTCTCTGGTGGAATCAATTAAAAAGGCACTGGAAACTTCAGAACCTATTTATTCTCTAAAGGGCTGCCCTATGAGGGAGGAACCGCTTCACCTGATACCAAACCATCTAAAACCTGATTTTGAAAAAATGCTGGGTGTGGAAATTGAGGGGGACCTGTGCCCCGTATGCAAATACAGGCTAAAACACGAATACAAGGGAGAATATGAGAGATTTCCCGTGGTAACCAGTGATTTTTCCATTCGGTCGAGAAAGGGCATTGGAGTAGTACCTCCAGTTGATCCAAATAACCAGGATACGTCAGTCCTCACGGGTTCTATCGATATATCAAAGATGGATATGTACCCTGAAGATGATCCAAGAATATTTTCATTAAACGGTGCATTTAATGTGGGAAACAGGGGGCTTGTAGAATTTATAGAAGTTTTTAAAAATGATGTGGAATACCTCCACACAATTATTACGGCCACTCAGGAAAAATCTGTTCCATCTCCGGGAAAAGGATCAATGATTTATTTCGATGGAATTATTCTAGCTCATTCAAATGAATCGGAGTGGAACAAGTTTAAGTCCGACCATACCAACGAAGCAATACTCGATAGAATAGTAAAAATTGAAGTACCCTATTGTATGGAATTAAATGAAGAAGTCAAGATATATAAGAAAATACTCGGCAAGAGCCAGTTCAACGCCCATATAGCTCCCCATACTATTGAAACTGCAGCTATGTTCGCAATTCTCTCAAGGCTTTCTCCTTCCAACAAGGTGGATCCTGTGACAAAATTAAAGATCTACAATGGGGAGGATATAGTTGAAAAGGGAAGCACTAAAAAAATCGACTTTGCGGAATTAAAGGAAGAAGCAGGCATGAGAGAGGGCATGACTGGAATTTCCACAAGATTTATCATCAAGGCTCTGGATGATGCACTTTCCAATTCCGAATACAACTGCATAAACCCGCTGAGCGTAATGGAGAGCCTGATAAAATCGGTAAAGGAGCTGGATATAGCCGAGGACGATAAAAAAAGATATTTGACATTTTTAAAGGATTCTATCAGAAAAGAATACAACAAGATACTTGAAAAGGAAGTGACCAAGGCATTTATACACAGCTTCAAGGAACAGGCAGAAAGTCTTTTCGACAATTACCTGGATCATGCTGAAGCCTATGTAAACAGGAACAAAATCAAGGATCGCTCTACAGGTGAAGAGCTTGAACCAGACGAGGTGTTTATGAGATCCATAGAGGAACACATAGGCATTCCTGAAAGTTCTGCAAAGGGGTTTAGAACAGATGTTACCTCATATATGTTCTACGTTATAAGAAACGGCGGCAAAATCGACTACACCTCCTATGAGCCCCTTAAAGAAGCTATTGAGAAAAAGCTCACTGTATCTGTAAAAGAACTGTCAAGAATTATAACCAAATCCAAAGTAAGGGACAAGGATCAGGATGAAAAATACAACTCAATGGTGGAGGAAATGAAAGCAAACGGATACTGCGATCACTGCTGCGACGTAATTTTGAAATATGCCGCAAACAATTTGTGGAAGGATTGATATTATGGCTATTTTCAGAGAATTCGATACCGGCGGACATCATGATAGATCCTTAGAAGATAGAAGACGTCACAGACAGCTTGTAGAGAAATCAATTAAAGACAACCTGGCGGATATAATATCGGAAGAAAGTATTATAGGTCAGAGCGGAAACAAAAAAGTGAAAATCCCCATAAAGGGCATTAAAGAATACCAATTTATATATGGAGACAACAGCCAGCAGGGTGTTGGAAGCGGCAACGGCTCCCAGAAAAGAGGAGACAAAGTTGGAAAAGCTTCCGGTAAAAAAGGCTCCGGTGCCGGAAACACAGGAGCCGGAAATGAAGAAGGGGAAGATATCTACGAGACAGAAATAACCATAGAGGATCTCATAAATTATCTTCTGGAAGATCTGGAGCTTCCTTTAATGGACAAGAAAAAATACTCGGATCTGCTGTCAAAACATTCGCTTAAAAAGACTGGCTACCAGAAAAATGGTATAAATCCAAGGCTTGCTAAGAAAAGAACCGTCATCGAAAAGCTTAAAAGACAGCAGAATATAAAAAGGGACCTCAAAGAAGCGGAGGAACAACTTCCGGATACCAAAATACAGGAATATAAAGAGAGGAAGTCAAAATTTCACTTCAGACAGGACGATCTAAGATATTTCAGGGTGAAGGAAAAACCAAAACGCGAATTAAACGCCGCCGTCATCTGTGTGATGGATACCTCGGGTTCCATGGACAGTACGAGAAAATTTCTGGCAAGATCTTTTTTCTTCATTTTATATCAGTTCATAAAGATGAAATACAACAACGTGGAAGTAAAGTTCATTGCTCATTCCACTACAGCTAAAGTAGTTACGGAAAGTGAATTTTTCCACAAGGTGGAATCTGGAGGGACTTATATATCGAGCGGACTGCAGAAAGCCCTGGAGACAATCGAGGAAAACTACAATCCTGCCTACTGGAATGTCTATACATTCTATGTAAGTGACGGTGACAATTGGAGTGAAGACAATGCGAGAGCATTAAAATGCGGTGAGGAGCTGTGTAAAATATGTAATCTTTTCAGCTATGCTGAAATCATGCCCAGTTCTTACGGCGGCAATATAAAAGAAATTTTTAAAAATGGAATCAACAACAGTAATTTTACTGTTGTCACCATCAACAAAAAACAGGATTTATGGAAATCCCTAAAAGAAATTCTACAAAAAGATCTGGAAAGAAGGTGATTTCCCTGGAATATACAAATATGGATTTAAAAAATTGGTGCGATATTATAGAAAATGCTGCCAAAAAGCTAGGGCTTGATTTTTATCCCCAGGAATTTGAAATTGTGGATTACAAGGATATGATAGGGTATGAGGCATATTCAGGTATGCCTTCCCGATATCCTCACTGGAGTTTTGGAAAATCCTATGACAAGGCGGATTCACTTTACAAGTACAACATCTCGGGTCTTCCCTATGAAATGGTGATAAATTCAGATCCCTGCCTCGCCTACTTGATGAAGGACAATACCCTGCTGCTGCAGATTCTGACCATGGCCCACGTATACGGGCACAATGATTTTTTTAAGAATAACAGATTGTTTAAAGAAGGAACCAGGGCATCTTACACTATTGAATTTTTTAAAAACAATGCAGATATAATAAGGGAGTATGTAAATGATCCAAGTATAGGGTATGAAGAAGTGGAAAAAGTTTTAAATGCAGCTCATTCCATAAGATTCCAGATAAACAGAACCATCGGCATGGGAAAATCAGATGAAGAATCCAAAGAGGATCTCATAGCTTTTATCATAGAGAAGGGCAAGCTGGAAGAATGGCAAAAAAATATTCTAAATATAGTTAGAAGAGAGACTGCCTATTTCATACCACAGATTGAAACGAAAATCATGAACGAGGGGTGGGCAAGTTACTGGCACTATAAAATTTTAAATTATCTTAAACTTCCGCCTTCCCTTCATCTTGAATTCATTAAAAGACACAATGACGTGATTTCGCCCCTTATGGGAACAATAAACCCATATTACCTTGGTTTCAAGATGTTTGAGGATCTGGAAAAAAGGTACGGAAAGGATAAAATATTTGAAGTAAGAGCTCTTGAACGAGATGAATCCTTTATCAGGAGATATTTAACGGAGGAATTATGCAGTGAGATGAATTTATTTGAATATATAAAGAAAGGTGACGACTATGTTGTAAAGGAAATTTCTGATGAAAGCGGTTGGACTCAGATCAGAAGCACCCTGTGCAGCAACTGCGGTGTCAACATGATTCCCAGCATTGTGGTAGATGATATATCAAAAAAAGACGGTGCTCTTGTATTAAAGCATATTTATGAAGGAAGAGAATTAAATTCAACTTACATGGAGGCAACTTTGAAACACATCTATGATCTTTGGAAACATCCTGTAGAATTAAATACTGTCATATATGAAAATAAAACAAAGGTCTGCTGTGAAGAGGATAAAAAAATTTCCTACACCAATGTAAAGTGATCCAAAATGTAAGCTTAAAAGTGATAGATTGTGCCAATCGCAATCTATCACTTTTTCAGTAAAAAGCCGCGTTTTTGAAGAAATTTAGCCACACCGTCATCATTATTTGAATCTATAATACCTGTGGCTAGATTTTTCAACTTCTCATATGCATTTTTTACCGCATACTTTTCATCTGCAATTCTAAAAAGAGGTTCATCATTTAAATTGTCCCCAAAACAAATCATTTTATCCATTTCCAGATATTTCTTTAAAAATTCAGCTGCCCATCTTTTATTGCCCTGTGGATTCGTAGCCTCCAGCCAGAAAAAACCTCTGGAATATATCTCTTCAGTATAGTGACAGCTTACATCCAGGTTATTTTTAAACAATTCATAGGTATTGTCAAGACATCCCTTTTTTTCTATGGCAAAAATATTTATCACCCTGTAATTCACAAGAGATAAAGGCCCATCCACCAGGGTAAGTCTTTTATCTTTCTGTGCCCTTCTGGAATCCACATATATTTTCTGGCCGCTGTTAAATATTCCCCTGTAAAATAATTTTTTACTTCCCTCTAAATCCACTGCTGATATAAAAGGGTGTATGCCCTTAGATTCATAGTATTCCAAAATAAATTTCACAGAGGTTTTATCCAGATAATTCCCCACAATATTTCTACCTGAAACAGGATCATATATAAATACTCCATTGTTCAAAATCACAGGCAAATTCAAATTCAAGGGTTTCAATATATTTTTTGAAGCCTCATAGGATCTGGCTGTAGCAACGGTAAATTTCATCCCTGACGCTATAAGATCATTTATAATTGCAGCTGAGCTTTTACTTATAACCTGCTCTGAAGTCAGCAGTGTTCCATCTAGATCCGATATATATAGATTCAAGGTTCTCCTCCTTTTAGACAATACACAGTTTACAATTTACAATGTACAGTTCACAATTTACAATGTACAGTTCACAATTAATGTTAATAGGCTACTTTACAGGCCAGGATGGTTTTTTACCACTCAAAACCTGATGTATGCCAAGGGCAGAATGAAGGGACATTCTCTTCACAGCTTCTTCAGTATGAGCTGCAGTATGTGGAGTCACAATAACATTGTCAAGTTTAAAAAGCAGGTTATCCTGTGATGGAATTTCCCCGGTAAACACATCAACAGCAGCTCCTGCAATTTTTTTATTCACCAGAGCATCCATCAGGGCACCTTCATCAACCACTTCACCCCTGGCTGTATTTATGAGAAAAGCTCCCGGCTTCATAAGTGAGAATTCCCTCTCTCCTATAATATTTCTGGTAGAATCACTCAAAGGTACATTCAAGCTTACAAAATCAGAATTTTTAAGAACATAATCCAAATTATCCGTAAGTTCAACATCTTCCATCTTCACAGAATCAATGTGCCGTCTAAAGCCTATGACATTCATCCCAAATCCTTTAGATGCCTTGGAAGCGACAAGTTTCCCTATACTGCCTATACCTATGATTCCAAGAACTTTTCCTTCAAGATCCCAGCCGAGAGTCTTTCTTATACCAAAATTTCCATCTCTCAATTCCCTGTCATATACAAAAAACTTTTTAGCCAGTGCCAGAATAAGCCCAAGAGTATACTCCGCCACTGAATTTCTATTTGACTCAGGGGAGTTGGTGATCTGTATCCCCCTTTTAGCTGCAGCTTCAATATCTATATTGTCCACACCAACTCCAAATTTTGATATGACCTTCAATTTAGGTGCAGAATTTATGATATTTTCTGTAATAGAAGCCATGCGGACCAGCACTGCATCACAGTCCCTGACCTCCCTTGCAAGCACATCCTCTCTTACACTAGAAGCTATCTTTATATCATAGCCGCACTTTTTAAGATATTCTTTGCCTTCACTGCCTATATTTTCAGTCAGCAAAACCTTATAACCCATATTAGTATCACCCCCTTAGACAATTCACAATTTACAATTTACAATTTACAATTCACAATTCACAATTTACAATTCACAATTTACAATTACAGTGCACAATGTGCATTGAATCAAAGCCACTTTTTTCCCTCTACGAGCCTGGATATCATCATACTTGATACTGTATTCCCCGCAGAATTCAATACAGTAGCCGGTGCATCTATTATAACACTTATAACTGCAATTATGGGAAGCAATTCTGGAGGAAAGCTATATACACTTAAAATGAGCATTTCACCAATCATACCGCCGCTTGGAATAGCCGCCATTACAGCTCCTACCAGAAATGCCACAAAAATTATGGACAATACAGCTGAAGGACTGGTCATGCTTTTTCCAAAAAGTGCGAACAAAAAGGTTATCTTCATGACACCTCCAATGGCAGATCCATCTTTGTGTATATTGGCGCCCATTGGAATTACAGTTTCCGCTACATCATCAGGTACCCCCATTTTTTTTGTGAATTCCAAATTAACCGGAATAGTTGCCGCACTGGAGCAGGTAGCCAGAGCAGTTATAGTAGGTGTTATCACGTTTTTCCAGAATATATTGATTGCCTTTTTTCCACCGGACATAAAAGCATATATGGTAAAGAATCCAAAATAATAGACTACGGCCAGAACCACATAGAGGATGAAAACCCGCAGATAGCCTTGAAGTATTTGAGAGCCAAGAGAGCCTATTACTGCAGCAAAATAACATCCAAGACCTATGGGAGCATAATACATCACTATTTTTACCATTTTCATAGTGACTTCTGAAGCTGCCGTCAAAAACTTTGTTACAGGTTCCGCCTTTTCCCCCAATAAAGCCGTGGAAATTCCAAAAAGTACTGAAAATACAATGAGCTGGAGCATATTGCTCTTGGAAAGCAATGAAGCAAAATCCGAGACAGTAACAGTATTCACAAGCTGTTCCAATATCCCTCCCTGCTTAACCTGCTGTGCTGCATCTCCGCCAGTAGATACGATCTTCTTCAAAGTATTATAATCTATACCTTTAGCTGGATTTACAATAAGTGCGCCTATGAACCCTATTACGGAAGCTATAAGAGCTGTACAAAGGAAAATAAAAAACGTACTGGCCATGATCTTCCCAAGTCTTTTCATTCCCTTCATATTGGCTATGGCAGAAGTAACGCTGAAAAACACCAGCGGTATTATTATCATGAACATCAGATTTAAAAATAAGTCCCCAAAAGGTTTTAATACCACAGCTTTAGGTCCAGCCAAAATGCCTACCACTGCACCTAAAATTATTGAACCAAGCAATAGAGCAGAAAATTTGTAATTTTTCAAAAACGACTTCATCAACTAATACCTCCACAATTTCGTTTATATCGTGAAAACAAAATTCACCTATATTTTATTATATCCTAATTTTTTGCGGTTTTTAGTGCTAAAAATGCTTGAAACATTGCAAAAAATGCTTTAACCTATAATTATAGTAACTGAGGGGAAAGAGTAAATGTGTGAAAATAAAATTCTAAAAATAAAAAAAGGTTATCTCAACAATGATTTTGAAATATTTCATCTAAAGAATAGAGAATCCATTGATTTTGAATTTCATTATCATGAATTCAGCAAGATAGTGATCTTTCTGTCCGGTGATACCACCTATTTAATTGAGGGCAATTCCTACAAATTAAAACCCTGGGATATACTTCTTATAAACAGCAACGACATACACAAGGCCGTAATAGATCCAAATAAAATTTACGAGAGGATAATTTTCTGGATCAACCCGAATTTTCTGGCAAGACACAATGACAAATGCAATCTGTCAAGTTGTTTTGAAATGGCATCGAAGCAGCGTTTCAACCTGCTCAGGCTAGAAAATGCACACCTCGGTAACATAAAAAAATTGCTTTTTAACATGGAATCATCTTTAAAACACAGAGAATTTGGCTATAAATTGCTTGTAGAATGCTTTTTCATACAGTTCATGGTATACGTAAACAGATTGTTCTTAGGTCAAAAAAAACCAATGGAATTACCCGATATAAAATATGACGAAAATATAGGCAATATCTTAAATTATATAAATAAAAACTTAAATGGGAATCTGTCCATAGATTATATTTCCTCTAGATTCTACATGAGCAAATATTATCTAATGCACAAATTTAAGGAACAGACAGGGTATACAATACACAATTATATACTTCAGAAAAGACTTATTATGTCCAACCTGTTGATAAAAAAAGGCATGAGTATAACAGACGCCTGCCTGGAATCGGGCTTCAATGATTACTCAAATTTTCTAAGGGCATTTAAAAAAGTATTCGGCCTCTCTCCCAGAGAATATTATAAAGGCTAAAAAATTTCATGAGACAAAGGATCTTCTTTGTCTCATGAAAACACCATTGAATAATTATGGACTGCATAGGCATTATTTATTTAAAGTGATGATGGTACCTGTTTTATCTTCCAGGGCATCTACTGCCTTGTACAGTGAAGTGATTATCGCCTTATGAGAGGGATTGGCTTTTGCAAACATAACAGCAGCCTCTATTTTAGGCAACATGGATCCTGCTGCAAAATGACCTTCTCCCATATATTTTTCAGCCTCTGCCACTGTAATATGACCCAGATCAACCTGATTGGGTTTATTAAAATTAATTGCTGCCTTTTCAACCTCTGTCAATATCATGAGTATGTCAGCATTCATATCTTCTGCTAATCTTTCAGCTGCCAGATCCTTATCTATAACAGCTGCCACACCCTTTAAAGAGCCATCCTCTTGTTCAACTACAGGAATACCGCCCCCGCCAGCCGCCACACATATGGTTGAATCCCACAGCACCTTGACGGCAGGAAGTTCTACTATCCTCTTCGGAACCGGTGAAGCTACGACCCTTCTCCATCCTCTTCCAGAGTCGTCTTTCATCACATATCCCTTTTCAGTCTTAAGCTTGTCAGCTTCCTCTTTGGTATAAAAGGCTCCTATAGGCTTAGTGGGATTTTTAAAGGCAGGATCATCCTTATCAACTACTGCCTGAGTTATAAGAGTCACTACAGGTACTTTCTTGTTTCTCTTATCAAGTGCCCTTCTCAGGGACTGCTGTATATGATATCCTATATAACCCTGACTCATGGAGCCACATACATCAAAGGGCATAGGCGGTGTGATATTTTCCGCAGCTTTGGAAGCCATGAGAATTCTTCCAACCTGGGGACCATTCCCATGGACTATTGCAATTTCATATCCCTTGCAGCTTATATCTGCAATATATTCACAAGTTTTTTTTACCACTTCCAGTTGTGCCTCAGCTGTGGCAGGAGCCCCGGCTTCCTGAAGTGCATTTCCCCCTAATGCTATAACCAATTTACAAAATCCCATTATACATATTCCTCCACAAATTTTATATTTAAATTAATATGTGTCCTACAAGTTATAATTCTATTTATCAGCAAATTTATTCACATAAGTTACCGGGATAAGTGCATACATGGCAGCACATTTTACCAGTTCATCCTTCCATGTCTTTTCATTTGGTGCATGGGCTTGATCTTCGTGACCAGGTCCAAATCCAATACACGGTATATTATACCTTCCCATTATTGAAACTCCATTTGTAGAAAACGTCCACTTGTCTACTTTTGGTTCGCTTTTAAATAAATCCCTGTAGCAGTTCACCGCATTCTGACATACCTTGTGATCTTCCGGCAGCACCCAGGTCGGGAAGAAACATTCAGTTGGGTATTTAAGCCCCGTATAGGAAGGTCTTTCGTAAGTGTACATTTCTACATCAGCTTTTGCAGCTTTAACAGAGGGCAGCTCCTTGATTTGTTCAATTGCATATTTCCAGGTTTCACCGTTGGTAAGCCTTCTATCTATGGAAATTGTACATCCATCTGCCACAGCACATCTTGAAGGTGAGGAGAAGAAGATTTCAGATACAGTCAAAGTTCCCTTTCCAAGGAATGGATCATCTATAAGCCTTTCATTTAAATCCTTCAATTCATTCAATATAGGAGCCATTTTGAATATTGCATTGTCTCCTCTTTCCGGTGCGGAACCATGACAGCTTACACCGTGGGTAGTAACTTTTATCTCCATTCTTCCCCTGTGACCCCTGTATATATTAGTTGAAGAAGGTTCTGTAAGTACGACAAATTCAGGTTTTACCTTGTCCTCATTGATTATATACTGCCAGCAAAGCCCATCACAATCTTCCTCCTGAACAGTACCTGTTACTATAAGGGTATAGTCATCTTCCAGTCCCAGTTCTTTAATTATTTTCCCTGCATAAACCATGGAGGCCATTCCACCTTCCTGGTCAGACACACCTCTTCCAACTATGATCTTGTCGTCTTCATATCCCTCATAGGGATCGTAGTCCCAAAGATTTCTGTCCCCTATTCCAACCGTATCTATATGGGCATCCATAGCAATAATGTGTTTCCCATGTCCTATATATCCAAGGACATTTCCCATAGGATCTATTTCCACCTTGTCAAATCCTACTTTTTCCATTTCCTCTTTTATTCTGAGTATCACCTTTTTCTCTCCACAGCTCTCACTTGGAATTGCAGCCATGTCCCTCAAGAACCTGGATATTTCAGGTTTATATTTTTCTGCCAGCTTTAATATTTTTTCACTATTTACATTTAAAGCCATATTAAATCTCCCCCATCCATCTATTATATTTTCCAACCTCAGCCTTTACAGGTTTCAGTTAAGAATTATTTTAATAAATTAACTAGTTAATCTAATATTATAATATCATCTTTACTTTGTCAATATTTAAATAAAACATTTACAATGTCTGATAACCCGACCATAATCCCTTTTGCATAAGTTTCCATTTTCTACAGCAACTTTGCCATTCAGTACAACATATTTTATGCCCGCAGGCTCTTTCCTGGAATTGTTATAATCCTCATATCCCTCAATTTCATCAAAATCAAACACAGTTATATCAGCTGTTTTCCCCTCGGCAAGCTTCCCCCTGTCCTTCAATCCCAGGGTCACTGCCGGAAAAAGGGTACATTTATATATCCCCTGCTCAAGACTCAGGACCTTCTTATCCCTTATAAATTTGCCTATGAAGAGGGGATAATTCCCATATAGACGGGGATGGGGCACTCCTGCAGGTATGCTGTCGGATCCCACCATCTGAAGAGGATGTTTTATAAGTTCAAGGGTATCCTCTTCTGAAAATATATTTAAAGTCACTATCCCAACTCCTGCATTTTCTTCAATAATAAGCTCTGCTATAAAGTCCACCGGATGAACATTTAAATCTCTGGAAATTTCCCCTACAGTTTTTCCTATATATTTCAGGTTCCCAGGTTTTTTCACCGAGGTAATGAGTATTCCATCCCAGCCTGCTACTGCGCTGTAATTATCCCAGCCTGCATAGCTGACGGAAGTATCCTCAATTTCACTTTTTACTCTATCCAGACATTTCTCATCCTTTAACATGTCAATGAGCCTGTCTTTTCCCTTTTCCGTAATCCAGGGCGGCAGAAGCTGGGTCATCAAGGTGCTCCCCGAAAGGTAAAGATGTTCGTCAAAAGTAATATTTACTCCTGCTTTAACTGCTTTTTCTACAATTTCAATGAGCGACCCTGCACTGCATCCAAGCTCTTTGGATGCATAAGATCTCATATGAGAAACCTGAAGCCTTACCCCTGATCTCAATGCTATGTCTATAATTTCCCTCAAAGCATTCTTCATGGTATTATCGTGGTTTCTGACATGAACCATGACAATTCCATCATACTTTTCTACAACCCTGCACAGGGCAATCAACTCATCTTCGCGGCTGAAAATACCAGGCACATACTGCAGTCCAAGAGACATTCCAAAGGCACCTTTCTTCATAGCATCCTCTACTATATCACACATCTGCTGAAGTTCACCGGTATCAGGTATTTTACTGCTGAATCCGACGGTATTTACTCTTACGGCACCCTGTGAAATAAGCATACCATAGTTGTTTTTCAAGCCCCTGGAAGAAATCTTATCCATATATTCATCGACATCATGAAAGCTCCATTTCAAATCGGGATCTCCCACCACTCCCTTGATATAACTTTTCCACCCACGGTCTTTCCCGTGTACACAGGGTACAACTCCCAGACCGCACTGTCCTACAAGTTCCGTGGTAACTCCCTGCATCAGTTTCAAGCCTCGAATTTTCTCACTCATAAAAGTCACCAGATCATTGTGACTGTGGACATCAATAAAGCCCGGAGCCACTATGAGTCCAGAGGCATCGATAATTTTATCTGCAGAATCATGTATATTTTCTGATATTTCCACTATTTTGTCATCTAAAATTCCTATATCCGCATTATAGGCATCATTGCCCGTTCCATCTACAACAAGTCCATTTTTTATGAGAATATTCAGCATCCCTATTACCTCTTTTCACGATTTTTACTAACCAGTTAATCTATTTTCATTATAATTTTCCACACATTCTGTGTCAATAATGGCTATTGATCGTGAAATGATTCTCGGGCTAAATCAAAAAAATCAATCCAGTAACTTGAACAGGGAATCATAGGACAGTGCTACCTGATAGAGGAGCCTCCTCTCATAATCCGGAACAATCATAAATTTAAATAACTTTTTAGTCTGGGCACTCATTTCCAGGGGAGTAACATAATATTTATTTTTATCCTCAAATAAATATTTTCTGATATCCTGTTTTTTATTCTCAAGTATCAATTCATATAAATTAAGATCCAGCGCACTTTCTATATTGGAAAAACATATCACTCCGTCACTGCTGCATACATCGATCTCATCCACTCCAAGCTCCCCTGCCAGTTTGTCCATGGTATCAACATTTTTCTCATTCAGCTCATTATATTTTTCTTTTAGCTGAAGTGTCTTTTTATACATAAGTTTATCCATTACTGCAGAAGCAACATACTGTTTGGTCTTTTCCGAAAGTTGGGTTATTACCTGAATACTGCTGTTTATTTCTTCTATAGAGGCGTTTTGCTCCTGTGAAGCCGCAGAAATTTGCTCTGTGTCAGAGGCAGTTTTATGTACCATCTCCTGATTTCTCTCCGTAATAGAAAGCACCGCCTCACAGTTTTTATCTATCTGTTGAATTATACTTTGAATATGCTGTATATTTTCTGCATTTATCTCAAAAGCCTGGAACATTTCATCTAATGATTTTTTCATATTACCTATGACATCGGCACCTTCTGCAACATAATTCGTAACCTGAAAAACAGAACCTGAGGAAGATTTTATGTCTTTTTTGATCTCTCCAATGATGCCGTTTATTTGAGAAGCTGCATCATTTGACTGCTCCGCCAATTTACGAACTTCATCTGCCACTACTGCAAACCCCTTCCCGTGTTCACCTGCCCGGGCCGCTTCAATAGTAGCATTCAATGCAAGCAGATTTGTCTGTTTAGCTATATTTGTGATAAAGACTACAATATCTCCTATTTTTTTGGATCTATCATCTAACATTTTCATTTTGCCCCGGGTATCATAAGAAGTACTTTTTATCTTGTCCATAGTATTGACCACATCTTTTACGGACTCACCAACCTCTTTGGAAATTTCCCTGGAGTGCTGTACTGTTTCATTTGTCTTTTTTACAAATGAGGATGAGCTTATAACCATCTCTCCAATTTTCTTGAATTTATCAGTTGTCTCATCAGCCACATCCATCTGAGAGCCATTTTGGTCAACAATACTCTGGGTATTTTGAGCAACCTGTTCCGCTGCTTTTCCACATTCTTCAGCAGATGCCTTGATGTTCTGCAAGGTATTATTCAGTTTTACAGAATTATATAAAATATTTTTAAAATAATCTTTTATCTCATTGTCTTCCATATAACGTTCAGAATTCACTGTAACATGCTCACTGCCATCATTGTTTGAATTATTTTTTTTCATAAAATAAATTCCAAGTAAAACAAATATCGAATCCAGTACACCAAACAGCAAAATGCCGCCAATACCGGATATTCCAACAATGGTAGTAATTATAAAAGCTATTAAAAATGAAACCACAATTATTATAATACTACCCATCAAGACTCCTTCTTTCCAAGAAATAAAAATAATTTCCGGGGAAAGTTATGTCTTATTCCCCCTAAACTGCCGTACACGCCATCATTCAAAAGGCAGCATTATAAATCTCAGTACAAACAATATTCCAAGTATATACACTATGGGATTAAGCTCCTTATACCTGCCAGTAGCTATTTTTACCACAGGATAAACGATCATGGCAACTGCAATTCCATTGGCTATACTATAACTGAAAGCCATAAGTGAAATGGCAAAGAAACACGGAAGTGCCTCTGTAAAATCATTGAAATCTATATTTTTGATTACACCCATCATCAGAGCTCCCACTATAATAAGTGCCGGTGCCGTAGCCTGTGCAGGAACTACACCTACGAGGCCTGAAAAAAACAGCGAAAGTATAAACAATATACCTACTGTTACAGCCGTGAGTCCAGTTCTTCCACCTTCTGTGACACCTGCAGTGGATTCTACATAAGTTCCCACAGTACTCGTCCCTAGAAATGAACCTGCAGTTGTAGCTACAGCGTCACATATAAGGGCTTTTTTCATCCTGATCACTTTTCCATTTTCATCTATCATTCCAGCTTTTGTAGCAGTTCCAACAAGGGTACCTATGGTATCAAAGAGATCCACAAGGCAGATGGTTATTACAACCATTACAAAGCTGAGTATTGCACTGGCTACAGTAGTTCCACCTTTTGTCAGAAGGCCTGCAAAGTCAAATGAGGCAAAAGTAGGGGCCAGTGAAGGAGGAGCACTGAATACATGCAGATTTGCAAGTGAAGTGATCTTAAAGGGTATACCCAGAATAGTGGTTATAACAATACCAAGTAAAATAGATCCTTTCACATTTCTAGCCATGAGTACTCCAATTACCAGAACCCCTATTATAGTAAGGAGAGTACCTGGATCTGCAAAATTTCCAAAACCAACGAGGGTCGATTTATTTGAAACTATTATTCCCCCGCTCTTCAGTCCGATAAGTGCAATAAAGAGTCCCACACCTGCTGACATGGCATATTTCAAATTCTCCGGTATGGCATCTACAATCTTTTCTCGTATGGAAGTAACAGTAATAATTATAAACAAGATACCTGAAGTAAGTACTGCAGCCAATGCCTGACGCCAGGTAAATCCAAGTGTAAGACATACAGTGTAAGTAAAGAATGCGTTGAGCCCCATTCCCGGAGCCTGCGCGAAAGGCAGATTGGCATAGAATCCCATTATAAAAGTTCCAATAGCAGCAGCCAGACAAGTTGCCACAAATACAGCAGACACAATAGGATCACTGCCTACAGCAAATTTTGAAGCTGCATCACCCACCACACCAGCTGAATTCATGCCTGCCACCCTCAGCACACTTGGGTTTACAAATATAATATAGGCCATTGTAATAAAGGTGGTAATTCCCGCAATGATTTCCGTCTTAGCATTTGTATTGTTTTCTTTCAGTTTAAAAAACGACTCCAGAAAAGATTGTTTTTCAACCTTGGTTTCCATATAAAATTCCCCCTAATAAAATTATAATTAATAGAGTATTGGTTCCTTTACCTCCCTTCCGCTTACATATCTCACTTTTATATTTCTGTCATCCCCTGTATAGATAAACTTCTGCAATCTTTCCTCTAAAGACAAAGATCTGAATATAGATAGATTGCTGTCATCAATGACAAGGGCATCAAATTCATATCCCCTTTCAAAGCTTCCTACCCTTCCAAAAAATTTTCCCCCTCCCTTAGTGGCCATGTAGAACAATTCCGCCGTAGTAAGAGGTTTATCTACTCTGCTGCTTTGAAGCCATTTCAGGTTGGACACCTGGCCGCTGTTTACGATTACATTCATCATGGAAAGACTATTTCCAGCGGATATGTCACTCCCAAGCCCTACAGGAATGCCTCTGGAAACAAGCCTTCTAATGGGTGCAATACCGCTTGACAAATTGCAGTTTGACAGCGGGCAGTGAGCTACAAATACGTTATTTTTCCTCATCAGTTCAATTTCATCTTCATCTACCAGAATGCAGTGGGCCATGACAGTAGGCATCTCTCCAAAAAGTCCAGCACTTTCATATACGCTTGCATAGTTATCATGATCGGGATGCAGTTTTCTTACAAAATTGATTTCATCACAATTTTCAGACAGATGAGACTGCACCGGTACCCTGTACTCCCTGGCCAAATTCCCCAGACTCTTTAACAATTTAGGACTGCAGCTTGGAACAAATCTCGGAGTAATAATGGGTTTTACAAGTTCATATTTGCTTAAATACTCTTTTAATATTTCTTCTGTATCCTCTATTGAATTTTTCGTGTCTTCCACCAGATATTCGGGAGAGTTTCTATCCATATTCACCTTTCCCACGTAAGCCGACAATCCAGATTGTGCGAGCAAATCCATAAGGAGTTTAGTGGAATCCTTATGCATAGTTGCAAAGATACAGCATCTAGTAGTGCCATACCTCCATAATTCCCTTATCAAAGCTGAGTACACTTTTTTCGCATATTCTATATCAGAATACCTTGCTTCTTCAGGGAACGTATAGGTTTCAAGCCACGGCATCAACTCCTTGTCAATTCCAAGTCCCAGATTGCCATACTGGGATGCATGTAGATGGAGATCAACAAATCCCGGAATTATAAGTGAGTCCCCATAATCCACAATCCTCACTCCGCTGAATTCTTCAGGAAGATGTCCACAAACACCTTTAACAAGTTTACCCTCGACAACAATATATCCATTTTCAAGCACTTCAAATTTACCAAAGGCTTTGGTGAAAATAATATTACCTTTAACTGCATACACGTTTTTCATTAGATCGCCTCCTATGAGCTTTTTACGTTCAGGCAGTTAAATTAGAATAAAAGATCTTCAATTACCAAATGTTTAACAATCAAATTTTTATTAACTAGTTAATCTATTTTTATTATAATTTTGAATTTTCTCTCTGTCAATAGGACTGTGATATTTGCATTTAAATTTACCCAGTAACAATTTCATAAATTCTAAATACTATATTTATTAGACAAAAGTTTATATCTATAATAAATGAAAACGAAGGAAGTGAATAATATATGGCTGCATTGCCAGTAGATTTTGATACACCACAGACTGCTTCTGGGCAATTAGTTACAGTAACAGGGACTGTACCCGCAGGAACTAGTTTCGTTGAAGCAATTCAATTAGATGTTCTTAGGACTGACTCAAGTCATGAGTACTTCTCTATTGCTACTGTTTATGACAATTCAGCAGGTACAACTCCATTAGATGTCAATGACACTCTTAACCTTGCAATTGTTCCAAAATTAGAAACAGGCGAAACTGTAACGTTAACAAGTTATGGGTCATTAAAAGCTGAAATAGTTCAGTCATAATATAATAATATAGATGGCCAAGGCATGAAAATGTTATTGGTCATCTATCATATTCATTTTAGATTGGAGGTAATATCCTTGGATACATTTATGATTCCAGCAAGTAAAAGCCTCACATTAACTGATAAAATTCCAAATGGAAATATTCAAGACTACAGGATAATTGTAGGATGTGATGGCAATTTTGAGTATCATGGTTTACTTTATTTCAATATCTCTTCATTACCAAATAATATTATAGCAACCAAAGCTGAATTAACATTATTTAAATGTGATAGTTTTCATAACGATAAAAGTATTGAATTTATAATATATCCAATATATGACCATTTTAGCTTATACACTACTTATTCTAGAATTCCATCAGCAGATAAATTTAACGGAATTAAGTTTTATCCAATGACATCCAAATCAGCAGTTACTATAGATATAACTCATATAGTTTCTCCATGGATTAAAAACGCTTCATCAAACAAGGGTATAATGGTTTCCAGTATATGGAACAACTCTGTAGCAAGTTTTGGCTCGGCATTATCAACAAAACAACAGATAGTTCCTTTTATAACTATCACTTATAAACATAACGATACCACACAAAATGACAAACCGCATTGCAATCATGATTTCCATCTATCAGTACAAATAGTTAATAGCCATAACCCTGTTACTTCTCCAGTTCCTTCAAATCCCAGCCTAACCGAAGTCACAGCAACCGGAGCAACTGAACGGCATTCCATATTCGTAGTAATGATAGAATTAGTTATAACAAGAAGTAATGGTACCATTGATAAATATTATGTTTCAGATGAATATATTAATTCGACTGACGAATCACTGAATATTAATAAGACATATTCAATTCCTGTAGTACCTGCACTTAATACAGGTGATTTAGTAACAAGTGCCAATATCTACGGTGCTTATAGAGGTATCGCCAACATTTCCCGGCAAACCTCAATCTAATATATAAATTAGCTATTTTAAGCCTTTAAATATGGTAATATTTTTCAAGTTTTTTCGGTACCATCCAGGCACTGCAGATCTAAATAAAATAGAACTATTTCCTACACGGAAATAATTCTTTGAAATAGTTCATTCACATCATGAACAATATAAGCTGCCTTTGCATTTCTAAGTTCTTCAACAGAACCATATCCATAAGCAACTCCTATACAATCTATGCCATTTTCCAATGCCCCTATGACATCATGCCTCCTGTCACCCACCATAACTACCTGCCGGTTATCGCCTATATTATACTTATCTATGATATACCCGATCACTTCCCCTTTTTTACATCTTGTCCCATCTAAATTGCTGCCGACAACAGTGTCAAAATATGAATATAAATTAAAATGCTTCAATATCCTTTTGGCAAATTCCGTGGGTTTTGAAGTAGCTACTATCAAATTCAATTTCAACTTCTTCAGCTTTTTCAAAAGGCCTTCAATGTTTTCATACACTTTATTTTGAAATATTCCCTTTGTCTCAAAATATTCCCTGTAATATCCAATTGCATGAAGCGCCTGTTCTTCACTAAAATTGTAATACTGCATAAATGAATCCTTAAGCGGCGGGCCTATGAAGACTTCAAGTAAATCCAAATTCTCTACAGCAATATTATATTTTCCCAGGGCATATTGTACCGACTTTGTTATCCCCTCTTTGGAGTCCGTCAGAGTTCCATCTAAATCAAAAAGTACATATTTATATCTCAATTCATCTTCTCCCTTTCTTTAACGTATATAATACATTTCAAATATACAAACTTGCAGAAACTGAAGCTTTAACTTTTTCACTCACAATATGTATTTTATCATATATAATGCTATCAATCTATAATAAATGGGGAGCAGCCAAAACCCTAAGGTGTTTAAATAGTTGACAATGGTTTCATATTTAAGTATCATTCAATATAAGAAGAAACTGTTTTATACCATGGAGAGGAGTCCTATTATGAATATCATTGAAAGAATAAATACAAGAAGAAGTACAAGATCCTTTAAGGATCAGGAGGTGGATTCAAATACAATTCATGAATTAATCACGCTCGGGACAAAAGCTGCTACCGGTTCCTACGGCCAGCCCTGGGGATTTGTAGTCATAACAGACAAAGGGGAAATAAAATCCCTATCGGATGAAATCAAGAAATATCTGGTGGAGAACATAGCAGATTATCCTTATTTCAAACAATATGAAAACTGGCTTAAAGATGAAAACTTCAGCGTTTTTTACGGTGCTCCCTGTGTAATAGTAATTTACGGTGACACATCTTCACACTGGTGTACTTATGACTGCTCCCTGGCAGCAGGCAATATCATGCTCTCTGCCAAAGAATTCGGTCTGGGAACCTGCTGGATTGGATTTGCAGAATGTATATGCAGTACTCCTGAATTCAAATCAAAACACAATGTACCCGATTCCTACAAACTGGTAAGCACCATGATAGCCGGCTATCCCGATGAGAAGCAAAAAAATCAGAAACCTCCCAGAAGAAAACCAGCACTTATTTTCTACGAAAAATAAAGCAGAGTACTTGAAAATCAAAAAATCCCTGTGATAAGCGGGCTTTTTACTTTCAAGTACTTTTATTACAGAGATTCACCACAAAAACCGGAACTGAATTCCAGAGACATTTTTTATTACCATCCCTTTATGGTATTCAGTACTTCATCTGGTATATTTCCCTGCAGATAATCTTCAATGGAGGATTTTATAATTTCCAGGGCTTTAAACATTTCATCCTTCGTAATAATCAGAGGCGGTTGAATTCTAAGTACATTTCCATTTAGAGATATGAGGATAACTCCCTTTTCATAACACCTGTAACATATCTTCAAGGTGGCTTCCGTATTTTTCTCCTTGCTCATTTTATCCTTGACCAGTTCCACCCCTATGGATAATCCAATCCCTCTCACATCTCCTATAATAGGACATTCATCTTTCAAATTATTCAAATAATTTCTTGCAAAATTTCCTATTTCATTAACATGTTCTAAAAATCCATCTTGGGAAATTACATCTATAGCACTTACAGCAGAGGAACAGCATACAGGATTGGCAGCTGTTGTAAATGTATGGGCAGGAGGATCAAGGCTCTGCATTATCTCTTCCCTTCCTACAATCGCACTTAAGGGCAGTCCTCCGCCTATGGATTTTCCAAGAATAACTGCATCCGGGATTATGTCAAAATTTTCAATGCCAAACCACTTACCGGTACGGCCGAAACCCTGCTGGACCTCTTCACTTATAAACAAAATTCCATTTTGAGCGCACAGTTCATAGAGCTTTTTCATATATCTTCCGGGAGGAACTATAATTCCAGCATCTCCCTGAATGGGCTCAATTACCGCTGCCGCCACTTCATCAGAAGGCAAATAGCTGTCAAAGGCAATTTGAATCTGGTGGAGGCACTCCAAATTACAGCAGTTTTCTTTTTTGTCGTAATTACATCTATAACAGTTAGGATAGGGGAAGCTGTAAACCCCAGGTAAAAAAGGTCCGAGTTTTCTTCTCATCTTTGTGGTAATTGCAGACATGGACATGGATCCATAAGTAACACCGTGATAGGCTCCAATAAAAGTGATTATGGAGCTTCTTCCAGTATAAGCCCTGGCAAATTTAATAGCTCCGTCATTGGCATCTGAACCCGAAAGCCCAAAGGCAACCCTTTTGGGAAATTCCCCGGGCGTAATTTTTACAAGTTTTTCTGCCAAATCAATCATAGGTTTGTTGTAAAGATATGCAGGAGTATAGTGGACATATTTATTCACCTGTTCAATTATGGATTTTTTGACATTTTCATTGGCTCCCCCTACATTTATTGAACCGGCACTGCACAGCAGATCTATATATTCATTCCCATCTATGTCCTTTACAGTGGATCCTTCTATGCTTTCTACAACTAACGGAAAGTATGGAATTCTACAGGCCCTGGAAACAACTCTGCTGTCCCTTTCAACTTCCTTGATACACTTATCTATTTTCATAATCTATAACCCCCTTCTATTATATCTTAATCCTCTATCTCCACATATATTCTCTTATTTATTCTCCCCTTACTTTTAAACCTAACTACTTTTATACTGCCGACCTCTGCAGTATTTTTTACATGGGTGCCCCCATCCGCCTGAAGATCCAATCCTTCAATTTCAACAGTCCTTATTTTATCAATACCTCTCGGAAGAAGATCTTCTTTTGTTTTTATTAAATCTGGAATCTTGAGAGCTTCTTCTCTTTCAAGAAAATTAACCCTGATATCTCTCCTACATTTTATTTCTTCATTAGCTTTCTTTTCAATTTCATCCACTAATTCTCTGTTAAAATTTTCGAATTCAAAATCCATCCTCGCACTTAGGCAGTCCATATCTCCGCCGGTCACTTTAGCTTTATAATCCCTCCACGCAACAGCACATAAAATGTGCATGGCAGTATGTGTCCTCATAAGTTTATACCGGCGGTCCCAGTCTATCTTCCCCATACAAGTTTGACCGGGTTCTGGAAGTCTCCCATTTATATAGTGGTATACAGAATCCCCTATCTTTTTAGTTCTTTCAACAGTGTATACATTTGACCCTCCTTCTAAAATCCCCGTATCATAGGGCTGACCCCCGCCAGCAGGGTAAAATGCGGTTCTATCAAGTACAACTGCATTTTCGGTTTTATTTACTTCAGAAATGCTGCATTTAAATTCCTTCAAATAGCTGTCTTTTTGAAACAACAGTTCACTCATCCTTATCCCTCCCTATTTATATACCAAGTAATGGTATTATATCTATTGTATCAAAAGCAGCATTTATTTCAATACAGTACTCTGTCAAAATCCAGGGTAAAAAATAAAGGATTGTTTCAAAATTTTATTGAAACAACCCTCAGCTCTTCCACTTTATTTATCTTTATCACTGTACTGCAGAGCTACTCTTCCCTCGTCTCCCGTACTTATACGTATAACATTTTCCACATTGTAGACAAATATTTTTCCATCGCCCATTTCTCCTGTATGAAGCACTTTTTTAGCAGTTTCCACTACCAGATCCACAGGCACTTCACAGACCACTATCTCAATCTTTACTTTCGGTACTAAATTTATGTCCATGGTAAGGCCCCTATAATATTCCTTATGTCCCTTTTGCATTCCGCATCCTAACACGTTGGTAACTGTCATTCCCGAAATTCCAATGTCTCCCAGAGCTTTTTTCAGTTCTTCAAACTTGCCCTTAGATGTAATGATATCCACTTTAGTAAGTTTATCAGCCATTATTTTACCTCCTTATTAAACATAATTTACACCCATATATAAATTTTACATCATTCTGCCAAGGCCTATCAACTATATTCATAATATTTTCTACATCTGAATTCCGCCATAAGCCTCTTCACCATGTTCCGTGACATCCAAACCTACCTGTTCTTCTTTTTCACCTGCTCTTATGCTGCTCACGGCATTAATTACCTTTATTATAATAAACGTGACAACCGCAGAGTACACCACACTGGACAAAACAGCTATTATCTGAATTCCCAGCAATTTTGGATTACCATGAATCAATCCACTTGCACCAGCTGAATTGATTGCTTTCCAGGCAAATATTCCAGTGGCAATTCCTCCCCATATTCCACCTACACCGTGACAGCCAAAAGCATCAAGTGCATCATCATATCCCAATTTAGCTTTAACGAAAGTAATACATGAATAACATACAGCTCCTCCTACCAGCCCAATGATCAATGAAGCTAAAGGGCTGACAAAACCAGCACCTGGAGTTATAGCTACAAGACCTGCAACTATTCCACTGGCAACTCCGAGAGAAGTTATCTTCTTTCTATAGGCAAATTCACAAATACTCCAGCTTATGGCCGAAGCTGCTGCAGAAGTATTGGTAGTGATAAAAGCATTCACCGCCACATCATTTATAGCAAGTGCACTTCCTGCATTGAACCCATACCATCCAAACCAGAGAATGGCAGCTCCCAAACAGGTTATTGGAAGATTGCTAGGTTTTCCCACATTTCTCCTTTTTCCAAGCATCAATGCTGCAATAAGTCCGGACACACCTGAACTTATGTGAACTACATTACCACCTGCAAAATCCAGTGCTCCAAGATTTTTCAGCCATCCTCCTGCACCCCACACCCAGTGAGCAATTGGATCATAAACCAACGTTGTCCAACATATTAAAAATACTATCCAGTGTGTAAATTTCATTCTTTCTGCAATAGAACCGGATATAAGTGCAGGAGTTATTATGGCAAACATAAGCTGAAACAGCATAAAAACCTGTTGTGGGATCGTACCTGCATAATCTGCATTTGGTGCAAAACCGACTCCCTTCAATCCTGCAAAATTAAAGCCCCCTATCAATCCACCTATATCTGTCCCAAAGCACAGTGTATACCCTATGAGTATCCATTGAATAGATATTACCGCCAATGCCGAATAGCTATGGAGAGTACTATCTAGAGTATTTTTCCCTCTTACCATTCCTCCGTAAAATAGAGCTAATCCCGGAGTCATTATCATTACTAATGCTGCGCATATTATTACAAACACAGTATCTGCTCCGTTTATACTATTCATAAAAAAATACCTCCTCAATTTTAAGATCTAATGTTATAAATATAAAAAACCTTACTCCCCGGGGTTTTAAAAAAAACTTATTTATATAATACTAAGTTTTAATCAATTTATCAATAGCAATATTAAAATTTTATTAATTTATTATTTTTTTCAGCTATATATTATTATATATACTTTTAGGCACAAGCAGGGATACAATCGTTTCCAATTTGTCTTAAAAAAAATCGAAAAATAAGATGCGTTACATAGAGAGTCATAATATTCTCTTCAACGCATCAAATTCTTCATATTTTCAATTTTATGATATAAACTTATCAATCTACTATATCCTTAAGTAATTTTGAAAAATATGCCACATGTCCTTTTTCTTCCTCTAATATAACGGACAGTATATCTTTTGCATCTTTTTTAGAAATTCCCTCATACATATGGGAATATACCTGAACCGTAAGTTCCTCCGTTTTAACTGCATGCTGTATAGCAGTTTTCAAATCCTTAAATGCATCCTCAGGCTGCTCGCTTTTATCAAAAACCCTGTCTTCAATAAGTCCCTTAAGATATCCAGACACTTCACTGTCCAGAAGATATTCGGATTCAATTTCTTTATTCTGAGAAATTTTATCATAAAGTTTTTGAAATTTTTCCTTGTGAACAAACTCCTGGCCTGCAGCAACTTTCAAAAATTTTTGAGTTTTGCCAGTGGTGTGGTTAATACCGTTAGTATAAAATTTATAGCCTTCTTCTTCCATCAATACAGCTATTTTAAGCATTTCAAGTATACTAAAACTATTGTTTGCCATCTACGCCTTCCCCCTTCTGATAATCATTTACATCTGGTGCTAAATTACATTTACCTTCTCTGCTTATAATATCACGTGAAGCACATATTTTCAAGATGGGGACTGACCCCCTTACAAAAAATGTAAGGGGGTCAGTCCCCATTCTATATTTTACCGGTAATTTTTAAAACAAATTGTGCAATTAAGGTTGCAAATACAAAAGTTCCGGTGTAAACAGTAAGGGCTACAATTACTATTTTCCAGCTCAGTTCTTTGAAAAGTTTTAAATCTTTTCCAAGAGATAGACCTGCAAAAGCCAAAACCGGTGTTGTAAGGGCCAGCATATTTACTTTGTCAAGATATTGCTTATCCAGATAGGCACCATAGGGATTGAGGGGGCATGTCACCAAAACAGCTACTATAGATACCCAAAATACCATAGGCAGATTAATTGGAATAATTTTTTTTATGATAATTCCAGCCAGAGTAATGCAAATCAATATGAGCATTCCAATAAATCCAACTCCTAAAGGCACTTTATCATTTATACTATTTCCAATAAGCGCAATTATTCCAACTCCCAATAAAATAACGGCTTCCTGAATAAATTTTTTCATTTTAATCTTCCCCCACTCTTTTTTCTATTTCTTCCAATTCTAGGCTGCAGCCAATCATAGAACTTATTTGCAACCGGTAGAGAGATAAATAAGGTAAAATATATTCCTATTATAGTAGTAAGTAAATTGGAAGCTGCTGAAAAGCTGGCTATTTCCTTGGCTTCTGATGGAAACACAGCTGCAATAGCGCCCGAAGCTGCTGCCATCATACTTCCGGATCCCACGCCTGAACCCATGGCAAGAGCCAGGGGATTGAATATCTTAAGAGATCCCATATAACCTGCAAGAAGCCCTATATAAGCTGCACCAAACAATGTTCCACAGATATATATTCCCATAACTCCACGGCCTTCGGGAGAATCCATGCCATATCTTTCTGAAATTATAGCAATGTTGGGCTCACGATCAATCGAAAAAGTAGCTCCTACGGCTTCACGTCCAAGTCCCAGCAAAACAGCAATTGGAAGGCCCAAAACAACGGTACCAAAGAAATGACCGAGCTCCTGAAAACAAAGTGCCCAGCCTGATTCTACGAGTGCAACAATAGAAGGTCCCATTGTAGCACCTATTTTAGCTACGAACAGTATTACAGCAATTCCCATAATCTCATTTGACAAACTCATTTCTTTATCAGAAATAATCTTCAATTTGGGAAGACTTATAATAAGCCCCATGATCAGGGCAAAGAGCATGGGCAAAAATACCAGATATCCAGGTCCAAACTTAATTTTCTTCTCTCCTATGAGCTCGGCTATTACAACCAATATAAAAGCCAATACAAAAATTTTGACGTACTTTTTTAACATTTTTCCCCTCCTATTACTTTATTGAATCCATTTAAAATTTTTAAATATTCTTCCTTGGACAATTGAGGTTTAAAATTCTTGATTACGTCTTTACCTTTTTCTGCACTGCCGGCCAGCAGATCTACTATGAGCATTGCAAATAACTTTGCAGGAAGTACACAGGCCGCATAATAATCTTCCACATTAAAATCTTTTTCATGGAGGCTGCCGCTGACTCCACCTATATAAGGGTGTATACTTGGAATCAATTGAGATACGTCACCCATGTCTGTAGAAGCAAAAAAATGTCCTCCTTCCAGCACACCGCTTTCAGGTAAAAGTTCACTGCAATTTCGCCTGTACATATCATTTAATTCCTGTGAACATTCAAGAGGCAAATATCCCGGTATGGTCCTGATAACAGTTTTTGCACCCACTGCATCTCCCCCGGCTTTAAGTGCCCTGTCAACTTTTTCATTTGTCTTCACCATGGCATCTATAGTCCTTGCACGAACATAACTTTCAATTCTGACATCATCGGGAACACTGTTTACTACATCTCCACCTTTTGTAATAATAGGATGAAATCTTATATAATCTTCGTCTTTAAAAGTTTCTCTAAGGGCATTTACGCCCATAAGCCCAATCATTGCAGCATTTAATGCATTTATCCCCTGTTCTGGTGCCTCAGCTGCATGGGCTGCCTTTCCTATATACTGTATGGTTTTGGCTAAAAATCCATTACTAGATTTTCCCAAAAGTACAGTAGGATTTGGACAATTTTTCATGGAATGCATCATCATGGCTATATCTACATCGTCAAATTCACCTTGATATATGAGTTCCTGTTTTCCACCTAAAAAATGAATTTTTCCCTGCTGTATTAGCTTTTGTCTGTAGGCAAATTCAATACATTCTTCCGATGGCACTGCCATAAAAGTCACATTCCCATTTAATTTATCTGCAATTCCAGATAACTTCAAACCTATAGCCGAGCCAATCAAAGCTCCCAACTGCAGATGATGTCCGCAGGTATGAGCCGCCCCTGTTTCAGGATCTGTATTTTTATTTCCCCTGCATATGACTGCATCCAACTCTCCGAGAACAGCTACATTTATACCATCATGCCCATCCTTCAATTTTGCCTTTACTCCAGTAATAGCCAGTCCATCTCTATGCTTCAGGCCTATGCTGTCAAAAATATCCCTTACCTTTTTAGATGTCTTTTCTTCTTTAAATCCCAGCTCTGGTTCTTTCTCCACAGATTTTGAAAAGTCTATTATCTTTCCGGAATTGGCATCGATAGTTTTACATACCAGCTGCTTTAACTTTTCAATTTCTTCAGTGCTCATATAAAATAGCCTCCCAATCTTTTTTTATATATTTGCTGCCAAATTCATCATGAATATTAAAAATACATTTATTCATAATTGTTTGAGTATGGCGGATATGCAGTATTTGAAATATGTCCGTCATATATGAAAATTTACAAATATATATAGGCATATTTTATTACTAAGTAGTATTTTTGTCAAAATTTTTGTTAAAATAATTAAAATACTTTAGTATATAGATAAGTACACATTATACAGTAAATTCAAAAAACTGCATAAAGTTAAAATTAATAAGGCCAAGAAAGTCTACTGAAACTTTTCTCGACCTTATTAATTTACGCAGTTTCAAACTGACTGTTGTAGAGATCTGCATACACTCCGTTCTTTTTAAGAAGTTCAACATGCTTTCCCTGCTCAACAATATCACCGTGATCCATGACAAGTATCAGGTCGGCATCACGTATTGTAGAAAGGCGGTGGGCAATTATAAAACTTGTACGGCCTTTCATGAGATTATCCATGGCCTTTTGAATCTGCAATTCCGTACGGGTATCCACAGAGCTCGTAGCCTCATCCAAAATAAGTATCCTGGGATTTGCAAGTATTGCCCTTGCAATGGTGAGCAGCTGTTTCTGTCCCTGGGATACATTTGAAGTTTCTTCATTCAGTATCATATTGTATCCATCTGGCAGAGTGTGAACAAAGCTGTCCACATGGGCCGCCTTTGCTGCTGAAACAACTTCTTCATCAGTTGCACCAATACGTCCGTAACGAATGTTCTCCATTATACTGCCATTGTAAAGCCATGCATCCTGAAGCACCATGCCAAATATGGATCTGAGATCCTTTCTCGTAAAAGTCCTTATATCATGGCCGTCCACAAGAATCTGTCCGGCATTTATATCGTAGAAGCGCATGAGAAGTTTAATGATTGTAGTTTTACCAGCTCCCGTAGGGCCTACGACTGCAATTCTCTGACCGGGCTTAACAGAAGCTGAAAAATTATTTATAACAATTTTATCCGGATCATATCCAAAATGAACATTCTTAAATTCTACATGACCCCGTATATTTTCAGGTTTAACTGCATCAGAAGTTTCAGGAGTTTCCTCTTCCTCCTCCAGGAATTCAAAAATACGCTCCGCTGATGCTGCTGTCTGCTGAAGTATATTTGAAATATTGGCAATCTGTGAAATAGGCTGGGTAAAGGATCGAACATACTGGACAAATGCCTGAATATCACCTACTTCAATAGCCTTCTTTGCTGCCAGCCAACCTCCCAAAATACATATTGCAACATACCCCAGGTTGCCTACAAAGTTCATCATGGGCATCATTATACCAGATAAAAACTGAGATTTCCAGGCTGATCCGAAAAGCCTTTTATTCATCCTGTCAAATTTTTTAATACTGTCTTTTTCACCATTGAAGGCCTTCATCACAATATGACCGCCATACATCTCTTCCACATGTCCATTTAAATTTCCAAGGTAGTCCTGCTGCTGTTTGAAATACTTCTGTGAATATTTAACAATGAGCATTATGAGTCCCAGAGATACGGGAATTATACAGAGTGCCACAAGGGTCATCTGCCAGCTTATACTGAACATCATGACCAGCACTCCTAAAACCATGGTAACAGAAGTGATGATCTGTCCTAAACTCTGATTAAGAGTCTGACTTAAAGTATCCACATCATTGGTAACCCTGGACAGTACCTCACCATGATTCGTCCTGTCAAAATATTTTAAAGGCATACGATTGATTTTCTCCGAAATATCCTTTCTGAATTTATAGCTTATCTTCATGGACACTCCAGACATTATCCAACCCTGAACATAGGCGAACAATGAACCAATCGTATATAAGACTGCCAGCAGCACAATTATTCTCCCTATATAGGCAAAATCTATATTCCCGGTACCAGATATCTTTGCCATAACACCTTCAAATAATTTTGTGGTAGCTTTTCCCAGTATCTTAGGTCCCACTATGGAAAATACAGTACTTGCAACAGCAAAAATAACTACAACAGCAATTGATATCTTATATATACCCAGGTAACCCATGAGTTTTTTCATAGTACCTTTAAAGTTGTGGGCTTTTTCCCCGGCAATTATCATACCTCTCGGTCCCCTATTTTTCCTTAAAGAAGGTTTCCGTCTGTTATTGTGTTCACTCATGCCAATTCCTCCTTAGACAGCTGTGATAATGCGATTTCCCTATAGGTTTCACATTCCTCCATTAATTCACCATGGGTGCCAATTCCAACTATCTCTCCCTTTTCAAGCACTACTATCTGCTGCGCATTCTTGATTGTGGAAATACGCTGGGCAACTATAAGAATGGTGCTTGACTCTGTCTCGGTTTTAAGAGCCTTTCTAAGAGCAGAATCGGTCTTAAAATCAAGTGCGGAAAAACTATCATCGAATATATAGATCTTCGGCCTTTTCACGAGGGCACGGGCAATAGACAGCCTCTGCTTCTGTCCTCCCGATACATTTGAACCTCCCTGGGAAATTTCACTTTCAAATCTTTCCGGTTTTTCATCAATAAATTCTTTCGCCTGGGCAATTCTCGCCGCTTCTTCCATATCACTGTCCGACGCACTATCTCTGGCATATTTCAAATTGGATTCAATAGTACCTTTAAACAATGCACCTTTCTGGGGTACATAACCAATTAGATCTCTAAGCTCACGCTGTGCAACTTTTCTTATATCAATTCCATCGATAAAAATCTGTCCCCCGGTTA
Organism: Clostridium aromativorans; assembly: GCF_020908015.1. Lineage (NCBI taxonomy): Bacteria > Bacillati > Bacillota > Clostridia > Eubacteriales > Clostridiaceae > Clostridium > Clostridium aromativorans. The sequence goes on from NZ_JAJJPB010000004.1 coordinate 96,655, forward strand.
CATCATAAAAACGCGGCACCAAATTGACAAGAGTGGATTTACCTGAACCGGTGGAACCAATAAAGGCTGTTGTCTGACCTGGAAGAGCCTTAAAGCTTATGTTCTTTAATACATCTTTTTCTGCACCTTCATATCTGAAAGAAACATTTTTAAATTCTATAACACCTTTAACTTCATCAGGAAAGTGCAGGGGCTTTTCTGGATCTACAATGGAGGGCTTTACTTCCAGAACTTCATTGACTCTCTGGGCAGATACCGAGGCCCTTGGTATAAGAATAAACATAAAGGACATCATGAGAAAGGCAAATATAATCTGCATGGCATACTGCATGAATGCCATCATATCTCCCACCTGCATACTTGAACTTGCAATCTGATGCGCACCAACCCAGACTATGAGTATTGTGACACCATTCATTATGAGCATCATGGCTGGAAACATGGCAGACATGACACGATTTATAAACAAGTTTGTATCTGTCAGTTCCTGATTTGCCCTATCAAATCTTTTCTCTTCAAACTTTTGAGTATTAAATGCCCTTACCACCATCATTCCAGACAGATTTTCACGGGTAATGAGATTCAATTTATCTACCAGTTTCTGCACAATTTTAAATTTTGGGAAGGCAACTGCAAATATGCTGCCGATTAAGCCCAATAGAATCACCACCGCCAGGGCAATGATCCAGGTCATGGAAGTACTCTTGCTTAAAACCTTCAAAACTCCCCCCACACCTAAAACAGGTGCATATATAAGCATTCTCACTGCAAGAAAAACAACCAGCTGTATCTGGGTGATGTCGTTGGTAGTTCTTGTTATAAGCGATGCTGTTGAAAATCTATTGAATTCCTCACTGGAAAAGCTCTCCACTTTGGTAAACAGATCTCTACGCAAATTTTTTGATAATCCCGCTGCAATTCTAGCCCCTATAAGCCCTACCGCAATGGTACAGACTGCACCAAGCAGAGAAATTAGAAGCATGATTACACCCATATGGACAATATATCTGCTCTGAATTTTATCAGTATTCATTCCTATTTTCTCATATTCATCCCTGATTGAGGCCGATGAGGCCTGTATTATCATGCTGTCACCCATTGAAGTAAATTTTTTATTCATACTTTCACTTATTTTCAGCCGCTGCGTTTCAGGGAGTTTTGAAAACAGTGCAAATAGATCCGTATTTGCAGGTATCTTCTGCCCGTTAAAATTTATAACTCCATTTCCTGCACTATCTTTAATTTTTTCCACACCGGAAACAGCCAGGAAGGCCTTTCCCATTACAGGATTCATCCTGTCAATCTGCGGCTCATCTATATTTTTTAAAACATACAGGGGTTCACTTTCAAGTCCTGGATAATCCTTGAGATATCCACTGTAATTGAGGCTGGATTTATTCACAAATGTATAATTTTTTAAGATCTGCTGTCTATCATTTTCATTCATAAATACTAAAAGTCTGTTCATTTCACTTTCTCTCACTGCTTTCGGCACTGCATTTTCGATACCGCTCTGCTGTATTCCTACATTTACAATATTAGACATGTAGTCCGGCAGGGCAAGATCACACATTGCCTGTATGAAAAGTAAAATTACTGCACTTATAACAAGCACAATAAACGGCTTCAGGTATTTCATCAATTTAAGCATTATGTCTTCACTCCCCATTCATTTTCTGTCTATTCATTACTTTTTCCAATGTATACAACCCCCTGCTTATTATATCCATTTCCTCCGGGGTAGCCACATCTATCATGGATTGAAATATCCTATCAACTTCCTCATGCTTTGCATCAGCGATCTTTTTAAATTCGGGAGTAACACTCACATAGACTATTCTTCTGTCCTCCCTGCTCCTGGTTCTTTTTACAACATTTTGTCTCTCCAGTCTATCGATAATTCCCGACACAGTGCTATTGGACAAACTCATCTTTTCACCCAGATCACTTATCTTCATTTTTCCATGACGCATAAGATTCATCACCACAAACAATTGTGGTCCAGTTAGATTAAGTTCCTTAAACCGCCTCCCCATAATCCTGTGTGCATTCTTCATCACCCTTTTTATTGTTCTAAGCAGCTTTATTCCATCTTCTACATCGCTCATGTCCTCTCTTCCTTTCAGAATATTCTTATGTTTCGCATAAAAATATTTCGTATGCAAAATATATTTTACTGCATTGTCCTGTTCTAGTCAAATATTTTTTTATAAGTTCAAAATTTGAAGCAAAAAATTAAGAGTGAAAAATCTTCATTAATTTTTCACTCTTCACTGAAAACTTTCAACTATCAATGTCAACCTTTAAGTTGTTTTATATATTCAGTTATGGCATTATCTTTTTCCAGGTATTTTAGGTAAAGTCCAGCTCCCTTTTTTAATGTTTTAAGATAAATCCTTTCAGGCATGTATCTGCAGATCATGACCTGTTTATAAAAATGTATTATATAAAAGATGGTGCTTCCCAATATCCCGGGAAACACCATCTTCCTGTCACTTAATTTCGCCTAGATGTTTTTTTCTGATCTTTTACTTCTCATCATCATCCAGATCCCTGCAAGAACTGCCATCATTCCAATTACCAGCAGTACTGCAGTATCTACCATACTCCCCGTTTTAGGAAGTCCCTTGGAAATATTTTCAGACGGAGTTCCGCCTGGATTGCTGGGATTAGGAGTTCCTCCCGGATTGTTCGGATTCGGGGTCCCTCCCGGATTGTTCGGGTTTGGAGTTCCACCTGGATTGTTCGGATTCGGGGTCCCTCCCGGATTATTCGGATTCGGGGTTCCCTTTTCATCCACTACGGTAAACTGATATGTCTTCGAAGAATCCACATTGACACTCAATGTCTTCCCGTTCAAATCATATCCGGCAGGTGCCGCTGTCTCTTTGATAGTGTAGCTTCCATAAACCACATTGTCAAATCTTGCAATTCCGTCCTGCCCGCTGACTGCCGAGGCCGTTTCCACACCGCTGTTGTACAGTGTGAATTTGGCTCCGCTGAGTGGATTTCCGCTGGCATCTGTCTTCTTCACTTCAATGGAGGCTGCATTTTTAGTATCTTTCACAGTTCCGATGTCATAGGTCTTGCTCATGTTTATTTCCACAGGAATTACCTGGGAAGAAAGCACATATCCTGCAGGAGCTGTGGTTTCCTTCACAGTGTATTTCCCCGGCTGTACTTTGGTAAACCGGGCAGTTCCGCCGGCATCTGTAGTTGCAGTCTGAACCGGATTGCCGCTGTCATTATAGAGTGTAAATACCGCACCGCTCAAAGCATTTCCGCCATCGTCGGTTTTCTTCACACTTATGGTTCCCTGAATACCTACACTGCCGCCGCCCGGAATCTTCGTATCTGAAAGGCTGTATACACCCGTTCCAGTATCTCCTTCAGGTCTTGCATATACAGTGCTTCCGTCAGCAGTTATACTTGCATCCAGCACTTTGGATGAAAGGTAATATCCTGGAGGTGCTTCAGTTTCCTTTATTACATAGCTGCCATACTCGATATTGCTAAATATCACATTGCCAGTTGTAACAGCTGCACCCTCTGCATCATCTGCACCGCTTGCTGCAGTCAAATCCTTGCCGTCAGCATCCTTCACCGCTGTAAGAGTTTTACCGTCATCACCAATTCTGTAAAGTGTGAATACCGCACCTTTAAGAGGATTTCCACTCTGATCTGTCTTTTTGAACTGTATGTTTCCCCTTATCTTGTTGTCGAAAAGTACACTTGAAGGATTTCCATCTGCATCATTATACACAGCATCTACAGTCTTTCCATTGTCATTATCTCCTATAGCCGCAGTCAGTACCTTATCAGAAGGATTGTAACCTGTTGGCGGAGCGATCTCTTTTATATAATAGGTACCATATGGAACATTAGAAAATGTAACACGTCCATTCTCTTCGCTAGCTGCAGTTACACTCTTGCCCTGGGAATCTTTAACAGCATCATTGCAACTTGAATCTTTATACAGCCCAAATACTGCTCCGTTTAATCCCGCCTCATCTGCATCTTCTCCAGTTTTGGTGAACTGTATATTGCCTCTGATAACGGTGTCCCTGTAATTGTAAGTTGCCTGACTACTGTCACTTCCATCAAATTTAAACACTCCATCTTGAGAGTCATAATTGTTTTGATCACTTTTATTAAGCTGGAATTTATATTCCGTGCTATTGAGGTTATACCCTGTAGGAGCCGTTATTTCTTTAATATAATAATCTGTGTCATACAAAAGTCCATCAAAAACAACAGAACCATCATTTACTGTAGCTGAAGAAGTTGCCTTGACGTTTCCGTACTGATCCAGAAGTTGGAATACTGCCCCGCTTAACGGCTGGGAATTATCACTATCGGACTTTACAATTTTGATGCTTACCGGTGTGCCAGTTACCCAGACACTTCCGCTGACATACTTTACATATCCAGAATCATTTGTGGAATTATAAGTCTTTCCCTTAAATGTAACAGAATTCGCATAGGTACCATTTTCAGTAACATTGGTTACAAATTTAAGTACAAAAGGCTTATTATCCGAATCATCCGGAAAAGTAAATTCAAATAACCTGGTATCAGGATCATACTTCACGTTATCCTTGGTAAGCTTTATCTTATCTCCAATTGGACTGAGAGTTCCATCAGAAGAATTTACCGTAGCATTATATAATTCTACGGAATCCGTATTTAATGACAGTCCTTCCTGTAAAGTATCACTTATAATTGCATTGGACAAATCTACAACATTATTGGGAGCTATGTCCAATGTCCAGTTAATATAGGACTTACCATCAGGATGATCGGCAGTTTTAGTGACTATCGGATTGCTAATGGTTTGACTGCCTGAATCCGTTACTGTGCCATATATTCCCTCTCCAGTTATATAAGCACTATTTGTTACCTCAGGATTTCCCGGAGTAGTAAAAATACTTAAATCTACAAGCTCCGTCTGAAACATTATAGTATAGGTATTACTATTGGAAGAATCGGGAAATTTATAAGTGAGAGTTCCATTATTTCCGGAATCCCCAATTTTTCCTGCTGAACTATCATCAATTGGCTGCGGTTCATTAAAACTTCCCCCCGCAGAAGTGCTGGGAGTTGCACTGTCTAGATCTCCTGAATAATTTCCGTCTATTATTTTTGCAGAACCAGAAACATACTTCAAACCCTTTGGAATATTATCAGTTACAACAGCACCGGTTACAGACATCTTATTATCATTTATCAGTATTTTCCAGGTTATCAGTTTAGAGTTATAATCATATCCTGCACCTGATTTGTCAATTACATTACTTTTTACATCTACAGATCCATTGGCATTTTCGTCTATTACACCGGGCACTTTAATGTTGGCAGCATTAGTATATTTTTTACTGGAATTTGCCTGATAATCACCCTTTTCAACTACCTGCGTCTTAAAGGTTATATTATAAGTTTTATTAAAATCGCTAGTAAAGGTATAAATAATCTGATTATCCGATAATGTAGTAAACGCTCCATTTGAACTATCATCTATACTTGCAGAACCAGATACATAAGTCTGATCTACAGGAATAGTGTCCGTAACAACTGCACCGGCAGGAACAGTCGTCTTATCACCATTTATAGTAATTGTCCAGGTAATAATACCGCTGATGCATCATATGACCCGCTTTTGCTGATGATACTGGTGGGTACAGGAACAGTACCAGTACCAGGAGTTCCTTTTCCAGTACCACTCTCATCCAATATACCGCTTCCGTTTATATAGGCAGTGTTAATATATTGATTGTCCTTTTCGTTATTGTGATTGTAGACTTCCGGATTTACAGCAGTCGAAAATTTAATAACCCTGGGGCCCGTTATTTTCCCCAGGCTATGACTAAATGTACTTTCAGTTGCATAATCCGTAAAAGTATAAGAAACTGTTGTAGGTGCAGCAGCATCAGCACTCTCAGAGGTATCTCCTACTTTTATAGTTTCGGGATCCAGTTTCAGCCCGGCGGGAATAGTATCAGTGACCACTGCATTGTCAATTGTCCTTCCACTTTCATTTACAGTGATTGTCCAGTTAATTTTCTTATTAGCTTCGTCGTAAGTTCCAGTTTTACTTATCAGTTTTACAGGTACAGACACTGTAGCAGGTAAAGAAGGCAAAATAATAGGATTATTAATATCTTCTCCATATTTTAAAGTAGCTTCATTACTATAAGTATCGTACCCTGACCTTTGGCAGCCAGATCATCATGTATACTGGTCTTGAAAGTTATAATCTGCTGCTTTGTTATATTGACCAAGTTAAAAGTCAACTTTTCAACTCCGTCTGTATCAGTATATGCATTTACGTCAGGTACACTTTGGGATGGATTATTACCATCTTGAATAGTAATAGAGCCGCTGACAAATTTTTGTCCTTCATTTTTATTAATGGTATCTTCCACTACAGCATTGGCCACATTGACATTTTCCTTGTTTACTGTTATTGTCCATGTGATTTCATCAGTTGCTGGATCATAATGCCCACTTTTTACAATTGTTGGTGATGGCTGGTCAAAGTCTATATTTACAGTAGTACTTCCCACACCAGGAACGGTAAATTCAATTGGAACCGGGTTATTTGTCCCTATTTCATCCTTGTTAAAATAGCAGGCTGCAGAAAGTCCTCCAGTAACACCTTTATAGCTATTTACAGCATCTGTAAATGTAAATCTGACTACATTTCCAGTTTCTATAGAGATATCAGCCAGTGTATTTCCACCATAATCAATTTGACTAGGCAAAGATGCACTTGTAATCTCAATTTGTTTTGGTATTGAAATATCATAATAATCACCAGCAGTAACAGTTACATCATCAGGAATTCCCCATGTATAATTAACATGGACTTCTGAATCTTTAGGGACATCAACATCATCATCCAATTTATTGCCATCCTTGTCAGTCAAGCCGCTGAATCCCGTAATAAAATGAAATGAATCTGTGATATCACTGCCAGTAGTTGTATCGGCAGATGCTGAAACATCACCTGGAGAAACTGTCTGCCCAATTGTGCTGGAAGAGCTAGTATCCTCTGATGACGTATCCTGCTTGAAATTCACCGTCACAGGACTTTGTCCATCAATTTTAAAATCAATGGATGCAGGATTTTCTGTTCCCACTTTATCTTCATCGAATCCGGCGGATATGGCAAAACTGCCAATTACATCAGAATCAGAAGCTGCTGTGCCATTGAAAGTAATCAATGCCTTATCTGATGTATCCACATCCAGACTTGCTATTGTATTGCCGTTAGAATCTTTAATGCCCTCTGTCTGTTCACTTGAGATCTTAATCTGCTCAGGAAGCTGCAGTTTGTAGGTATCCCCCTTATTTACAATTGTACCTCCCGGGATTAAGAATTTATAGTTTACATTAACTGCCGAACTTTTGTCCACATTTTCTGCTTTACTGATATCATTTCCCTTTTCGTCTGTAAGGGTGACTCCGGTTATAAATTTAAATGTACCTGTAAGATCTACAGGAGCTGCCGGATTTGAGCTTTCATCTGCCTTTACACTTCCTATGGGGCCAAATGATGAAAATATCTGCAGCACAAACAATATTGCCACTGCAATTGATGAAAATTTTTTCTTTTTCATTTTCTCCCTCCTTTCTGAAATAAAAATATAGACCCTTACAATAATAAAAATAAAGTTTTTTGGATTATGATTTTATAACTTTACTGCTTTATTGTTCAAAGAGCCCTATAAAGTAAGAACAGATACTAATTAGTATTCATTTTTACTTTATCTTTTTAATAATACTCTATTCTTGTCACATAAACTTCACAAATCACTCACAAATTACTCACAAAAAAGATGGGAGCTCCCGGTTTAAAAGATCTGCCATCTTTTTTAATAAATTACTTGCAGTGTAAAATTATAGTTAAAAGTGCTTTGACCTTTAACTTCATTCAGATTGTGATTTGAACTTCCTACAATTTTATAAGCAGACTTTTATAGAGCTTCAAGGTTGATTCTTTAGGCTTTATGTGGAGCTCCTTCTGGAACAAATCACTTAATTTTTTATAGTGTCTTACCAGAGCTGTCTTATTTCCCATATAAAAATAAATCTGCATCATGAGATCATGGGCCTCCTCGTCAAAAGAATTTGCCGCAATTGCCTTTTTCAAATATTCCTCTGATTTACTGTAAATTTTCATCTTCATATAATATCTGGCTATATTTTTGGTGCTTAGGGAATAGTATCTCACCAGTTTTTCATTTAGTTCCATATCCCATAGATAATCGTCATTTCCAAAAAGCACTCCCTTATAAAGTGCCGTATTTTTTTCCCAGTCACCTATATTCCTGTCATCAACCGAGGAATTATTTTCAATAAAACTTTCGAATTCCCAGCTGTCACAGTAAAAACTTTCAAAATCCATTCCATATTTTCCATTTTCACAGTATACTGTATTTTCTATTTCTGCTTTATTGAGGACAGTTTTTAACCTGTATATGGTACTGTACAGGTTGTGTTCAGCTTTTTTAGAATGGAATTTGGGCCAGAGTATGTCACAAAGCTCCCATTTACTTGTGCACTTTCCCTTCTTATGTACAAAATATGCAAACAGCTCCTGTACCTTTGAAGTGGACCATCTGGTGATTTCCCTTCCGGAACTGCCGTATACCCTGAAGGATCCCAAAATAAACATTTTGTTCTTTTTGTCATCTTCAGAGCTTTTCACTGCTGCATGCCGGTTTTTAAGAAGCCTGTCTACTGTTGCATTTAAATCCTCTTCCGTAATGGGTTTTAAAATATAGTTTACCGCATCTACCTTAAATGCATCCAGAGCATATTTTTCATAGACGGTTACAAAAACTATCTGGATATCTTCATTGAAATTTTTTATTTTTCTCGAAAGTTCAATGCCATCCATAAAGGGCATCTCCACATCTACAAAAACAACATCCGGCAAAAGTCCCGGTATACCTTCCATGGCCTCCCTGGAATCAGTGTACTGCCCCACTATTTCAAGATGCCTGTTTCTGCCGATAACCAGCTTCATCAGCTCCAGTATAGGCCTTTCATCCTCTACAATTACAGTTCTCATCAATTATCCCCCCGCAAGACATATAAATTATTCATAAACTTTTAATAAACATATCAACAATTGTTCCTTTTCCCTCAATACTGTGTATATCTATATCTCCCTTTTGAAGTTTTCTAATTCTCCTGCTGATATTTGAAAAACCAACCCCATTATTGTAAACTTCACTATTTCTAAGTTCCTCAAGTTTCTCATCATTCATGCCAATACCGTTGTCCTTTACTGAAATATGAATTGTATTTTTTTCCTTACTGGCAGAAACATATACGGTTCCGCCTTCCCTTTTCCCCAGGAGGCCGTGCTTTACAGCATTTTCCACTAAGGGCTGAATGCAGAGGACGGGGACTTTTTCTCCCATAATCTGATGCTCAACGTCATATTCGATGTGAACCTTGTCGCCAAAACGTACCTTCCCTATTTTAATATAGGCATCCACCATTTCAAGCTCATGCCTTAATGGTACAAGCATCATCTTATTGTCTATATCAAAATTTAATCTGAGATATCTGCTGAAATCGGTGAGGAGCTGCGCTGCCTTTTCTCCATCGGTATAACAAAAGGAAATTATGGTGCTTATGGTATTGTACAGAAAATGCGGCTTTATCTGTGCCTGAAGAAAAGCCATCTCATTTTTCAGCGCATCTTCCATGAATTTTTTCAGCTGAATCAGTGTCCTCACCCTGGCAGTGATTTCCCTTTCCTCAAAAGGCTTGGTTATAAAATCATTGGCCCCTGCCTCAAAACCCAGGAACAGATCATAATTCACGTCTTTCAAGGTGGATATGAGTATGGGAAGTTCTATAAGAGAGTATTTTTCCCTGATCTTCCTGCATACATCTATACCGGAAATTCCCGGCATCATAACATCAAGAAGTACCAGGTCCACTTTATTGTCTTCTACTTTTTTCAAGGCCTCTTCTCCCGAGAGTGCAGTTAAAATATTATATCCTTCCCTGTAAAATATGTTGAGGGCCGTCTGTACATTGAATATTTCATCATCTACTATCAAAATAGTGCCTTCATTTTTTCTGCCCTGTACTGTATCAGAATAATCTGTAGAAGACAGGCTGTGGAAATACTCTTCATTCCTCTTCCTGTTCTCCTCATAGACATCATTTTTTTCTTTTGAAACCGGCAGTGAAAACACAAAACGGCTTCCCCTGCCCTTCTCCGACCAGTCCAGATATATTTCACCCTTCATGAGTTCCACCAGCTGTTTTGTTATATACAAACCCAGCCCGATGCCCTCTGGATTCAAAGATTCATAGGGCATAAAAACCTTATGCTGCTTGTCCTCAGGTATTCCTGGGCCTGTATCCTCCACCGACACATATACCATGTCACCTTTTCTGCTGCAGCTTATCTTTATAGTACCTTTGTCCATATTTTTTACAGCATTGCCCACCAGATTGAATATCACCTGCTGTATCCTGCTCTCATCTGCCTTTACCAATACCTCTTCCCTTATATTGTTGATGATATTTATGTTTTTCTTCTGTAATATGTACTTGTAGCTTTCCACCACTATACTCGCACAGACTTTTACATCCACCGTGCATATGCTTATCTTCAGCTGTCCATTTTTCAGCAAAGTTATGTCCAGTGTGTCATTTACGATATTTGTCAGCTTCAAAGCCATATCTTTCAGTATTATTATATCTTTGACATTTTCATCTTTCATATAACCGCTGTTCTCTTTGATTATGGTCTCGGTTATGTTGATTATTCCATAGAGGGGAGCTTTGAGTTCATAAGAAGTCCTGGCAATAAACTCATTCTTCACCTTATCCATTCCTATGAGCTCCCCCGACATTTTTTCCATATTTTTATAGGCATTCAAAAACCCATTGGATAAAATAGTAAATAAAAGTACCATAGATCCGCAGAGTGCTGCAGAACCCACAAGTTTGGTGCTTGTCAGATTCAATTCATATAAAAAATTATTCACCAGGCAAATACTGATACATATTATAGCCTCCAGAAAAAGGCCGGCTTCTTTTTTATTCATGGAACCACAGGTATCCTTTATGTTCATAACCGTAAGTTTTAAAATTATCATGATCAGAAACGCCGTGATAACTATATATTTGGGTAAATCCAGGTACATGTACACAGGATAGCTGACAGTTAAAACTACCAGTACATAAACTATACTTATCACATTGACAGCTTTGACAGTGATTTTTGACAATATGTTTTTGTTGAATTCCCTTATAATCCAGGCCAGGGATGCTATAGTCAGTATTACTGCCATTTTCTTAATCTTACATTCCAATTCAAATGGAATGACCGGGAATAACTGTACAAGCAGTTTCTCTCCATTAAAAAGCAGGTCGACGGCAAAGGACAGAAAGCTTATTCCAAGGTATAAAAAACTTTTGTCCTTTTTCCATGCGGCATATACATACAAGCTATAAACGGCAAGCAAAAACATCAATATGGTTCCCGCCAGTTCAATGGAAGAATTGGTAGTAGTCATGAAGCTGATATTTTTTTGAAGTCCGAAGCATATTTTATACAATGTGCCCTTAAGAGGATACCCAAAATTGGCAGACTGGATAATTATTTCAGCTCTACTTCCCTGAATATTAAAATATGTATCATAAGGAATCATTCCAGCATGGTATCCATTATTTTTTTCAGCAGGGTTTCCACTGAAGCCCCTTAAAATTCCATTTACAAATAATTTATTGCTCGTCCGCACATTCTCAAGTTTAAGTCCAAATACTTTATCGGAAGGTTTTACTTTCACAACTAACCTGTAAGTTCTCACTCCTTTGGGTTCCATAAATTTATTATTTTTATCATTTTGCCTGGTGGAAGTAAGTTTGATATATCCTGTCAATCTTGGCTTTACACTGCTTTTTCTTGTAAAATTTTCTGGAGCAAGCAATTGATGATCATACAGCTCCCACTGTCCATCAAGATTTACAGGACCGTTTTTTTTAAAATTCCACTTTGAAAGATCCATTTTTCCACCAAGTGCAGGATTAGGTTTTTTGATGGAGATTACATCTGAAAATGATATAAAAAATGAGATTGACAGCATACCCATAATTATTATAAATCTCAATATATTTTTCATTAAATGCCAGTGCCCCTTTTAAACATTTGATAATTTTATAATTATTAGATTACATTTTATTACAAATAATACATCTTTTCATTTTTTATTTATAATTTTATTATATACTTTATAGTGGCGTTAATCATTTATTTATAATAAATATATATTGACTAATTTATTGTCGAATATTACTATATAGTATATAATGTAAATTATATTACCTTAAATTTGATAATATTAAATTTATAATTAACATGGCTTATATAATTATTTTTTTAATATAATTGTTATTTTATTTAGAATTTACGTTAATATTTGGAGGGAAGTCCATTGAAAAAAGTAAATATAATAGGCTTAATACTCATTCTTATAGGCATTTCAATACTTGTATATGCCTTTGGAACTAAATATTGGACAAGATATACACAGAATAATATGGTAAAAAACTACGAGCAGAAAATTAAAGAACATAAAGGAAAGGTCAAAATTTCCAAAGACAGTGCCGATTCTTCTGTAAATTACGGCACGGTTGGTATTCTCATCATACCAAAAATAGATTTGAAGGTAGCAGTAGGAGAGGGAACTGACATGAATACATTAAGGTATGCCGTGGGACATTTCAAGGGAACTGCAATGCCCGGAGAAAAGGGAAATTTTGCCTTAGCAGGCCACAGGAGCTATACTTTCGGGCAATATTTCAACAGATTGGATGAACTTACAACAGGTGATGAGATCAGGGTGAAAACGGTGAAGGGATCCTATAAATACAAGGTATACAATACAAAAGTCGTTCTTCCTGATGAAGTAAATGTACTAAATCCCACCAAAGATGCAACTATGACTCTCATCACCTGCACTCCCATAAGGGTGGCCACACACAGGCTTGTAATAAGTGCAAGACTGGATAATTAACAATTAATAGTTAACAGTTGAGTCCTATTTCATTTCCGCTCCAGATTGCCTCCATTATATTGGCAGTTTCATAGGCATCTCCCACAAGGTATAAATCCGCTATCTTACCATTGAGTTTGTCGTAGAGTTCTCTGTCAGACCTGAAGCCAACGGCAATTATAACGGTATCCGCAGATACATTTTGTTTCTTAAAACTGCTGTCAATAAGAACTGCACCGTCTTCAGTCACTTCCAGCAGAGAATTTCCCGTAATAATTTTTATATTATACTTTTTCATAAGATCAATCAGCATTATTTTATTCATGTGTGGAATCGGCTTTCCTGCATTTAGTACACTGTCTCTGGCTTCTACAATTGTCACCTTTTTACCCTGTTTTGCAAGGTAAAGAGCAGTTTCACATCCTACAAGTCCGCCGCCTATCATGAGTACATTCTCTCCTGACTGTTTACTGCCGTTTAAAATTTCAACTGCTGTTGAAACTTTATCTTTTTCTATGCCAGGTAATTTGAGTCTAATATCTTTCGCTCCCGTTGCAATGATCACAGCATCAGGCTTTTCCTTCTGCACCATATCCTCCGTTACCTTAGTGTTAAATATTATTTTAACTTTAAGTTCTTTCATCTCATTTCTATACCAGTCAAGCAGCCTCCTGTCATCCAGCTTAAAATCCGGTACAGATCCTGGAATAACTTCTCCGCCAAGTTCATTAGTGCTTTCATAGAGTGTAACATTGTGTCCTCTCATAACAGCAACTCTGGCCGCTTCCATTCCTGAAATTCCTCCTCCTACAACCATGATCTTCTTGCTTTTAATTGCAGGCTTTATTTCATAATACCTCTCTCTTCCAACCGCAGGATTTACGGTACAGCTCAATGGTTTCCCCTCAAATCCTCTTCCAAGGCATCCTGTATGGCATCCGATACAGGGACGAATTCTTTCAGGATGATTCCCAAGAGCTTTTTTCGGCCAGTATGCATCACAGAGAAGAGGTCTTCCGAGCCCGATCATATCCGCAGAACCATCATCAAGAGCTCTCTCCGCAAGATCCGGATTCCCAAGTTTGCCTGCAACTATGACGGGAATATTAACAGCTTTTTTCAATTCCTTCGTATAAGGCAAATATAATCCATCTTTTTGATAGAGAGGCGGATGTGACCAATACCAGGCATCATATGTACCCAAATCAGTGTTAAGTTCATCGTATCCCGCAGTCTCAAGTATTTTTGCAGCCTCAATGCCTTCTTCCAGATCCCTGCCTTTTTCAATATAATCTTCCTCCGGAAGTCCACCCTGCCTCCAGTCCTTTATACAGCTCTTTACACTGTATCTCAGACCCACAGGAAAATCATCCCCCACTTCAGCCTTTATTCCCTGTACTATTTCTACGGGAAGTTGAAGCCTTCCTCTCAGATCACCACCGTATTTGTCAGTTCTCCTATTAAATATTGAAAGAGTAAACTGATCCAGCAGATACCCCTCGTGCACTGCATGTATTTCAACTCCGTCAAACCCTGCCTGTCGTGCAATTTCAGCACCTTCAACAAATTTTGTCACTATCCATTCAACTTCCGAAGTAGTAAGGGCTCTGCAGGTGACAGTAGGATCCCAGTAATTAGGAATATCCGATGCAGATACAGGCTGTGCTCTCAAAAGTGTACCTGGTGCACCGCTTCTTCCGAAACCCATGGTAAGCTGCAAAAATATCTTTGAACCGTAGGCATGAACCCGCTCCGCCATCTCAGAAGATGTCATCAAAAATCTACCTGGATTTATTGATATAATGGGAATTATACCAGGTACCACCTTATCCAGTTCATTTTCCACTTTGGTAATACTTGTTATAATAAGGCCCGTTCCGCCTTTTGCCCTCTCCACATAATAGTCTATAGCTCTCTGGTTATAACACCCTTCATTATCCACAAGCCCAAAAGCTCCCATGGGAGCCATGGATATTTTATTTTTTATTTCCACCTTTCCTATTTTAATAGGCTGAAACAAGGATTTGTTTTTCATATTAATTTTTACCTCCTACTTATATATTTAAACTCTATTTTATATTTTCCCTCTTTAGTTTAAATATACTGTAGAATACTAATTTTATAACCACAATACCTAATCTTTTGCCAAAACGCTTTTACCCCTCCAGCCGACTGAAAAATAAGATCCAATCAAAATAAAGCATATTCCAATTGTAGTATTTGCAAGTATTGTCTCTTCCAATACAATGAGTGCAAAAATTGGTGCCAAAACCGGCTTAATAAAGAAAACCATGGAAGCCATAGATGCTGAAGTCTTGTCCATTGCAAGGAAATAAAACATATATCCCATCCCGGTTACTACAATTCCAAGAAACATTACAGGAATTATATTGACAGAACTTATTCCATAAAAAATAGGAATGTCTGCCATAAACCTTAAATTTTCATTAGTACCTATGAAATTTATAATGACAGGCATTTTGGATATCAGCATTAGAAAAAACATGATTATATCTCCTGTCAAAAAAGTCATGCAGTTTAAAACCATGCACCCATATCTCTCCGATCTCAGCTTTCCTATTACAGCATATATTGAAAAAGATACTGCAGAGAGAAAGGCAAATGATATTCCCTTCATATCACTGTTTATCCCAAAAGGATTCAATATAAAAACCATGCCTACTATACTCAACACAACTGATATAACAGTTCCCCTGTTCATCTTTTCCTTTAAAACAAAATAAGCAAGGATAATTGTAAATACCGGATTAGTACTAAAAATTATTGCTACAGTAGATGCTTTTGTATATGTAACTGCCAGCTGGAAAAATGACATGCTGACTACCACGCATAAAAATCCTGTCATCACAAAGTAGAGGAAATCCTCTTTCTTAAGTTTGATCTTCTTATATTTCATGGATCTAAGAGCAAAGGGCACTAAAAATAAACCACCTATTAAAAACCTTAAAAAATTCAGCTGAAGCGGATTTACTCCAACTATAAGTTTTCCCGTAATCT
The DNA here is from genome assembly GCF_020908015.1 of Clostridium aromativorans. NCBI lineage: Bacteria > Bacillati > Bacillota > Clostridia > Eubacteriales > Clostridiaceae > Clostridium > Clostridium aromativorans. Next base: position 112,704 of record NZ_JAJJPB010000004.1, read on the forward strand.
CCATGGTACTGAAAATCACCGCAGTCAAGCCAATAAAAATATATCCCAATTCACGTCTTCCTTTCAAATATAAATGTCAATCAACAAATTCGAACACATTTTTTAGAGTATACCCGTCATGATAAATTGTCAACTTACATTTGAATTCACTTGAATTGGCCTTACAGGATGAAAACATTTTTATATGCACTATTCTGGTTAGGATATTATTCTTACAATTATACATACTATTATTGAAAGTTTAAATTAGGAGGAAGTTTTTAAAGATGAACAATGATTTTTATTTAAATTTTACAAAATCCATTCCACAGCAGAAACAAATCAAACAGCCCGGAGTGGAATCCGAGATGAATCCAAAGCCAATAAGCGAAAACCCTGAATATAAAGGTTCGGATAAACTGAAGGATAAAACAGTTTTAATTACAGGAGGGGACAGTGGAATAGGAAAAGCGGTTTCCATAGCTTTTGCTAAAGAAGGTGCGGATCTGGCAATAGTGTACTATAATGAACATTCAGATGCGGAGGATACAAAAAAAATTATAGAAAATTCAGGAAGAAGATGTCTTTTAATTCCCGGAGATGTTTCAGATCACAATTTTTGTAAAACCGCCGTTGAAAAAACCATAGAGTTCTACAGCAAAATAGATATACTCATAAATAATGCAGCAGTACAATTTCCACAAAACAGCATCGAAGATATAACAGAGGAACAGCTGGAAAAAACATTCAAGACAAATATCTTCAGCATGTTTTATATTACCAAGGCAATAATGCCATATTTCAAACCAGGCTGCTGCATAGTAAATACAGCTTCCATAACAGCCTACAGGGGGAGTAAGGACCTAATCGACTATTCTTCTACAAAAGGTGCAATTGTGTCCTTTACCCGTTCTCTGGCGCTGTCACTTATAGGCAGTAATATAAGGGTCAACGCCGTAGCACCGGGGCCTATATGGACACCTCTCATACCCTCTTCCTACAATGCACAAAAAGTTGGTGAATTTGGTTCTACTACACCCATAGGCAGGCCAGGTCAGCCGGTAGAGCTGGCATCCGCCTACGTATTCCTGGCGTCATCCGAAGCTTCTTACATCACCGGTGAAACCATACATGTAAATGGCGGTGATTTTATAGGAGGCTGATCTATATGTACATAAAATTTCTAAAATTATCCCCGCTAATTTTTTATACTTCTGCATAATTAAATTAAAATTAAAGATAATAGATATTGGTAAATAAAAATATGAAAGGAGAAATATACACTATGTCACAGTTAAATCAACAGGAACTTCAAAATCTGAGACATCTCATTGGAGCTCACGAAACAGCTTATGAAAAAATGCAGGCATACATGCAGAATTGTACTGATCCACAGGTGAAATCATACTTTCAAAAATCAGCACAAGATGCCCAAAAAACAAAACAACAATTAATGTCATTTCTAAATTAGGAGGTAAAAAACATGCAAGACAAAGTAATGATAAACGACGCACTTTCCATGGCCAAAGGTGAATTAACAACCTATGCCAATGTAATAGCTGAATGTGCTAATCCCAATCTCAGATCAACTATTCAACAGATTAGAAACAACTGCGAAACATCTCAATATGAACTCTATAGGCTTGCCCAATCAAAAGGCTATTATAAGCCTGCAATAATGGCTGACAGCAGTGACGTTCAGCAGGTAAAATCGCAGTTAATGGGACAATAGCACTGCTCTGCATCTTAATTTTCAAAAATTCAGTAAATTCGAGCAGCGACAAATATCAAAGATAGCAGTACTCCCTAAAATTATAATCATTTGATAAGTATCAGTTTTCACTGATACTTATTTTTACACAGAAAGTTAACTTCACAAATCAAAGCTTCAGTTCCCCTGCTGCAAGAGCTGCTCCAATGGCTCCTGCATATCTTCCATATTTGTGGCTCTTGACAGGCTGCTTAAGTTTTTTAGAAAGACTGTCCATTATATATTCGTTATTGCTCAAACCCCCTGTTAAAAAGTAATTAAACCCCTCTCCATGTTTCTGGCAGAGAGATTTCACCTTACTTGTGATAGAATCTATTATGCCAAAAGCTATGTCCTCTCTTTTACTTCCGCTGCTTATCAGTCCTATTATTTCGGATTCGGCAAATACAGTGCACATGGAACTTATGGTTATCCCATTTCCATGTTTTGCCCTTTCGCATAGTTCTTCTATTTCCAATCCCAGAGTGCCTGCCATAAGTTCCAGGAATCTTCCCGTGCCAGCAGCACATTTATCATTCATTGTAAATCCGGTGACTCTACCGTCTTTCACAGTAATCACCTTGGTATCCTGCCCGCCTATGTCGATCACAGTACAGTCATTTTTAAAAAGATAGAAAGCTCCCTTTCCATGACATGTAATTTCAGTTATTGTCTTATGGGCATATGGAACAGATACTCTTCCATAACCTGTAGCAACTATTTTACAATTTTCCTCTGTAAATCCGATGTTCTTCAGACGGAGTTTTATATCGCCGGCAACTTTAACACTGCTCCATCCTGTGGGAAGTACAAATAATTTTTGGATTTTTTTATCAAATATGCAAACTTTTGAAGCCGTAGAGCCTATATCTATTCCTACACAAGTCATAAAATACCACCTTTATCTACAAGAATATCATTTTACAGTAACCTTCACAGCTATAAATAAGGATTTACTATTTTTTTATTTACAGAATGTAATCCAAGGGTTTTCACATTATAATTGTATATCAATTCCTTTATTTTTTCTTCGTCTTCTTTATTATACATTATAGATATTCCACAGCAAGATGAAATCTCTCTTGGAGTAGGTACAATTGTATATCTAATTTTATTTTTCTTTAACAATTTTTCCATTTTTATACCTTCTGTATGGCAGGGAAACAGTATATAATATCTTACAGTATCCACCCCATCAACTCCTTTATTAAAAAATTCAAAAAATGCCTGAAGATTCTCTTTTAAAAAGCTTCAGGCATTTTTTTATCCGAACGCTACCATTGCTAATACTCCAACTTCTTAAAGCTTACGATAAGTACTGCTACGCGCCTGGATAAGTTCTTCCCCTAAAGGATAACGTATTCTAAGTGCTGAAGACACTAAGAATACTGTTAATAAGGTTCAGATGGAGTAAGCATTCCTTATAAGCAAACTCTATCTGAACCTAAGAATCACTTGATCTTTCAGCTACACCGCGCAGTCAATCTAAATCATTTCCAAAAATGCCTCAACTCTGGTCTTTATCTGTCCGGAATCCTCTGTGGAATAATCTGTTTCTATCTGCATAACAGGTATGTTTTTCTCTTTTAATGCTCTTTCCACATCCCTGTGTTCTACAGCATAAGTATGACAGAAAGAAAGATTGGCATCTATTACTCCATCTGCATTGTATTCACCTGCATATTTTATTATATCATCAATTCTGCCCGTATTGGGCGTAAAACAGGCACAATTTATCTTCATATACCTGTCTGCTATATTTTTAATCAAATCTTCCAGGGTTTCTCCCTTTTCGTCCACTTCATTTTCGAAATATCTTGTGCCGGTACAGGTCTCTTCAACTACTATCTGCGCATTTAAGCTCTCTACAATGGAATGAAGTTTCCAGTTGGGAAGTCCCATAGGAGTTCCTGTTATCATAACCCTCTTTTTACCTTCATCCTTCATCCCACTTTTTACTCTCTCGTCCAATTCATCGCAAAGCTCATTTAATTTTTCTGTGAATCTCTGTGGATCATCAAAAAATGCAACCTGAGATATCAAAAGTGCATCTAGTCCGCTTATTGGAGAAGGTTTATATTTTCTCAAGCCATACAATCTCTTCAATGCCCTTCTCTTTAAATTGATAATTTTTATGCCTTCTCTTAGGCTCTCAACAGTAACCTTATTTCCGGTAAGTTCTTCCATCTTGCCTATAAAATCCTTTATTTCCCCTATCCACTGATCATAATTCTTTTCCCTTTTCATCTGGGGAAGTTCCATAACATGTACCGGCACATAATCATTCAATACTTCCCAGGCTTTCTTTTTTCCATCACAGGTTGTCTCTCCAATTACCATATCGCAGGATTGAAAATAAGGACATGTTCCTCCCACTTTTGCCCCCATGAATGCTTTGATCAAAGGACACATATTCCTAGGTAAAACCTTTTCACCGTCTTCAACCCAAAATTGAGATCCTGAACAAAGCCCTACTCCTATTGCATTTGCTGCAAGTATAACTTCATCTGGTACAAATACACAAAAGGTTCCGACTACTTTCCCGCCATTTTTCTTATGCTCGTCCAACTCTTTAATTCTAAATCCATGTATTTCAGCCAATACAGAATTAAAATAATTCATCCTCTCAGGTCTATTTTCTTGAGTGAGATATGTTCCCTCATATAATTTTGGCAGCACAGCACACAACTCATCATGCTTTTCCAAATCGACCCCAAGTTTGCTCCAAAGTTCCCTATAATCAGCCAATATTTATTCCCTCCTCTATTTAATATAAACTAACTTCTTCACCAGGTATCTCCCGATGTCTTACTGGATATAATTCGGTACACTTTTATGGTATCATAAATAATCATCTGCATTTATCATATTATATTATAGACATATCATTGATCATTAATTTTAATTATGTCGAATTTTTGTTAACTATACAACTTTCACTATTAGCTTTTTACTGTACTCAAAGATCACCTGATAAACTACAAGACATCAGGAAAGAATTTTCCTGATGTCTACATACCTGCCTTTAATTAAAATAAAATGCTATATAGAGTACTTATTCCAACAAATCTAAGAATATTGCAATAAGCGACTATTTTTCTCCAATTCTTTTTCTATTATTTTTGCAACAGTAGCTATATCTACATTTCCACCGCTTACAAGCCCTACTACATTTTTGCCTTCTATTCCGCTTACTTTTCCAGCCAGTAAAGCTGCCAGGGGCAGTGCACCAGCACCTTCAGCTATCAGTTTGTTTCTTTCCATTAACGAAAACATTCCAAATGCTATTTCTTCCTCACTCACAGCTACAACTTCATCTACGTACTTTTGAATATATTCAAAACATTTATCTCCAGGGGCACAGACAGATGTACCATCAGCTATGGACTTTGCACCAGGGAGTGTGACTACTTTTTTCTGTTCCATTGAAACTTTAGTAGAAGCTATGATCTCAGGCTGCACTCCTATAACTCTTATGGAAGGTTTTATGGATTTAACTGCCGTAGCAACACCTGATATCAATCCACCTCCACCTATTGGAACTATCACTACATCCGCCTCAGGCAATTTATCCAATATTTCGATTCCTATAGTTCCCTGACCTGCCATTACATCCACATCATTATACGGATGAACAAAAGTAGCTCCCGTTTCCTTCTGAACTTCTACTGCCTTAGCATAACATTCATCGTAAACCTGGCCTGCCTGAATTACTTCAGCTCCATAACCCTTAGTAGCTTCAACTTTTGCTTTAGGTGCAGTAGCAGGCATAACAATTGTAGATTTTACTCCAAAAGCCGTCGAAGCATAGGCAACTCCCTGAGCATGATTACCCGCCGAAGAAGCTATAACTCCCTTTTTCTTATCCTCTTCACTCAGATTAACCAACTTGTTATATGCACCTCTTAATTTAAAAGCTCCTGTTTTCTGTTTATTCTCACATTTCAAGTACAGATTACAGCCGCATTTTTTGGAAAAAGTACTGGTGTAAAAAAGAGGAGTTTCCCTTACTACATCTTTAATATTTTCTTTAGCCTTTTTGATCCTTTCTAGATTTAGTTCCATAACTCATTCCCCCTGTCAATATTATTTTAATTGTTTACGTACCTTCATATATATGTAATTTATGCATAAAAAAATTCATTTATTTAAAAAAGTCCTGTAAATATATATGATTAGGTATTTTATGTGATAAACGTTTTCATATCTACAATATGTTTGTCGAATTCTTACACATATATGAAAATGTAATTTATGCACATATGAATCATTATTTCAAGTCTATAATAACATATTTTTTTATTTTATACAATTTAATTTTGTAGAATTTAATTAAATTATTTGAATCATATTTTAAAGTTAATGAATAAAATATTTCTCAGATGCTTTAATTTCGACATTAAAATAAGCTATCTTAAAAAATTTCAAGATAGCTTATAAAAAATATACAATACGCCATTTTTAACTCTCTTCCAATGCCCATCCTCTTACATCTTCATACAGTTTATCTATAGTTTCAGGTATAACTTTACTTTTTAGATATTCCATTTTTTGTTCAATATCATCTCTGCTTTTTAAATTTTTATACTTGTCACAGTCAATTCTTATAATTTCCAGTTCAGCTTCATTTGAATCTTCCTTTAATACATATTCCTTATTTTCGAAATATATATCAATATTACCGTCAGCACCAATGCTTAGAATTCCTTCTCTTTCTTCTTCATGTTTTCCTGAAACCACCTGTCTAAATAACTCATTGAGCCCATTTTCCACTTTGTCTCTATTTTCTTCTAGAACCTCCAACCATTCCCTATACATATTAAACCAACTCCCTCCAAGCACTTTATTTAATTCTACCACAAATATGTTCTCATCTCTATGGATAAGCTCTTTATTTTTACTGTTGACGTAAATTTTGTGTATTAGCTATAATCTGTTTTAAGCGTAAATTCTCCTGTTGTAATTGTATTAGCTGCTGCCACAATTTAGATTGTGTCTCTTTAAGCTCCTCCAATTGAAAGGATTGCTGTTTTACTTTACTATCAGCACTGATACATACCTGTTTATTTATAGCATTCAATTCATCTTGGGTAAGACAGGGTAATAGCTGCAGCAATCTTTTATCCATTTCGCTTTTCTTAATATCTCCCGATTTTTGTACAGAACTAAATTCGTCTTCTAAAACATAGTACATTCCCTTTGCTACAGTAAGAGCATGATTATAATTGTCCATTCCTTTTCTAGCTATAAAAGATTCTCTTTGTTCTTTCACTACATCAGAAATCTTCTTAAGTACATAACCTCCTATAATTCCAACTATACCTAAAATAAACTCCACAAGTAAACTGAGCAATTGCTCTTTCATTATATAATACCCCCAAACAAATACTTTTAATACAGAATATGCTGATTCAAAACAAAATAAGCATCCTAAAAAAACGGATGCTTATTCTGCAATTTATAATCTTAAGGAGTTCAATTGAATAATATCTATATGAATTTTCATCTATCTCTTTATATCATATTTGTTACCTCTATTGTAAAATCACCGATACCTAAAATTACCGGAATAATAATTTGCTTTTTGCACATTCTATTTATATAAGAATATCAATGTATTTAGATTATAAAATATTTAAAGTTTCATATGATCCAAAATATTTGTCATTCAGTACATTGGTATTTACTTTACACCGGGGATGATGAATTTCCGGTGTTTAAATTTCAATTAAACTCATATTATAATAACCTCATTCCAGGGATTTTCATCCCTGGTTTTTTTCTTACTCATTTAATACTCTATTACAAATCAACGGCTTTTTTTCTTTTTTTTATAAAATCAAGTACACGTTCTGCTGTTTCATATCTATCCGTACCGCTGATAAGTTCTGTTAAATAGCTTGTATACTGTTCCTTCTTGCCTCCAACAGCATAAACATTTTTCACTTGAGAATAATCAAACTTTCTGGCATTAGAAATCGTAGGACAATTTAAAAAATCAGCCAGTAATTCCGCAGAATGCATATCAGCACCGTAGTTATATATCACAATAGCATCCACTTTTTTCTCACCCCTTTTTAGAGAATTGTAGAAATCCTCCGCCATATAATTAAGGTCCACATATCCGGACATACCCGATATCTGCCCTTTATTCGTATACTGCCATATAGCATATTTGCTCCACAGCGTAAAATCTGGAGAACTTGTCCCATAATTGGCAATCCAAAGAGGATACTTTGTTATTTTGGAATTTAGATGTGATTTTATATAGTTTGGATTGCAATAAATCACCGCCGGCGCTATAGAAGATATGGCATCCAGAAATGCCAGGCAGGCATCCGTCATGTCCCCGCTGCACTGCTGTTCAAAATCCAGAACTACAAAGTCAAGATCAGTGCCTGCAACAGTGGATTTAAAAAAACTGGCTTCCTGGATAGCTTTTTCTTTAGTCGTAAATCTGGCAAAATGATATGCTGCAGTGACAAGCTCCAGTGCCCTGGCATCTTTAATGCTGCTGTTATAAAATTTGTCCACAAAGGTACTTCCCTCAGTGGCCTTTGCAATTACAAATTTGTGTCCTGTATTTTTGACAAGCTGAATATTAACTGAACCATTGAGATTGCTTATATCAACACCTTTCAACATAAAACCCCTCCTTTATTTTCAATATATTTTTAAACTGCACTTTTTGACATTGTCGATATGCAATTCAGTTTCCTATTTTAAATTTTAAATGTGACTTTTATAATTTTCTAGTATAACTATTTTTATAATGCACAAACTTTAATTATTACCAAACAAATATTCATATAAATTACAAGGAGTGGATATAGATGAAAAAAACTTTTTATGTGATTACAGCATCCTTACTGATTACAATAAACTTAATAGGCTGTGGAACTCAACAACAATCTAACAATGTTAAAAACAAAACACAAAATATAGAGAACAAAGCTAAAAACGACTTAGCAGAATTGCCTAAAAATTTGAAGACTGACATGGGTCCAGGCAAATTTTATATATCTCCATCATCTAACACCTTTAAAGATGGAAATGTTCCGATTATAAATATCAAGAAAAATACTTCATCTCAAAAAGTTGAAATAACCCCAAGTGAATTCAATAATAAATATATGAGCTATATATTCATAGATGGTGTTTTCAACTCTAAAAAACAATTATCCAACAGTAAGACAAATATGGAACTAAAGGGAAATGATATCAAAACAGGTAAACATAAAGTAGATATTATTCAATTTAATAATAATAAAACAACTGATACAGTCCTTACTCACAAAACTGCATATTATTATGTCAATATAGCGTAATAATGAAAGCCCCGGATCCGTCTAGGGCTTTTCTCCCCTTTTACATCAAAAAAATATACCCCAGAATTAACTGGGGTTTCAAGCGGGGAACTATTTATAAAATAAATAGTCATATACATACCAATATACGTAGTATCTTTGATAATTAAGGGTGTAATAGTTACAAAAAATAGAATAATATGTACAAGTAAAATTTTTTAATAGATTTCGCAGTTATTTTCAACATCCTATATTAATGTCACTATCCAACATAAAATAGGAGTCACAATAATTGCTGGTAAATAATTTGCCACTTTAATTTTAGTGACACCAATTATATTTAATCCAAGCGCTATAATCATCAGAGAGCCTGTACAGGTAATTTCTCCAATAGCTGAATTAGTTAAAATCGGCTGTAAAAACTGTGCCAGCAAAACAATGGCACCCTGAAATATGAAAACAAAAGAGGCAGAAAACAATACACCAATGCCAAGGCTTACAGATAGTATCGTAGATGATATCAAATCAAGCACGGATTTTGTAAAAAGCATCGTATTATCTCCAATAAGTCCTGCATTTAATGATCCTACAATAGTCATTGCCCCTATACAAAATAAAAGGCTGGCTGTAACAAAACCCTCCGCAACTGAAATGGAATTGTCAGAAGATGCTCTAAATCGTTTTCCAATCCACTCCCCTAAAGCGTTTATTCGTTTGTCAATATCAATCCATGTCCCTATGATAGTGCCTATAACAATGGAAATTATAAGTATCAGGGTATTTTTACCCTTTAGCGTTCCCGATATTCCAATATAGACAGTACATAAACCTATTCCAACCATAACCGCATCAGTAACCTTTTTAGAAATTCCCTTTTTAAACAACAGGCCGACAATACTCCCTATGATCACAGCCACAGTATTAACAATTACGCCTATCATTTTACATCCTCCCTCCTGTATTTTCCTTAGGTACCACGTTCAACATAATACCCAGTATTATAACACATATATTGTAATATTACATTATTTCAACAAATATATCATTTTTTATTACTTTCCATTATAATAATAAGGATACCTAAGCAAATCACGGGAGGACAGTCATATGATTGAAATTAATCAGTTAAATGTAAAGTTGCAAAAAAGAATTATATTAATTATCGTAGTTATGTTTTGGTTTTCACAATACGTTTATATGCCTTATCAAGCACCATACTTACTTTCAATTGGTGCAACCACCAGTTTTGTTGGAACCGTTGTCGGAGCGTATGGATTATCACAGATGTTACTTAGAATGCCAATAGGAATAATGGCTGATAGAAAAGGCCATCATAAATTATTTATTATAATTGGTGCTTGTTCTAGTGGACTAGCTTCCCTTTTTAGAATATTTATCCCAAATGGTATTGGTTTTTTACTTGGAAGTTTATTTTCTGGACTGGCCTCAGCAATGTGGATCTCTTTTATGGTTTTATATTCAAATTATTTTAAAAAAGAAGATATGCAGAAATCTATGGGAATTATTATAGGTGCAAACAACATAGGAATTCTTGTGGGATTTGTTATGGGATCTATGTTTTACGATAAATTTGGTATGAATTTCTTGTGTATATTAAGTCTGGCAGCTGCATTCCCATCTACTTTTATTGGATTTTTCATAAAAGAGCCTAAAATTGATTTTAAACCACTGCCTGTTAAAGAGCTTATTACCATATATAAGGATAAAAGACTTATTGGATTTTCATTACTTGCACTGGTACAACAGGGGATACTTATGTCTACAGCAATGTCTTTTACCAATCAGATTGCTAAACAACTAGGAGCTTCTGGTTTTCAAATTGGTATAAATTCAATAATATATATATTAGTAGCTGTAATCACTTCCTATTTTTCAGCTTCAAAATTGGCAGCGAAACAGGGCGCTAAGTTCTGGATCCCTACCGTACTTATATGCATTTGCATATATTGTATAATTGTTCCAAATACAAGTTCCGTACTACATATATACTTTGCGCAAATTTTAATTGCCATGTCTACAGGTATTTTGTTTTCTTTTTGTACAAGCGAGTCAATGAAAAATGTAGATCAGAAGAAAAAGTCTACTGCTATGGGATATTTCCAGGCTATTTATGGCTTAGGTATGACTATTATTCCAATTTTTACAGGAATAATTGTAAATAATTATAATATGAGTTTAGCATATTACCTTATGGCATTTATATCTTTCGTAGGATTTTTAAGTTCATTCTATTGGTATAAATTCAAAAATTAGGGATACATTGATTCGACTAAAACCTCCGGTTTCATTCCCAAAATTTCTTCCGCAAATAATTGTCCGGCTTTTACATTTGTAATTGCCCATCGTCTTTCCAAAATTCGTATTGCTTCAATAAAACAAAAAGAGTCCCAGCTTTATCTGAAACTCTTTGCCTATTTAGTTCTCAAATTTATCCGATAGCTACCTGCCCTAATACTGCCACTTCTACAAGTAACAGATAAGGGCAGCTACGCCCCTGGATAACGATTTTTAAACTTCAGGTGATGTCAAAAACCCCACCTGAAGCAAAGAACTCTGTTTATTCTTTCAGTTGTTACAAAAAATTAGACCCGGATAATATAATCCTTTTTTCTCGGCGCAGCTGGAGCAATACCACCCTCAGCAGCATATCCTAGAATACAATTACCGACTCCAACATAGTCCTCCTGAACTCCCCATTTCTTTAACAAAGCTTTGCCTTCCTCAGTTTCAAACACTTCTTTTGCTCTGTAGACAAAACAGGAATCCACACCAATAGCATGAGCGGCATTCAGCATATTGCCTATAACAAGAGCTCCGTCCTCAACATAAGTTGCCGCTTTCCTGTCAGCAAAGACAACAAGCAGAGTTGGTGCCCCATAAAATGGATCAGACGTATTTCCCATAATAGCTGCATTTAATTTAGAAATTTTCGTAATCGTTTCCCTGTCCTGTATAACTATGATAATTGGAGATTGCTTACCCATACCCGTTGGTGCGTAAGTACCGGCTTCTAGAATAGCATCCAGCTCTTCCTTTTTGATCTGTTTCTGCTGATATTTTCTGCAACTTCTTCTGGTTTTTAAAACTTGTAAAGGTTCCTCCACCATAGATCAACTCCTTTTATTACTATATTTTACATATATCATAATTATAAGATATCATGCAAATAAATTCAAGCAATACTCCTTATAGAGTTATCTTTACATTTACATTTGTATCCGTGTTTCATTCAATTAGCACCCTGCTGCTAATTGCCTTGTATATGCAAAATAAGCACTGATCAAGTGATTCTTAGGTTCAAATGAAATTTGTTTATAGGGAAGATTTTCCATGAGCAAATCACTGCAAACCTAAGAATCACCTTATCCAGGCGCACGGCAGTGCTTACCTCCCACTCTATGAAGTCGGGAGTATTATATCAATGACAGCCTTGGGGTAAATTTCTTAATGAAAGTCATGATCTGTATTATCATCCACTATCTTTGCGTCACCATTTGCGTTTACACGAGCTTTTTCTCTTTTTAGTTTTTCATCCACTTTCCTCGTTTCTTTGACTTCACGTTTATGAGCAGATACCTCTCCAGTTACCACAGTGTGTTTACCTACATTAACCTGTTCTTCACTGACTGGAATACGTATGGTTTTTTCATCACTAATAGGTGTATCACTGGATTTATTATCTACTGGTCTTCTTTCTATAACAACTTCTTCATGCGTAACTGGAACATCAACTGTTTTTGGCTCTTCAACAATTTCTTTGCTCAGTTCAACTTCACCCTTTGGAACTTTGCTTTTATTTATATCAAGCTCTTCCTTATGAAGTGTAAGTCTTTCCCCATCTTTACTTTTCTTCTTATTATCATCATCGTCACTGCCATTACCTAAAACATTGTCAAATAAACCTTTCATAAAATATTACCTCCTAAAATACATATTTTCAATTCACTAATATTTTATCCCTGTTGAAGTAATATATCCTTTGTGAAATATGGAGTTAAAGTAAATTGCTTACAATACTTTTGACGGCAAAAGAAAACGAGCCCCCTATTTTAAGGAGCTCCAAAAATTTTTTTGCGAGGCATAGCTTACAAATGGCATAATAATCAAGTATTAACCTTATGCTGCACAATAAAACGCATACCTTTTTAGAAAGGAATCATTACCACTATAACTATATATTACCATAACAACAGAAAAAATCAATAGTTTAAAATCAATGTTAAAATTTAATAGTCTTAGGTTTCTCTGTAAAGGAATAGACAGTAGCAGTTGCATTTTTTAGATAAAGGACTTCACAATTCCCATCATCAGCAGCATACATACTTTTAAGATTTGGATATTCATCAAGCATATGTTGTCTAGCTTCAACTCTATCATCCTGAACAGCAGTTGCTGTAACACGTATCCAGGTATTATCTTTTCCCACAGCACAGATTTCAATTTTAGGATTTTTTTTCATTTGAGCAAAAACGTTTTTAACATTTCCAGTCTGGATGTAAAGCTTTCCCTCAAAGATGTCTATTGTTCCAAAAGGTCGAACCCTTGGCTGATCACCTTCAGACGTTGCCAAATAATAAGTGCCGATACTTTTTAAGTATTCATAAACTTCATTCACTTTAATTCCTCCCTTTAATTTATATAATATAATTATTTTACCTCTCATATTCAAAATAACAAATACAATTTTTATATAAGACAAAGTATTATTCAAATCTAAGAGCATCTATTGGTTTAAGGTTAGAGGCCTTATATGCCGGAAATATGCCAAATACAATGCCCACAATCATGGAAAAAGAAAATGAAAAAATTACTACAGGTATTGAAAACGCTACTGAAACTCCAAAAGCAGCTATTGCCTTTCCAATTAAAATACCAAATATTACACCTATTATACCACCCAGTGAACTCAGAACCAGGGATTCTATCAAGAATTGAATCAGAATATCTTTTTTTGTTCCCCCAAGTGCCTTTCTTATTCCAATTTCCTTAGTACGTTCTGAGACAGATACCAACATGACATTCATTACTCCTATTCCTCCCACTATAAGGGATATGGCAGCTATTCCCCCAAGCAAATAAGTCATGGTACTGGTTATTGAGCTCATGGTATCCAGCAATTGTTTCTGACTCATGACTCGGCTGATACTATTATCTGTGGACTTGAAATAATTATTTAAGTAGGTATTTACTTCATTTGTAACCATCTCTACATTTTGATCGCTGGAAGATTTTATATACACACTTTGTACATTTCTACTGCCAGCAAGGCTTATAGCCGTAGATGATGGTACAATCACCATGTCATCTGTGTTGTTTCCCATGGAACTTCCCTGTGATTTCAACACTCCTACAACACTATAAGTATTTCCATTTATACTGATATCCTGACCTACAGGATCATTAAATCCATAAAGCTGGGTTGCAATATCAGATCCCAGAACTGCAACCTTATTTCTATAATCTACATCCAGGTCGGCTATAAATCTACCTTCTGAAAGCGTCATATTTCTCACATCCATAAAATTCGGCGTAGTTCCGGTTACAGAAGTACTTTGAGATTTTGTATTGACTTTAACCGTAGCACTGGCACTAATAGTAGGTGCTGCCTCGGAAATTCCCTGCAAATCCTGAATATTTTTTACATTCTCAAGGGTAAATTGCTTGGTTCCATTGTTATTGGAGGTATTTGCCATAATAAGATTAGTTCCAAGAGCCTGAACCTGGGAAGTTATCTGTTTTGTGGAGCCGCTTCCCATACCTACCAATACTATAACGGAAGAAATTCCTATAATTATACCTATCATGGTGAGAATAGACCTCAATTTATTGCTTATTATATTTTTTATAGCTAGCCTTAAAGTCTGAAATAATCTCATATGTTAATCAATCCTCCTCCATGTATAATTTCCCATCCTTCAATTTTCCATCTTCCATGCTCACAATCCTCTTTGCCTGTCTTGCAATTTTCAAATCGTGAGTTATCAATATTATAGTCTTACCACTTTTATGGAGTTCTTTCATAGTATTCATTATTTCCTCACTTGTCTTTCTGTCCAGGGCACCTGTAGGTTCGTCTGCCAGTATGATTTTCGGCCCTCCTGCCAGTGCCCTTGCAATAGCTACCCTTTGCTGCTGCCCTCCTGAAAGTTGATTTGGCCTATGATACTCTCTTCCTTTAAGTTTCACCTTTTCAAGGCACTCCATGGCCCTCTCCCTGCATTTCTTCTCACTTATCCCCCTATATAGGAGAGGTACTTCTACATTTTCTACAGCATTCATTTTAGAAAGCAGGTTAAAATTTTGAAATATAAATCCTATCTGTTTATTTCTTACGTCAGCTAACTCAGACTCACTCATTTCATTTATACTTATACCATTTAGAATATAGTCTCCAGAATCGCAGACATCAAGGCATCCAATTATATTCATAAGTGTAGATTTGCCGGAACCTGAGGGACCTACAATTGAAACAAATTCATTATCAGATATACTTAAATTGATATTATCCAGTGCCTTTATTTTAGTATCTCCCATAGTATAGTACTTGCACAGATTTTTAATTTCTATCATAAAAGTTCTCCTTTCCCACGTATTTCATTTTATCCCATAATTAATTTGTTCCTCTATTTTGGCTTCCACCATTTCCACTTTGTCTAGAATTACCTATTCCTCCGCTTCTCATCATTCCAAATCCGCTTCTGCTTTTTGCTGAGGACTGACTTCCGCTTGAACTTTCAGTCTGAGGTAATTGAACTTTTTGCCCTTCTGTTAGCCCCTCAACTATTTGAACCATTTTGCCGTTATTAATTCCTACCTGAACTTGCTGCATTTTCATTTTTCCATCGTCAGAAGATAGTATTACAAATTTTTTACCATCCATATCTCTTATTGCTTCTATAGGTACAGCAAGTACATTATTTTTTGATGCTGTTACTATGGAAGCCTCTGTAGACATTCCGGATTTTATGTCATTTATTTTATCAAAATATATAATTACGTTAAAAGTTGACACTCCATTGGAATATGTTCCCTGTTGACTTATATCCTTGACAGTACCTGTGAAACTGGTATCTGGAAATGCATTGACTTTTATATTGGCCTTTTGCCCAATTTTCAAATTCGGCACATCTGTCTCGTCTACGGATATTGTGGTATAGAAATTCTTGTTATCAAATATACTCAAAAGATCCTGATTTGGATTTACACTATCTCCTGCACTTACATTTACCTGACTTATTATTCCGTCATAGGGAGCTGTTATTGCGGCACTTCCATCTTCAAAAGCAATAAGTTCCTGCCCTGCAGTTACCGTTTGATCTTTGCTTACAAGTACCTGAGATACAGTATCTTTTCCTTCAGCTTTAATTGTTCCACTATTCAGGGGCACAACACTTCCTGAGCCGGAAACTGTACTTTCAATATTCTGGATGGTTACTTGAGTCTGCGAAGATTGTGATTTATTGTTTTCGGATTTTTTTGTAGTATTTCTATATACTACAATGCTTACTACTGCTATTACCACTACCAATATTGGAATAAGTATCTTTTTCACGATATAATCACTTTCTTTCCATCAAATTTGTTTTTTATCTAGACTAAATATAAGTTTAGATTTCTTCTGTCACAGTTTTGTTACAACATTATTAATATTTTATGTAAAAAATAAAGCCCTTTTTCTCCTTTAGGCTTTTATACTTATATATTTTACTTTTAATTATCTGCAAATAGATCTCTATAATTTTTTAATAATCCCACAGGCCTTTTCTCTCCAAATAGCTTATATCTCAAATAATCATCCAAATATATACAAAGTGGCATCAACACAAACCACAATACAGCGTAAGGCAAACATATCTGTCCATATAAATTAAAAGGCTCATCAGAATAATCCCACACATCAAGTCCTAACCATATGTTTAATATAATCCCTGAAGTAAATTCCAATGCGAGAGCTATGAAAGTTCCAATTACGCATTCCTGCCACATTTTCCTATCATAAAATTTAGGATACTCATTAAGTCTTCCTATAAAGAAGGCCGCTGTTCCACCTACTACCAGCATACTTATATGTGTCCAGCCACGCCATAACCCCTCAAATACCATGTATAGAGCACCCATTATAAATATTAGAAATAAATCCTTATATATTTTGTTTTTTAGGTTTGCGGAATTCCTATATCCCATGTAACTTTCTCCATCCCCTTCACAGTAGTTAAAGTATTTACACACGCCTTTAATCTGTTGGATTCTTGGTTATATCCATATAATGGCCTGTACATATACTGAATTGTTCCAATAGATCTCTATATTCTAATTGTATTATTCCTATAGTATCTTTATTCCTCACATGCTCATATACATTACACTCATGAGATCATTCCAGTTTACATGCCCCCCATTTTCCTTTATATAAAGAAAAATAAGCATCCTAAATGACGAATGCTTATTTTAAAATATAATTAAGGGAGACCAAATTTTATAAAGAATCTTGTGGTGGTTGCATTTAAGTTTACAGTACCCTGCAACCGCAGGCACCAATTTGGTAATTACCATTTTAAATGGTTTTTAAATTTATTTTTAATTAACGTTTAAATATCTGATATATATAAGTATATGTGGTTTCTATTACAGCTTAGTGTCGTATTAGTTAACTATTTGTAACAAATCTAATTATTGTATGAATAATTTGTTTCTTTACTTAATTTTATCTTATTTCTGCTTCTCATAGATACCTCCAATATTCGTAATAACATAATTCTAACATATGAGGTACAAAAATAAAAAAAGCTATTTTTAGCTTTTTCTATATACTTATCTTATATAGACATCATGGCTGCAGGTTTACCACATTTTATAAATCCAAAATAAGTAGTGTTTGTCCTAATAATAAACTCATCCATATGTATTAAAACAAGGGGCTGTTATACTCTCTAAGATACTTTAACTATTTAACTAAAAGAGCATAGAAATTAATCTATACTCTTCTTAGGGCTTTCCTCTTTTCCCTGTTGTTTTAAATACCATCTTGACGCATTAATTTTCATATTCAAATCACCAGCAAATGGTTCAAAACTTTTTATTACTTTATCTTCTTCTTGGAGTTCACATAAAGCATCATAAATTAGAGAAGCATCCAAATGAGCATCATCTATTTTTAAAAGAAATCTTAAAGTAGTCATTGGGCATTCACTTAATCTGCTTATATAATTATGTTTTTCTAGTATGTCTAATATTTCTTGCTTTAAATTCTCTTTATCCATATATATTATTTCCTCCTCAATTTTTACGTCTATATAAATTTCTACAAGCAATGATAATATCCTGCTAAAATAAAAAAATGGCAATAAATACTAGATTTTCTGGTGCCCTATAATTCACTTTTATTTAATTCTTCTTTATTTTCTTTTATACGCTATCAACTTTTCCACATAATCATCTTCCTAAAATTACCAGAATAATATTTCAATTTTAACGCATACTATTCGTGTAAGGATATCAAGGTATTTAAGATGTTAAAATATTTAAATTCCATATGAACTAAAATATTTATTTCTTGGTGCGTTGATACTTACTTTATGCTGGGGATGATGAATCCCCGGTGTTTAAACTCATGTTGTATTAAACCTCATTCCAGGGATTTTCACCCCTGGTTTTTTTCTTTGTAAAATATTTAAGGAAGATATTAATAATTCTGCCAAAATGTTTTTTACTAATCACATTATCCCCGGCCTTTCATTGTACTATATTTGATATCTGAAAAATCAACAAATATAGATAAAGATTCAATTAAATACTGTTAGCTACCTCAAAAGCATCCCATATAGCATACATGATGTTTGCTACATTTTTTGCATCTCCCAATAGATAGATTTCAGGTACATCAAATTGAAGCTGCTGGTACAGTGAGTTTTCTGATTTGTAGCCTACCGATAATATCACGCTGTCACAATTCAGTTCTTTCGTCTCACCGTTTAAATTTATCAAGAGCCTACCATTTTCGTATCCGGTAGCCTTGGCTGATGTAATAATTTTGATGTTGTTATAGGGGATCAGACGTTCAAGCATCTCGCTGTTTGCGTGACAAAGCGGTGCATTTACTGCCAGGATTTTGCCAAGTGCTTCAACGATTGTGACCTTCTTGCCATTTTGTGCTAACCACAGTGCAGTTTCACATCCAACAAGTCCGCCGCCTATTACTACTGTGGACTCTCCAGGCTCCTTTTTTCCGCTAAGTACATCAGCTGCTGTATAAACATGGGCATCGTCTCCGAGAGAAAATACTTTTGGTGTCGAACCGGTCGCAACAATAACAGTATCGTAATCTTTGGAAAGTGCAAATTCCTTTGTGATTTTGGTGTTAAATGTCACAGGAACATTCAATAGTTTCAATTGATGTGAATACCATTTTGCCAGTCTCAAATCGTCTTCTTTAAAGTCTGGAGCACCTCCGGGAATCAAATTTCCTCCCAGCTTTAAAGTTTGCTCAAATACTTCCGGCTTATGGCCTCGTATGGCAAGAACACGGGCAGCCTCACAGCCTGCTACGCCACCGCCGATGATGAGAACCTTTTTAGCTTTTACAATCGGTGAATAAGCAGTAAAACGCTCACGGGCGGCCTGAGGATTTACCGCACAGTTAATTGCGGAATACTCCTGGATTCGGCCCATACAGCCTTCCTGGCAGGAAATGCAGGGACGAATCTCATCTGCTTTACCTGCTCTCAGTTTATTGACATAATGGGGATCGGCCAAAAGCGGTCTTCCCAGGCTGACTATATCGCAGGCACCTTCTTTTACTGCTTTTAACGCCATATCCGGGTCATCCATTCTGCCGGCACAGGCTACAGGGACGTCAACCACATCCTTTACCATTTTTGCATACGGAATATAAAGTCCCTTTTTCTGATACATCGGCGGATGATTCCACCACCATGAGTCATATGTTCCTACATCTACATCCAGAACATCACAGCCGTACTTAACCAGAAGCCTTGCTGCTTCAATACCTTCATCAATGTCACGTCCCTTTTCATCAAATTCTTCTCCCGGCAGAGCACCTTCTCGCCAGTCCTTGATCATACTCTTTAAGCTAAAACGCATTGAAACAGGGAATTGACTTCCACAGCACGACTTGATTTCTTCCACAATTTCCTTTGCAAAGCGCAGTCTGTTCTCAAGTGATCCGCCATATTCATCTGTTCTTTGGTTAAACATCGAAATTGCAAATTGATCCAGCAGATATCCTTCATGGACAGCATGGATCTGAACACCGTCAAATCCGGCACGCTTTGCATTAAAAGCACCGTCACCAAAGGATTTTATAATGCTTTTAATCTCTTCTACTTCCAAAGGGCGACATGTTTTGTTCAGCCACCTATGCTGGATAAGAGAAGGTGCCACCGGAGGAAAATCCCCCAAATTCGTAGGGATCGTCACACGACCGAAGCCGGCAGACATCTGAAGAAAAACTTTGCTCCCGTAAGCATGTATGCGCTCTGTCATTTCCCTGCTGGTTCTTATAAAATGAACGGGGTTATAGGTAGAATTCGGACAGTTTGGCATGCTTTGAGTTTCAACTTTGCAGTCTGAAAAAGTAACTCCTGTAATAATCAGTCCCGTTCCACCCTTTGCTCTTTCCGTATAATAGTCAATTCCACGCTGGTTAAAGCCTCCTTCTACATCGGCAAGTCCAAGCGGGCCCATAGGTGCAAGACAAAATCTGTTTTTTAATTCTACTCCGCCGATTTTAATCGGTTCGAACAATACTTGGTATTCTTTCTCCATTTAGCTCACCTCATTTTTATAAAATTTAATTAATCATTGTATGTAATCGTTATATTATTGTCAATGTAAATATAATGCCAATAGTAACTATTAAGTCAAGAGTTATAATAATTTTTCAATAAAAAATACACCATTCGTCTCCTATACATAAATGCAGGACAGAAAAGTGTATAACAATTCAATATTAGATCAATGGATTGGGCACCATAATTCCACTATAGGATGCGTTGTATTGCTATCCACATCTACCAACAAAACATTGCCAAAAGGCGCCGAAGAAGGAACCAGATTACGTTCGCGGATAGCTTCCAATGTTTTATGAAAAACTTTGCCGGGAAAATAGGCAAAATCTGAATCGGCAGTAACAATTGTGTGATAGCAGGGAAGTGAATGCAAGGATACCATTTTCCCTTTGTCAAACGGCAAATTTAACTTTTCTGCTTCCTCAGGTCTTATTGAATAACCCAAAACTGCCGTTGATTCATCGGTTTCATTTTTCCATCCGGTGCAAAAAACAGAAAGATGAGTAGCAGGCATGGCATCGACCCACTTGTGAATATATTTCTGCTGGTACTTTTCCGCTGAAATGTCTTCCTATATCCTTGAGAGGAATACCCATTGAATGATATTTGAAGTAAGACAGCAGCCTAAAAACATCCTCTTCATCATAATAACGGTATCCATTATCTTCTTTTTTTGCATTAATAATATCTTTGCTCTCAAAAAAATGTAATGCACCTGGTGTCAACCCAAGTATACGCGCCACATCACTAACATAATATTTCATATTGATCACCTCAAAAGTCTGTAGTAACTATTGACTTTTTTCATAGTCATCTACGTTTTGAATACTCATCACTTCAATATAATTATATACGATCAAGTGAATGATAACAAAATTTTTAAAAAGGATCTGCATTTCTGCAAATCCTTTAATTTCAATACTTAATGATGCACCCAGGGAGATTCGAACTCCCGGCCTCTGGATTTTCGAGGAGCACATTTTGATAATTTTAAATACCCCTCAATCCCTTATATATAATCATTTCATTTTTTAATATATGCCTGTCCATACTTGATTATCCTAAACTATAGGTGGCAAAAAGAGGGGCAAATTTTATACATGTAATTTTAATAATATCAATGCTTTTAGGTGGGTGGCAAAACACCATACACCTAAAATATTTAACCCCAGATATATTATCTCACATTCATATACCTTCATGCTCCATATTTTAACTTTTACATGTTTAAAGGTTAATTCGTCTTAATATAAAGCCTATCTTAAAACGGCTCTATGTTGGTTTTAATAGCATTTTGCTACTCACCTGCATAAGTGGAAATTCCCCTTTTCTAAGTTTTCAGCAATCAAAGTATATGATATAATCTAAAATGTACAATTCAATAAGTTGTGTGTGAGCAACTGGTATTGCCCCCTTTAAGAAGGGAGGTGATACATATGTACGAAATGTTTATAGTAGTTTTTGCTGCTCTATCATTTTTGATAGCTTTAATAAATTTAATTATCGTGCTTATAGATAATATAAAAAAGTAGCCCACCCGTGCAATTGGTTTAGCTACTTTTTTATAAATCAGCTTTACTAGTTGCCTTAGCAACTGAATTGTATACTACAGGGTGCTGGTAACACCCTGTTTTTATTATGTCCTTTTATTAATTCTATTATATCAAATAAATGAAATAAATAAAATTAATAAATATAAAAATATAAATAATTTAACAATTTATCACTTTATAAACCATTGATATTGCAGCCTTAGTCTTTAATAAATAAAATTAATATGATTTATTTTAATCAATTCATAATTACACCCCTTTTTGTTTAATGTCAACTGCATTTTAAAAATTTCTAAACATTTTGTTTACTTTTACTATATATTGATTATAATTAAAATAGAGGTGATATTATTTGAATATTGGAGAGTCCATAAGAAAAATAAGAAAAATTAAAGGTCTAACAATGAAAGAACTGGGGAATAAAGTTGGCCTTTCAGAGCAGGGAATTGGAAATTATGAACGTGGAGATAGAAAACCAAATATAGAAATAATAGATAAAATAGCTAAAGTTCTTGAAGTAACCACTGCTGAATTAATAGGAGATGAAAACCAAACTGAATATATTAAATCAATGGCTAAAGAAACTGCAAAAAAAGAAGTTAATACTATGTATTCAGTTATTGAGTATGTTAATGAAAATTACACTATAAACAAATATGATTTATCCAAAATAATCAATACCGATGCTCTACTAGATATTTCAGGCTTAATTAAAGATGTCACTCTCAATAGATTAAGACATTATGGCAATATTAAATCAAACAATTCTAATGATGATAAAAGTAAAGATAATACAGATTGATTTTTAATGTATATTACCCCCTTAAACAGGAGCAGATTTACGGATTAAAAATCCGCAAACTAAAGGTTGCATTTCAAATGAGAGCTTGTAAAAATCATACTAAGTTATATTTATATATCAATTCGGGATAATCACGAACCGAGTTTTCTATCAGTACCACCTCACTTTGAGGATGACTGAAAATTTATTGAAAGAAGATAAAAATTATGGATAATACATCTAAAAATAAGACTTATACCTACTCTGACTATATGAACTACCCTGAAGGTGCCAGAATAGAGCTTATAGAAGGTACTATATACGATATGTCACCTGCACCATCAAGAATACATCAGAGGTTAATTGTAGAGATATCAACCATCTTTAACAATTATATGAAATCCAATAATGGGCCATGTGAAGTGGATATAGCACCCTTTGACGTATTTCTCACTGATGATGAAAACCTTGATAACTGTAAAAATATTGTCCAGCCTGATATATCCGCGATATGTGATAAAAATAAACTATCCGATAAAGGTTGCATAGGTACACCAGACTTAATTATTGAGATAGTATCACCCTCTAATCAATCTAATGACTATGTACGTAAATTAGGCCTATATGAACATTTTAGAGTATGTGAATACTGGATAGTAAATCCTATGGATAAAAGTATATTGATATACAAACTTGACGATACCATGCATTATGGAGCTCCTAAAGCTTATTCATTTACGGATAAAATAAAAGTTGGGATATATGATGATTTAGAAATTGATTTTAATACTTTAGATGTGTAGGTACTTTATATTATTTGATAGTAACCACAATAAACTAAGGAATTGAATGATCTGTATAAATTTATGGGAATAAAATAGTTCCTTTTTATTTTTGAAAATCTATAAGAGGCAAAAAGAGGGCAAATTTCATTTTTAGGCAAAATAAAAAACACTAGAATATAGTGTCATCAATACTTAATGGTGCACCCAGGGAGATTCGAACTCCCGGCCTCTGGATTCGAAAACAGAGCTTGTCTATTTTTTACCATTTTTTAAAATGGCTTAATATCAATGGTTTACGTCTTATAGTATATTGTCAAATATCATTGTTTTTTATGCTTATCTAAAACTTTGGAGGGAAAATGGAGGGAAATTTTTATATATATAACTGCAGTAATATCAACACTTTTCAGTGCCGGTCATTTTGTCCTATACTTAAAATAATTTTATAACCAAATCATCTTATCATAGATACATATATCCCACGCCTTCAAATTGCCCCTATTTTTAACTTTTACATGTCTAGAGGTATAATTATATCTTAATATAAAACCTATCTTAAAATGGCTCTACGTTTGTTTTAAAGGTAGGTATCATTTTGCACCCACCTATATAAATAAATTTACGTTTTCAGCATCTATATTCTATGATATAATGTGAAATGTACAATTCAATAAAGTTGCGTGTGGGCAACTGGTATTGCCATCCCTTTAAGAAGGGAGGTGATACATATGTACGAAATGTTTATAGTAGTTTTTGCTGCTCTATCGTTTTTGATAGCTTTGATAAATCTAATTATCGTGCTAATAAATAATATAAAAAAGTAGCCCACCGCCGCAATTGGTATGGCTACTTTTTTATAAGTTCGCTTTACTAGTTGCCTTAGCAACTGAATTGTATACTGCAGGATGTTACCAGCATCCTGTTTTTATTATCTCTATTCTTAAGTTAATTATACAATACACACCATTAAAGTCAATATTAAATAATAGATAGCCCTTTGCTCAAACTATCTATTATTTAACACTTATACAAATTTAATCAAGCAGACTAAATTCATAATCCACCCTTCTTATTACTGATATTATACCATAGAATTTAAAAATTATACAGATAAAAAAAGAGGACAACAGAATTTTTCCGTCAGACACGCATAAAGAGGCGGCACAGGGTAATCAAATCCCTTCAAGGTATATTTACATGTCTAAGGCTTTTCGAACCTCAAACCCGTCATAAAAACGCCTATAGAAAAAATATATTGCAACTAGAAAAATCTTCATAAGTAGTTCAAAAAAGGTTGCCAAACCTTTTTGGGCCTATCATACAAGTACTAAACTAATTTTTTCTGTTTTTGCCAACTTTGGCGGAAACAGTTCTGCGTTATTTTTAGGTTTGACAACTTTGTCAAACCTTTTTGATGTTGTTCATTTTGTGAAAATTTTTTCGTTTTTGCCGAATTCTGCGGAAACAGTTCTTTATTATTTTTCGTTTTTGTCAATGTTGTCAAAAACGATTTTGTTTTTTCGTTTTGTCAGAATTCTGATGAAACAGTTCTTCATTGTTTTTTAGGTTCTGCCAACTTTGGCAAAACGGTATTTTGTGATGATATTGGAACTTCTGCCAACCTTGGCAAACCTTCCAAGAAATACCTATGTAATCACTAAACTCCGTTCAGCAGATTTCTGCAAACCTTTTTTATTTACGCCCAATTTCACACCGTTTTGACAATGTTGACAAAACGGTATTTTCATTACCTGTTTTCGTTTCTGCCAATGTTGGCAAAAGCGAATTTACTTTTTCGTTTCTATTGCTTCATCAGAAATCTGCAAAAGCGATTCCTGGGATACCTATATACATACTGAACTTTCCTTTTCAACATTTATCAAATTCCTGACGAAAGTTAAATCATTTCTTTTGTATTTGGGACTTTAGCAGAATTCTGACAATCTCCCATTTTTCAACTTACCCATGTAGATGCTGAACCCTTGATTTTATGCAATACCCCTTTAAAGGGGTAAACTAACTAACTGATAGTTAGTTAGTTCTACATTATGTCAAAATTATGTCAAACCTTTCAAAATTGAAGACATCTAAAAAAGGTATGGTCATTTTAACCATACCTTTAATTAACACGGGTAGCATAGATTTTTAAGTCTGTCTTATTTCCCTCAAAATCGTCTATCTGTGTTATATCATATTCTTTGCCCTTGTATAAGACTCCGTAACGTCCCTCACCTAAATCAATATCATCCCTGTAATTTATTTGAAATATAACTTCAACTTCTATATTAGATGCCGCGGCCGCATAAAACTCCCTGCCTGATACATGTCTGTAGTACGCCCATATGTTTTTAATATATGGCTCATACCCGCCCTCTCCATCTAAGGCATCATCTGACCACTTTAGTATATCTATCTTTTTATTTTTCATATTATCCATAAAATCAGCTCCTATTGTATAGCTCTTAAAAATTCCTCATAATGCTCATACAATCCTACATAACTATCCAGTAATGATGCTAGTCCATCAATCCTCATCTTTGCGGCCTGATTTTTTATAGGTACTATATTCCCGTTTCTATCTGTTTCAACTCCTGTATTTGTCATGCACCATTTCAATATCGGATTATTGTTATAGTTGATTTTCTTAGCCTGTAAATCTGCTCCTAACTGCTGCATTGGAAGTGATAAAGTCTTTGCACCCTGGATACACCTCTCCATCTTAAAACCGTTATTTTTCATTTCCTCAACCCAGTATTTAGCACTGTAAGAATCATAATATATCCATAATGGAGTTATTTCCTTGTCATTTAGCATTTCAAGAAACCACGCTGTAATATCCCTATAATCAATACTATTACCTTCACATAACCTCAATAGGCCGCGTTCAAGCCATTTATCATATGGTATTTTGTCATGGTGAACCCTCTCATTAAAGCTTTCTTTTGGGAGCCAGTACATCTGAGTTACATATCTTTTTTGAGTTTCCGGATTCATCATTAAAAGTGTAGCCGCTGTAAGGTCTGTAGTAATTGATAGGTCTGCCCCACCTATGGCATAACAATTTTTAAAGTCATCTATACTAAAAATTTCCTCATTGTTTATATCATCAAAAGTAAGCCATGCAGTCGATACGGTACACCTTACATTAAAATCCTTGCATAAAACTCCTGTAACATCATTAGGATTACTCTTTGCCCTTTTAACTTTAATTTTTAAATCATCAACTTTTTTAATTACTCCTAAACCTGGATTAGCCTTAGGCCAGCACTTTGGATTTCTCCATTCCTCTTTATCATCCAATTCATATAATATAGGCAGAAATGTATCATCTTCAATAGTGCCGTCAGCTACTTTACATCCATATTCATACATATCGTCAAATATACTCTCTCTTACTGTTCCAGCTGTAGTTATCATGATTAATAAAGGTTCTCTTCTGGCACTCTGTGACTGTTTCATAACCTCATATATATTCCTGTCTTTGATGCTATGAAGTTCATCAATAATAACACAATGGCTGTTTAATCCATCCAAGGTATCTGAATTTTTCCCCAGTGCTTGAAACTTTGACATTGTAAGGGGAAAATACAAGTCAGTTTTACGCTTTTTTAAATGCTTTGACAGATAAGGACTCTGCCTTGCCATGTTTAAAGCCTCATCAAAACATAACTTGGCCTGGTCTTTTTTAGATGCTATGGAATACACCTCTGCACCACCTTCACCATCTGCCATAAGCATATACAAGGCTATACCGGACAGCATTGTTGTTTTACCGTTCTTCCTGGCCACATAAAACATAGCTTCACGGTAACGCCTTAACCCTGTGTCCTTATCAATGAACCCAAATAAAGCCGATATAAAGGCCTTTTGAAACAGCTCTAATTTAACTGGTCTTCCTGCCCATTCACCTTTTGAATGTCTGCAGAACCCTTCTATAAACTTTATAGGTCTACTGCTTTTATTTTCATCAAATATATATTTACTTGGATGCTCAATATCATATACAAGCCTTTTATATTGCTTTTCCACTCTCCTGGATACAATATACTTTCCAGATTTAATTTTTTCATAATATTGCTGTATATAATTCATGTAATCACTTCTTTATAAATTCTATTAACTCATCTTCAGACTTGCCATCATCCTTAGGCAATAAACTGGTAACCTGCTTGTATATATTCCCGTATTTTTGTATTAATGCCGTGTAACTCTTTAATGCTGGATTCTCCTTTAAAAAATCCTGTCTGCCGTTTTTAAATTCAGTTACAACTCCTATAGTTTCAATTTCTTTCTTTAATGATTCAAGAGTTCTTTGCATAAATTCCAACTCTTTAAATAGTGGCTCTACAACTGTGACCTTATCTTTTGGTAACTTTCTCAATATCGTTCTAAGTTTTTTCATATCAGTTGAAATATCTATAACTTTATCTTTTTCCATTAAAATCCATCTCCTTATTATATAGTATTAAATAACTCTTTATATGATTTATTATACCTTTCGCGTGGATATACATGAGAGAGGTAAAGAAAGCTCCCCCATGTGGTCTCCGCGTCAGCCATTGTTTTTACTGACCTGGGGGGACTTTATAAGATTTCCATTTTCATCAAATACAGTTTCTTTTGTGGTTATTTGATGGTTTCTATTGTGTATCTGGTCATGGCAGTCTATACATAGGGCTTCTAGGTTATTCCAATTTAATGTTATTTCTGGATTATTTATATTCCCCGGATTTATGAATTTTTTATGATGAACTATTGTTGCAGGCTTCCCACACCTCTCACATATATAATGTCTGCTCCTTATATATCCATCCCTACATCTAACCCATTCCTTGCTATGATAAAATGCCTTACTAAATTCTCTAGCCATTATTCATACTTCTCCCCACTGCTTCCAATGCAGTCAGTAAACTATCTATTGCTTTTCTTAATTTATCTATATCCCTGTCCATTGGATCAAACCACAACATCAGTATGAACTGTGCTGCTGTCTTTGCCATTGGATGTATTGTATCGTCATCTGTCCATGTCCTGCCTGTTGTCGCTTCTAAGTATGGTGGTATAGCATCTATCAATGCCTGTATCTCTATATCTAATTCATTACCATCAACCCTCAATATGTTATGTGCTTCATCCATTGTAAGTATATTCATACATACATCACACTCCTAATTAAAAAGGTGTAGCACTGTATTATGTACTACACCATTACATCTATATACTAAGGTGTTACTGTCTTTGACAGTTTGAGAAATGCCTCCGATACAAGTGGCTTGCAGTCTGCTATTGCCAATGCTCTATAATCTATAAGCCCGGACTTAAAGCTTGACTCTCTGCTTACCTCTAGCAATATACCCTGTGGTATGTTATATCCCATATAATCAAAGTTACCTAGGATTATAGTATCATCTGGTATGTTATCATCTACAATTATCGGCTTACCTAGAATATATCCTATCTGCTGTTGCTGTGGGTCTGCTATAAATAGAGGTCTCTTATTCTCATCAGTCAAGCTGTATATAAGATTATATAGACTAGCATTATTCATAGCGAACTTTGCATTAGCCCCGTATCCTCTTTTCAATATTGCAAGCATCTTAGTAAAATCTGTATATGCCGGCTTATCTGCATATGTCAAACTATTGGTTGCATCCCATGTAATACCTGTAAGTAATCCAGTACCCTGTCCTGAACCTGTGCCACTAACTAGAGCTTCATTAAGTGTATCCATCACACAATTAGTCAGTTCTGTTTCAAGGTAGGATTCAAAGGCTCCTATACTCATTTTATTCGCTATTGCTGACATACTGAATACTTTAAGTATTTCATATGCTGAAAAACTAACTGATGCAGTATCTACTTTCTCGGCATCAACATTTACACCTTCAACATGCCAGTTTGCCTTTGTGCCTGGTGTTCCTATTGGTACTGCTAAATTACTTGGTATATTAAACTGCCTGCATACTGACATCAATCCGCCCTGTTTCCTTGCCTTCTCGATTATTTCATTTAATGTTTGGGTTGGAAGTACTGCCGCTGAATTATTCATTGCATTGAAAGTATCTGCCCTTTTTTCCATTCTTGCACGCTCATATATATTTTTTTCGGCTTCAGTTAATTTCTGACCTAACATTTCCTTGAAGAACGCACTTCTATATTCCTTCGTTGCAAATAAATCGGTCCCCTCTGGAATATCAACACCTTTATTGAATTCCATTCCTGTTACAGGGTTGAAACCTTTATTTGATTTACTCCTTTTTTCAATTATGTTTTCTTTGGCCTGCTTTAATCCATCAAGTTCAATGTTCAATGACTGAATATCTGCATCCTCATTACCGTCTATCAGTTTTCCTATCTCTGCTGCCCTTTTCTCAATTTCCTCAACATCTTTTGAATTATAATAATTAAATGCTTCCTGTACTGTTGCAAATTTCATTATTTATCATCCTTTCCTAAAATTTGATTTACTTTACTTTTAAGCTGTATCCTTAAAATGTCATTTACTTTGGCCCTTGCTTCCTGGACTAATGTATTTCTTTTGAATATATCTTCCATCCGTGCTTCAATACTTGTTTCCTGATATGCTGGAAATGGAGTTATTGAAACCTCATATAATCTTTCAATCTTATTTATTGTCCTGGTATTGGTCTTAGAATCATACTCATCTCCGCCCTTAGGGACCTTAAAAGCAAAACTCATGCCCTTTATATCACCACGTGACACACTTGAATATATTTCCTTTGCCTTCGGTGTATCTGGAAGTGTAGCCCTCATTTCGATACCTACACCGCTTTTTCTCAGTTCCATGGTTTCGGGACTTCTTGCCAGTGGGATTGAATTTACATCATGGTTGTATAAAAGTGGAACATCTTTAAGCAAATTTTCACTTACAGCATCCCTTTTAATAATCTCCGTATAACTGCCATATCGCCCGTTTATAGTTGTGGGCTTATCAAACACTATTGGAGTACCTAGAAGTATACTATTCTTGCTGTCCTGTGCCTTGTCCGTCCTGATTTCGGCTGACCTGATTTCCCTGTTCTCCTGCATTGTTGTTTCCTCCCTTCATCTGGTATTGATTAACAATATCTGTATCAGCTACATTTAAAGTTTGGTAACGGGTGTCGCCATTTTCTATACCTGGTAAATTTAATATCTTTAATGCCTGGTTTATAGTAAGTAATCCCAGTGGCATCAATTCTTTTAATGCTGTTACCTTAGTTGAATTTGATGTAAACTGAAGTTTATCACTTTCAAGCATTATACTATTGCCAAAACTCTGCTCACGCTGTGTAAATAACTTATTTGTAAGCTCCTGGCCCATCTGTGTTGCCAGTGGCTCAATCGTGGATTCATAAAACGCACTCCATTCATCTTCTGAATATGTGCAATTTACGATATTTTCACTTACACCCAAATAGCTGTATATCCTGTTTTTAATCTCATTTAACTGCTGGCCGTTTATAAATACGGGTTTGTTTTCTATAGGCTGATAGTCCATTTTAGTATCCAGTGCAGCAATACCTCCGTTGTTTTCGATACTCAAATAATCATTTATAAACGCCTCTTTCGACTCTTTTAGTTTTTCACCGGATAGAACTTGGTTGTATTTTAATAACCCTCTTATCTGTGCTGAATTCTTTATTGAATTCTCCATACCTTGGTTTTGAGTATGTGCCAAATCAAGCGTAGGCATTATTGCCCGGTTATCGTCACCCAGCAGGTCATTTGAATTATAGAACCGCCTTAATACCATCACATCATCATAACGGAATATAAATGTCTTGCCTCTTGAAAATAAAAATTTACAATACAATGCCCCTGTTGCATCCGTAAGAAATTCTACCTGTAAGGGACTCAATGGATATATAGCCTCAAGGCTCCCTTTATCATCAAAAGACAAATAAGCAAATGCATTATTATATAAAAAATAATGTGTTGATACTTTATATAGAAAATCAAAGGTACTCATGTATGGATTAGGCCTTGACTGCAGTATGTAGTTTAAAACTGAATCCCCATCTTTACGCTGCTCTCCATTCATAATTACATGACTTGGAATTAACTTGGAAAAATTCTTTGCTATACTATCAACTGCACTTCTATATAAATCATTTGAATAGGCATCTCCCGAAAATGGTGTAAATATTGGAGGGCTGCCATTCATTACTTCAACTCTTTGAGTATTCTGCTTATCTGATGGATTTCTATTTCTATGGAACAATTTATTTAATAAGTTCATATATTCTCCTTTCATAACGTAAAAAAGGCACAAGAAATCTACTAACGGAATATCTCCGTTTTCAAACTTCCCGTGCCTTTTACAGCTTCCACTTCCTAGAAGTAGGGTACTTAACATATTCTTCTATAATACTAGTGTACTATAACATTAATTCAATATCAACCCCCCTTATAAAGAATTTGCAGTAATCCATATAAGCTATAAATATTGATAAGCTCACTTAATATCACCTTTTCTACGTCTTTTCCTGTCCTGCCTTTTACCTATAGCAATTCCATAACTAAAACAAAGTGCAGCCAAATATCCAGCATCTATATTGCCAAAACTCTTTTTATGTTCCTCAAGGATTACCTTTAAATCATCAATATAATTAACCGGTATTGTTAAATTTCTAAATATTTTTTTATGAATTTTATCCATTCTCAATTTACCCCCTATCTGTGATTATATTTCTTTTCCCATCGGTGTAATTCCTGCAATGTAGCTTTCTTATGCCTAATTCTGCAATAGTCCATATAACTTAAAAATACTGGCACTGACATATTAACACCTCCTTGATTTAGTATTAATGATATGGTACACTAATTATGTAGGAGGGGCACAAACCTTGCACAATCTTACACAATACTGTTTAGAAATGGTAGAAGTATTTTTCCAGAACGTTTTTGCTGTACGTTCTCCGCGAAGTCTGCAAATGCCTGTGTTATATCGTCGGGATTGTTAGATTTAAAGGCATCTGCAAGCTTTTGCTTCAATTCTTTTTCAACTAAACCCTTACTTTTCATGGGTTTAGCTTAGGGCTTGTATGGGAATTCTATACAAGCCTTTTGTTATTATCTTTTTACAAAATAGCTTTTAAATAAGCATAGAAGTACTTTTTTGAACTTTTACCCTTCTGGTATACCTTTGATACCTTTTCAACATCAAAACCCCTTTTTAAGGCTTGTACAGCCATTTCCTTTTCAAGTTCTACAGATATGGAACCCGGCAGGCATATTTTAACTTTAAAGTTCGTGGACCTCTGTATCCTCTTCACTGCTTCTTCCGCCAGTTCCTTGGCTTCACTGCTTGGTAACATTTTCTGCATTATAAGCCTCCTTAATGTTTTTTAATAAATTTATAAAATTCCAATACATCTTTAGAATCCCAGTTATCCAACTCAAGTAAATGCCTTGATATTTGTAGAAACAAATTATGCATTTCAGAAAAATCGCAGTAATCTATTCTTTCCTTCATGCCCTCCAAAAGTGCTATATAATCATCTCTTGTTTCTGCGGTAAACTTTGCCTCGTCATATCTATCCTTACCCCACGATTTCCAGGCACTTGGGCAACGCACCGGCATATCTTTCGCCTGCTCCAGTAATGCCCATACTTTAGAATTGGTTTCCGTAATTACGTCAATCGTTTCATTTATTGCCTTCCTGAGACTCTCTTTGTTTGACATTTATTTACTCCTCCTTTATTTTTGTTGATAAATTGTGTATAACTCTGTTGATAAATTATTCAACGCTTGAGAAATCGTCATAGTCAAAAGGTTCCCAACCTGGTGTCTTTTCCTGTCGCTTATCCGCTTTTAAAGGATATACACTTGCCCAGCCATTGAGTATACTTTGATTAAGTATATCTATCTTTTCCGTATAGTCATTAGATAGTGCGTCAAGCTTAGTAAGTAACAGCTTCAAGGCTCTCTCTGTCATTGGCTTTTTAAGTGACTTCCGCATCTTCAGGAAGTCTTTAAGGGTGTCACGCATTTTAATGCTATCATCATAATCATCAACAATCTTATCCAGGTCAGTTCCCTTTTTTCTTTTTTTATTATTATCTAAACTATACTTACCTAACCTAACCTCGGTATGACATTCGGTTGTCACTTGGTTGTCATCTGGTTGACATTTATCTGATAATTCTGTTAGCTTATATACACCGTTTTCTAACTGCAACATTGATAGTTCCTCTGTGAACCTTGTGTTTTGCTTTCTATCAGGCCTGACCCAGTTGTTAACATTCCAGTCTGTAATAACTACAACACCGCTTTTAAATGGTATTATATAGTCCTTAACAGCTAGTATTCTTAAATCGTCAATGTTGCATCCAATCATGGCCGCAATCTTCTTTGGTGATGAAACGAATCCATCATCATCAGCCCGCATCCCTAAGTGAAAATATAGGTTTTGTGATGTAGCCGGTAGCTCTAAGAACCTATCCGTATCTATCACATCTAAACTAAACATTCTTCTGTTTGTCATTTCTTCACTCTCCTAATCTATAATTAATTCTTAAATCTGTAGTAAATAATAGGTCTGCTGTTTATAGAAGTTCTAAAATAAAAGTGCTATTTTAAAAATACTGGTATGGTAATATATTAATAAGTGGCTATTTTAGAGCTGATGAATAATCATTATTAATAACCCCTATAACCATTGATATAACTAACTTAACCTTCAAAATCAGTGTGGCTATTTTAGTTCAGAGTTGGTAACTTTTTTCCACTTTTTTAAGCCCAGTGTGGCTATTTCTTAGCCATACTAGTGTGGCTATTTTGTAGCCTACTTTTTATTTTTTATACTGTTCAGTCAGGTCTATAACTTTGCCTCCTTTAAACGGTTTTAAATCAAAAACCTTATTACCTTGTCTGGTATTCTCATGCGGTATATATTTTCTTACAAAATCATCAACGCTGATATTGCCTGTCCAATTTCTCCATGTATCTATAGGCTTTACGCACATGGTAGGTTTATATTGGTTCACATACATATATCCAACAACCTTAATAAATCCACGGCTGATTAGTTCATCTATTGACTTTAGATACGTTGTATGATGTATATGTATCTTTTTAAGCTCAGCTCTATAGAAGAATACAAACGGATCACCTACATTCATTTTTGCTATTAATTGTATATATAAATGTTTGCTACTATCCTTTAGGCTATACCATGCAGGACTGGTTACCAAGCTTACATATATGCCTAAATTCCTTGGATGCTGTTCTCCTGCATATTGATATGACTGTAAATATAGATTTTTCTTTCTCCTACTCATGTGCATCACCTGCCTACTATTGATTGAAAGTTCTGGATATTGCTTTTATATCTGCTCATTTGTGTGCTGCTCAAACCACTCCATTACTCTATCCCTCAAAATATAATATCTTTTTCCCACCTTTAAACTTGGGAAATCCTTTCTATGACATAGCTGATAAATCTTCTCTAGTCCAAACGGTGTAGATTCATAGAACTGCCTTACCGTCATAATTTTAGCTGGGTCTGGTTCGCTTGAAACTATCTTATAATCCTGCATCTTTACAATTCCCCCTAAACTGTTGTAGAATAAATATTAAGTAATGCTTCTTTAATCTTCTTGTATGGTAATCTAGCCTTGATTAAAGTTGCTGCTTGGTTTTCTAGTTTTTTTACTTGGGCAAGTTCTGTCTTTGGAATGTAATCTCGCAAATTACCTTTTTCAGGGACACTGAACTGCTTTTTTAATTGAGCTACAGTCTTATTAAAAAGTATTTTATAAATCAATCTTGTAACATTGCTATATAAATGGTCTTTATATTTACCATCTGGAAGTCTTTTTATAGCATCTGTGAGTGCGTTCCTCTCTTTTATACCTTGATGCCTTTCAACCCTTCTTCTAATTAATTCCTCTCTCATGGCATAAAATTGTTTTACCAGAGCTTTTTTAAAATTAACTACTTGCCTTGTATTTTTCATTAAAGTTATTAAAAAACTTGCTTGTGGTTCGTTTAATTTATATATTTTCTCTGGTCTGCCACCTTTGGAAGATTTAGGTTTACTCATTTGAAATGAGAAAACTCCAAACTCTTTTATATCTTTTTCATAAGTTGAAATTAATACCTGTATTGAATGGTGTGTCTGTCCTCCATATTTAGCGATAATCTTTGATGTAGTAAACGGCTCTTCATGTAAATCGTTTGAATCTATAAATACAAGTTTGTCCATATATCACACCCCCTATTTGTTTAACAGCCTGTCTCTTTGCTTCAATAGCTTATCAAGTGCCATCTGATGTATTGCCTTATCTTTTGGATTATCCCTAGGTAGAATTGCATTTATAGCTTTTATCTGCATGTCTATTTTCTTCAGGTCATCCGGTGGTATAAACTCCAGCATCTTTATCCCTCCCTCATTATTTAAAATCAACAATCTGTTCTACATCAACATTCAAAGCCTTGGCAAGCTTGCCCACTAATGCCGGTCTTATTTTAGTATTGCCGTTTACAACCTTTGATATGGTAGTTCTTCCTACTTTAGCCTTGGCTTCTAAATCTGTGGTTGTCATTCCAGCTTTTGCTAATGCTAATAAAAACTTATTTTGATTAACTTCTAGCATTACTCAAATCTCCTTCCTACATTTGTGTGAATTTGTTCTATATTTATATTATATGAATTCATTTGTATGAAGTCAAGTGTTTTTTCATAATTACTTTAAATTTATGTTTACATATGTATGAAAATAATATATTCTATTATTAGGAGGTTTACTATGAATACAGGCAATAAGGTAGGAGAAAAAATTAGATATTTTAGAAAAAAATTAAATTTAACTCAAGAACAATTAGCTAAAAATAGTGGCTTATCAAGAAATGCTATATATAACTATGAAAATGGCAGAAGAAGCCCAGATATAGAAACCTTGAACAAAATAGCAGCAGCTCTTGACACAAATGTTTACAATTTAATTGATAATGATACAACTCTTACAAGTAAATTAATTAAACTTTTTGAAAAAACAATTTGTAAAAATTCAAGAGATGCTAAAAACACATTGGAATTAATATGTGAATTAGTAGATATTGATGAAGAAGTTATAAATAAGGCTTTAGAAAATGAAGAGGATATATCTGAAAGCTATTTAACATCTATGATAGATATTATTTTTAAAGATAGTCCTGGCGCATTTCAAAAATTTTATAAAGAAAATAAAAAATTTATCTTTTCTAGATATGATATAGTTACTGAAAGATGTTCAGAACTAAATATTAAGTATTTAAATTATTTAAATTACCTAACTGCATTAAATACTGAAAGTCCTTCTAAACACATATCGAATTTATATCAAAAAGCTAAAAATAATACCCTAACTGGTGAAGATATAAAAGATATTGAAGATTATAAACAGCTTGAGCTTATGAATAATTCTGATGCCTTTGGAGGTTTACAAAATTACACTGATAAAGACTATGCAGCATTTAAGACATTCAAGGAACTATTGAAACAGCTTGATTATTCTGATGATGATGTAAAGAATTACTCTGATGATATATTCCCTAAAATCAAAGTTCAAATTGAAAAAGAGATATTATATTTAAAAAATAAAGACACACCACAGCATGAATAATATCCCCGCTGTCCGAAATTCAGACTTCTGAGCCAGGGATTTCCCACCGTCAAATATGCGACTACGCTAATATCGTATTAGCCATTAAAGGCTAATTGCATAACAAGGGTGTTAAAAGCTCTGGCTATAGGTCTTTCGGAATTATCCGATAAACTCAGATGTAACTGCTTTCGACGAAATTCGTTGTATAATATTCGTACTCCGATATTATAGGGTAGCAAATATTGGATAACTCAAAGGTCGGATTTAAAATCCGTGCTTACATAAAATGGTTTAAGTAACATTTGAAATGTCGTTTAAACTAAAAATTGTTAAATAAAAGGTCAGCGAAATTTTTCGCCTACCTCATATCACAAAATTATGAAATGAAAGGAGATAAGAATTATGGATAATACAGCTAAGAATAAGACTTATACCTACACTGACTACATGAACTACCCTGAAGGTGCCAGAATAGAGCTTATAGACGGTGTAATATATGATATGTCACCTGCACCATCAAGGATGCACCAGGAACTAATTACTGAACTAGTAACCATATTTAATAACTATATTAAATCCAACAATGGATCATGCAAGGTATACCCTTCACCCTTTGATGTATTTCTTACTGATGACAACATTGAAAGCTGCAAAAACATTGTTCAGCCAGATATATCCGTAATATGTGATAAAAATAAACTGAATGATAAGGGTTGTATTGGCTCCCCAGACTTGATTATTGAGATAGTATCACCCTTTAACCCATCCAATGATTATATACGCAAATTAAGCTTATACAGCTCATATAAGGTACGTGAATACTGGATAGTAAATCCTATGGAGAAAAGTATATTGATATACAAACTTGATGATACAATGCATTATGGAGCTCCTAAAGCTTATTCATTTACGGATAAAATAAAGGTTGGCATATATAAAGACTTGGAAATTGATTTTAACACGTTAGATATATAGAGGTGATCCTATGGCAAATAAAACAAATTGTGTTAAAAACGGTAAAAAATACTATAGGGTATATCTGGACTTGGGACGTGATTCTAATGGTAAAAGAATACGTAAAGAATTTTATGGTGTAAATAAAAAAGATGCTGAGGCAAAATTAGAACAATATAAGAACGGGTTAAATGCAGGCCTAGCCACTAATTATGATACTCTTACTTTAGGTAATGTATGCAAACTATGGCTATTTGAAAAAGTTAAAAATACCGTCAAGCCTAGCACTTTTGAAAGATATGAGGGCATTTACAGGCTTTATATTGAACCTTCACAATTATACCCTATAAAGCTCAAAGATTTAAAATCACTCGATTTACAACGATATTACAATGATTTATTTAATGCAGGTAAAAGCAGCAATGTTATTAAAAACTTAAATAAGCTATTAAGGAACTTTTTTAATTACTGCCTTACTCAGGGATATATTGTCCGAAATTATTGCTCTGGTGTAGATATACCTCAGGATAATTCGTTGAACGAGGATGATGAGGATGGATTAGATGACATAGTCGCTTTTACAATAGAGGAACAAAACCAATTTATAAGAGGCATAAAAGGACATAGGCTTGAGGCTTTATTTATTCTTGCTTTAAGCACGGGTTTAAGGCAGGGTGAATTATTAGGCTTAAAATGGGCTGACATAGATTTCAGTAAAAAGGAACTCCATGTAAAAAGGGCAATAAGAGGCGTATATTTATTTGATGGTGATAAAAAACATTATGAACTGATAGAAACACCGCCCAAAACTAAAAACTCTGTCAGGTCTGTTCCAATACCTGAGAATGTAATACCAATATTAAAAAAACGTGAATTAAATCAGAAAAAAGAAAGGCTCAAGGCAGGGGATGCATATATTAAAAATGACTACTTGTTTTCTACACAATTTGGGACTCCAACTGGTCCCAGCAATCTAAGAAAAATGTATAACAAAATTCTAGCCAAAAATAACATTCCTCATAAAAAATTTCACAGTTTAAGGCATACTTATGCTACCCGATTGTTTGAAGCTGGTGTATCTTTAAAAACAGTTCAAATGTTACTAGGCCATGCGGATATTCAAACTACACTGAATGTTTATGTTCATGTCATGCCTGAGCAAAAGCTTAAAGCAGTTGATAAAATAAACAATCTTTTCAATATAAAATAAATGCTCATTGAAAACTTTGGAGGGAAAATGGAGGGAAAAATAAAAAAATCAGCAAATTTTAAATTGCTGAAATCCAGTCATATCAATACTTAATGGTGCACCCAGGGAGATTCGAACTCCCGGCCTCTGGATTCGAAGTCCATCACTCTATCCAGCTGAGCTATGGGTGCAAACTGCACTTATTTTAAAAATACAAATGGAGCGGGTGAAGAGAATCGAACTCTCATAACTAGCTTGGAAGGCTAGCACTCTACCATTGAGTTACACCCGCAAATCCATTGCTAAGCAATCACACAAATATATGAGCTCACTAGGGATTTTTAAATTCCCCATTAATCCTAAATGGTCGGGGTGACAGGGCTTGAACCTGCGACCTCATGATCCCTAACCACGCGCGCTACCATCTGCGCCACACCCCGCTATTTACATGGTGCGCCATCGGGGACTCGAACCCCGGGCAACCTGATTAAGAGTCAGATGCTCTACCAACTGAGCTAATGGCGCATGCTGGTGCGTCTTAAGGGATTCGAACCCCCGGCCCACGGCTTAGAAGGCCGTTGCTCTATCCAACTGAGCTAAAGACGCGTATTGCTGGAGCGGGTGAAGAGAATCGAACTCTCATAACTAGCTTGGAAGGCTAGCACTCTACCATTGAGTTACACCCGCAAATCCATAAATTTTATTTCACCCTTGGAGCGGAAGACGGGATTTGAACCCGCGACGTTCACCTTGGCAAGGTGACGCTCTACCACTGAGCCACTCCCGCACAATAACAAATTCCCTATCTATAATTTTGGTGCAGGTGAAGGGATTTGAACCCCCACGCCATAGGCGCTAGATCCTAAGTCTAGTGCGTCTGCCAATTCCGCCACACCTGCATGTATGAAATTAGAAATCATTATAAACATATGGTGGCTTACCGGGGAATCGAACCCCGGACACCATGATTAAAAGTCATGTGCTCTACCAACTGAGCTAGTAAACCATTAAATGGCTGGGATGGCAGGATTTGAACCTACGAATGATGGAGTCAAAGTCCACTGCCTTACCACTTGGCTACATCCCAACACTGGGGTGAACGATGGGATTCGAACCCACGACAACCAGAACCACAATCTGGCGCTCTACCAGCTGAACTACGTCCACCATATTCTGGTGCGCCATCGGGGACTCGAACCCCGGGCAACCTGATTAAGAGTCAGATGCTCTACCAACTGAGCTAATGGCGCATATTGGTGCGTCTTAAGGGATTCGAACCCCCGGCCCACGGCTTAGAAGGCCGTTGCTCTATCCAACTGAGCTAAAGACGCACGCTTGGAGCGGGTGAAGAGAATCGAACTCTCATAACTAGCTTGGAAGGCTAGCACTCTACCATTGAGTTACACCCGCATAATTGTTTAATATTAAGTGATAATATCCCTGTCATAAAATTTCATGAAATCAAATGGTCGGGGTGACAGGGATTGAACCTGCGACCTCATGGTCCCAAACCACGCGCGCTCCCATCTGCGCCACACCCCGACATAAAATATTGGCTTTATTCATACTAGAAGTTTTTTCAAACTCTTGACAACATAAATTATTCTACACGATATATATGGATTCGTCAATACCCAATTTGAGATTTTTTTGTTTTATTCATACTCCCCTTATTTGGGGATTTATAATTTTATCACTAAGTTCTATCACTGCCACACTGTTAAACCCATCTCTAGGAACGGATGGACTTCCTGGATTTATAAACCATATTCCATTTTCATAAATTATCTTGGACACATGCGAATGTCCAAATAAAACTACATCGGCTTCTTCCTCTAAAGCTTTATATTTTAGTCTGGAAAGATCATATTTAACATCATATCTGTGACCATGAGTTATAAAAAATTTCTTGCCTCCTATGACTTCAACTCTTTCGCTGGGAACACTTACAGAAAAATCACAATTTCCCTTTACATTGATAATGGGTCCTCTATAAAACTTTTCAATCTGCAAAACATCCTGAACATTATCCCCCAAATGAATAATTGTATCCATGCCGGAAAAAATACTTTTAACTCTGTCCACAAACTTTCTATCCCTGTGGGTATCACTTATTACTCCTATATGCAAATCTCATACCTTCTTCTCAATATATTTTCCCATCTCAATTTTCAGTTTTTTTAGGGCTCTCGCCCTATGACTTATGGAGTTCTTCAATTCAGCAGACATTTCTCCAAAAGTCATATTGTATTCCGGTACATAAAACAGGGGATCATAGCCAAATCTGTTATTTCCCCTTTCTTCTTCACATATTATACCCTCTATTTCTCCCTGTACTTCAAGTACCTCATCAACTCCCAATATCAATACCATAGTACACAAAAATCTTGCATTTCTACTCTCTCTATTTTTATTCTCCAAAAGTTTTAAGAGTTTCTCATTATTTTTTTTATCATTCCCATGTTCGCCTGCAAATCTTGCAGAATGCACTCCTGGTTCTCCGTTTAATCCTTTTACTATAAGACCCGAATCATCTGCTAATACCATAAACTTTCGTCCAAGAAAATCATATACCGTTTTGGCTTTCTTATAGGCATTCTCCAGGAATGTAGTTCCATTCTCATCGATATCTATATTCACTCCAATTTCCCCCATAGATAAAATCTCCAGGGGGTATTGGGCAAGTATCTGTTTAATCTCCCTTATTTTATTATAATTATTGCTGGCTACCACTAATTTTTTCACTATTTGCCACCTGTCCCTATCCACAGTGAATCCATCTTCAGGCTGTTTTTCTGGGCATGAACCATACTTTTTATTCCTTTTTCTCCCAGAATCATAAGTTCTCTCAAGTCCTCCTTTGTAAACGGGCTCTGTTCTCCTGTACCCTGTATCTCCACAATTTCATCTGAATCTGTCATCACTATATTCATATCTACTTTAGCTCTTGAATCCTCTATATAACACAAATCCAACATTCTTTCATTATCTACAATTCCCACACTTATGGCACTTACAAAATCTCTTATTGGATATATTTTAAAAGGTGATCTTTTGTGGAGCACATTCACAGCATCCACCAATGACACAAATGCTCCAGATATAGAGGCTGTTCTAGTACCACCATCTGCCTGAATTACATCACAATCAATCCATATGGTTTTCTCCCCTATGGCTTTTAAATCCACTACAGATCTGAGTGCCCTGCCGATAAGTCTCTGTATTTCCATGGTCCTTCCATCAATTTTCCCTTTGGTTATATCCCTCACTTTTCTGACCTGAGTAGCTCTGGGAAGCATATTGTATTCACAGGTAATCCAACCTTCACCTTTTCCTTTCAAAAATGGTGGAACTTTATCCTCTATAGATGCAGTACATATTACCTTCGTATCCCCAGTTTCCATAAGCACAGATCCTTCTGCATATTTCGTATAATTTCTCGTTATTTTTATAGGCCTAATTTGATCACATTTTCTACCATCAATTCGCATTTTTTACCTCCAAAACCAAAACTGTATCTTATCAAATCAATTATACATCAATTATTTCAATTTTTCCTCCAATATAAACAATTCATCACTTTTTGGAGGTGTTATCTTCTTCTCTTTTCCACTGCAAACCAGTTTATATGATTCCTCAGTAACTTTCCCTATGATACTGGCTTTAATTCCATTGCTTTTCAACATATGTACCAATCCTTTTCCATCTTCAGTAGTAATGAGCATACTACCTGAAGATACAAATCTCAAAGGATCTACAGAATATTTTCTGCATATTTTCATCGTTATTTCAGTAAGTGGTATCCTATCATCATACACTTTAAATCCAACTTTACTTGCCTTAGCAACTTCCCAAAGCGCTCCCAAAAGCCCTCCTTCAGTTACGTCATGCATAGAATTCACTCCAAATTTGCCGGACAATACACCTTCTTTAACTACACTTATATGCTTTATATAACCCTTTGCTTTCTCTATTTCCTCCGTTGTAAGTATGTCTTTGAGTTTTTCCTCAAAATCATTCACTATAATACTAGTTCCTTCCAGGCACAAATATTTTGTCACTACTATATCATCATCTTTCTTTGCCCCTGAAGTAGCCACAGCTTTATCTTTTTCTCCCTTTCCTATAGCAGTACAGGAAATAACCATCCTATTT
Source organism: Clostridium aromativorans (assembly GCF_020908015.1). NCBI lineage: Bacteria > Bacillati > Bacillota > Clostridia > Eubacteriales > Clostridiaceae > Clostridium > Clostridium aromativorans. The sequence goes on from NZ_JAJJPB010000004.1 coordinate 156,578, forward strand.
ACAGCTTTAGTCACTTCTGTATGACCGCCTAATATTTCCACATTTAGCTTTCCTGCCTCCTCACTTACTTCTTCCATAATTTTATTTATATCCTCCAGGCATGAATTCTCAGGAGCTAGAATTGTAACTAAAATTCCCACTGGCTCTACACCACAGGATGCTATATCATTGCAATTTATATGTACTGCAAGCCTACCGCTATTCAGATCAGCACCAGTAATAGGATCTGTAGAAACAACGCATTCTTTATCTCCAAAATTTATAACACTGCAGTCCTCACCTATATCACCCCTTATCCTAACATCTTCTCTCTTAACTGCCCTATTTTTATCTATTATCTCCTTTAAGTCATTCCAATCCAATTTTCCAATTTCCATAAAACTTTCCTTCCTTTCTAAAATAAATAAGCACCATTTTGCATCCTGTTTCATATTATCTATATAGGGATTAATTTATGGTAGGTGTAAATATTTTGAAATATATAGGACCTTTCTTAAAAATCAATAAAATAAAACCCAGTAATGTGAAGCAGCAGCTGTTTTATTTTTCAAAAGAATCTTTAAGAGACATTGTACTACACTCAAAATGTGGAGTTCTCACTTCAGTCAAAGGAATTATCTCAAAAAATACATCCAATTTTGATATTAACACATTTAAAAATGTTTCTCCACTTTTATGTATTTATAGAAAAGCAAATCCTGTTCTCATAAATATAAATGACAGGTTATGCTGGAACGATGACAAATTTAAAAAAGAAATAAACATAGACAGCAATGCATTTATGACATTATGCTTGATGGAACTTTCAGATTACTATAATTCTTTTCATAACATAGATAAGAATAAATACAATTTAGGAAAATTCTATATTGCCCTGAGTAAAAAACAACTAGAGTTTTACGCATCTTATTTTAGAAACAGTGAAGGCGTATTTATTGATAAAAAATGTGAAAGTGGAGCAAATCCAGGAGAAATTAAATTTGTAGACAAATACAAGAAATTCAAATTTTCATCTCAAGCTCTATTAATGGCTGCATACTATAGATGCAGTACTTTGATGGATGGTGAGGGAAAAGAAGATTTTAAAAATTTTTCCTTTGATATTTTAAATATGCTTATTGATTCAAAAAATGATCTGTATGAATTGTCTTTTGAAGAGCTTACAAGATTGTGCTTTGCATTAAATATATTCTACGAGTATTCCAAAGATAACAAATGCAAAGATCTGATACTTGACATATCGGAGCTTATTTTTGAAAAATTTTACCATGCAAATTCTCAGTCCGGCATGGCAAAAGAAACAGACGTTGAAAATGATTCCTTAAACTATATAAATTTTATTATGATATATAAGCATACGAATTTTATAAAATATAAAGAAAATGCAAATTTTATACTTGAAAAACTTTTAAAACTTTATGATTCAGAAAAAGGATTGTTTATAAAGGATACTTCTAAAAAGAATGTAGAATTTACCTGTCTGGAAGTCATGCTGTATCTAATGGCTTTTCTGATAAATGTAGAAGTGTACAAAAATAGAGATAAAAACAATTTAATAGTATTGGATATATTCAAACGTCAACTTATAGATTCAGGTATGATCTTAAGCTGGCCTGAAGCTCCCGATTTAAACAATGTAGAGCGATATAGGAATTTTTCTCTTAGATCAGAAGATCTAATAGAGGAACAAAATTTCAGGACATCCTCAATTCCCTCTCCTGAATCCTGTGAAATAGCACCAGTTTTTTGTAAGTATGTAACTTACAGCATGAAAAAGAAAAAATTTAAATCTGTAAAAGTTTCTTTTGACACATATAAAAATATGTTTATATTTTTCATTGTACTGCATTTTTTAAACCCCAAAATTCCAATCTCTTTCCAAGGATAAATTTTTTATCTTTAGGATATAATAATATCACTCCAGTACAAGCATTTTACAGCTAAACATAAAAATCAATCTGGTTCTTTATAAGGAAGGTGATAGGCAATGATGGATATTAACTGTTCTGAAAGATGCATACATGAGAAAAACGGGAAATGTACTTTAAATCATATTACTGCAATTACAGATCTTTCATCTCCAAAAACAAACTGTATATACTTTTCTCCAAAGAATCAGATAAAAGATAAAGGTCTTTCCCCTTAAATTCACAAGGATAAAAACTTGAAGGATTGTTTTAAAAAATTTTAAGACAATCCCTTTTTATCTGACCTTTAATAATTCAGATAGGCCCTATCCAGCTTTATATTTCCCATTATATTCGCATAGACACCCGAAACATAAGTTTTTGAGACAATAACCGTATTTTCAAAATATAAAGGTACCATAGGCATATCCCGTGCTAAGTCATTCTCGATATCTCTAAATATCTCTATTTTTTGATTTCCATCCTTTTTAAAGGACGAATTCATCAATTTACTGTCAATCTGCAAATTTCTATATCCGTATAAATTATAAGCCCGGGAGGAATTCCACATATTTAAAAATGCAAGTGGATAATCATAGTCTCCTGCATAGTCTATTTCTGCCATATCATAATGCCCCTCCCTCAACTGCTCTTTGAATTTAGACAATTCATATCCCTGACAATTTACTGCTATTCCAGAGATCTTCTCAATACGCTCAGCTATGTCCTCACATACTTTTTTATTTTCCACACTATCCACATATATTAATTTGAGGGATTCATTTTCACCATAATTCAAACCTTTAATCATATCTGCAGCATTTTCCCCCTGTGACTTATCCTGAAAAAATATTTTATTCATAAATTTACCGTTCAATCCATTACTTACATAATTCGGTACATAGGAGTTAGCTGTAACAGCAGTATTACACAGTATGTTTTCTACTATATTTTCTCTATCAACAGCCATGGATACAAAATTTCTAAATTTGACGTCATTTACTACATTTTCTTTTTTCATATTGAAAGCTATGCCTTTACCGCTTAAATTAGGTGAAGTCATGTAATTTACTTTATTTTTTATATTTTTTATTTCTCCCAGTGGGGGATTAGTAAATATATTTACCCTATCTTCTTCAAAAGCTGCCAATGCATTTTCACTGGTTTTTAAAAACGTAAGTATTACCTTGCTGCTTTTCACCTGTGATCTATTCCAATAATAGGTATTTTTCTTTAAAGTAATATCACCATTCTGAGATATGCTGTCTATGACAAAACTTCCCGAATACAATATGGATTTATAATCCTTTTTCCAATCTACGAGTTTATAATCAATATTTCTAAGAGAGTATATAGGCTGTGCAAGTATATTCAGGAGATAGTTACAGGGATAATTTAGCCTTATGCATAACGTTCTGTCATTTAGAGCATTTATGGCAACATTTCCAAAATCACATTTACCCTGCCTGTATTCTTCTGCTCCAAATACACAATTCAGCTGCTGGGCATATATATTGTCCATGTCCTTGCTTAGTATATTAGAAAAAAAGTCCACAAAATCATAGGCGGTAATATTAGATCCATTGCTCCATTTAGCATTTTTCCTTATCTTAAAAGTATAGCTGGTTCCACTTTCATCTACACTCCAATTTTCCGCTATACCGGGAATTATTTTCCCATCTTCATCACTACTCACCAGACCCTCAAATGTATTTGCAAGTATATCCTTTTGCCTTATATTATCAGAATCAAGCATTATTAAATTTTTAGGCGATTCACCTAAATTATATACCAAACTATTTTTATAATCATTGCTCTCAGTTTGCTGAACTTTTTTTTCCAGAGATCCTCCTATCAATGTTATTGAAACCACTGAAATTATTAATATAATACACATTATATAAATAAGTTTCTTCATATATATCTCCTTATTTTCACGATAATAAAATACAGTTTAAATTATTGTCAGTTATTACAAAAATAATCAGATTATATTATAATATTTTTAATATAAATTTTTTATGATATAATGTTCACGTATGTTTTAAGCGCTTTTGTATCCTTAAGATTTTAATTATACGGAGGAGTGTAAAATGTTACTTGTAATAGAAGTTTTAGGTATTTTGACTATGTGTACTGTCATATTCGTCTTAATCTGGGGATTTATAACTGTCAAACAAGTCTTATCACAGCTAAAATATAAAAATTACCTGCTGGAAAAATTAACTCAATATGTACATATGCTTACATCAAAAAAATAAGGCAATCTTTAAGATTGTCTTATTTAAAAACATCAAAATACCTTCATGTACATAAAAAACATAGTCACACAAGCTATTATCACGCAAGTTATAGGATATACTATATTTTTAAAATTACTTCTAAAAATGATCATATTCACAGCCCATATTATCATAGTACCAAATATACTCCACTGCAGCATATAATAATCATTAAAATACTTTACATATGTAAAATGATATGTAGTAAGAAGTGTCAATACCAATGCAATAATAGTGAATATAACACCTATCCATCCTAGTAAACTTATTGTTCTTTTCATTTTTTCCTCCACAGGTTCTTTACCTGAAGTTTAATTTTATCATAAATCAAAACTATTTTTATATTAACTCTCTTCGATTGTTTTGTAAATATTCACAGCATATTTTCAAATTGATTTTCATCAATTATTTTTACTCCAAATTGAATTGCCTTTTCATATTTACTTCCAGTAGATTCACCTGCTATGACATAATCTGTCTTTTTACTTACACTGCCGGAAACCTTAGCTCCTAGAGATTCCAATTTTTCTTTTATGCCCATTCTCGTATAGTTTTTTAAAGTTCCTGTGACCACTACCGTTTTTCCCTTAAATACATTTTCCTCTACATTAATACTCTCAAAATGTGGTTTAATACCTAATTTCAATAATTCATCTATGCTCTCTATTATATTGTCCTGTTTAAAAAATTCTATTATACCTTTTGCCACCGTTTCACCTATATCCGGAATTGATACAAGATCTTCCAGTTCAGCCTTTCGGATATCTCTCAATCTATTAAATTTTTTACACAGATCAGTGGCAGTTTTTTTGCCCACATTCGGTATTCCAAGGGCATATATAAATGAGGACAGATCACAATTTTTACTTTTTTCTATGGCATTTATAAGATTTTGGGATTTTTTTTCTCCAAATTTATCTAAGGTCATTAGATCCTCTTTTTGAATTCTATACAAATCAGCTATGGATTTTATATTTAATTTTTCGAAAAGCTGCCCTGCAGTTTTTTCGCTGAATCCCTCTATATCCATTGCCTCTCTGCTTCCAAAATGAACTATGCTTTTTACCATCTGAGGTTTGCAGGAAAGCGTATTTTCACAAAAATAATGCACACCATCCTTTATAAGTTTACTACCACAGTATGGACACTTTTCAGGGACTTCTATATCCACAGTCTTATCCGCTTCACCATCTTCCACCACCGCCGTAATTTCCGGAATCACATCATTGGATCTTCTTACAAACACCCTGCATCCTATTTTTATTCCCTTTCTCCTTATATCATCCATATTATTCAAAGTAGCCCTTTTTACTGTAGCTCCGCCTAATTCCACCGGCTCCAAAATGGCTGTAGGGGTCACCCTCCCGCTGCGACCTACATTCCACTCAACATCTAAAAGCTGTGTGGTAATCTCCTCTGCCTCAAACTTATAAGCTATGGCCCACTTTGGGAACTTAATGGTATATCCTAGAATTTCTCTTGTTCTCATATCATCTATTACTATTACCACTCCATCTATATCATACTGAAGTTCATTTCTTATACTGTGTACATACTCCAGCTCATTTTTTATCTCATCCATATTGGTACATATCTTAAGATAGCTGTCCTGCGGTAGTCCCATTTCCCTTATAAAATTCATCATCTCCACATAACTTTTAAAGGGTCTGCCTTCATTATATCCCACATCATAAAAAAAGGCTGAAAGATTTCTCCTGGCCGTCTCTTTTATATTCAAGTTTCTAAGAGCCCCCGCAGCACCGTTTCTGAGATTTTTAAGTGGAGTCTTCGCTTTTTTATTGTACTGTTCAAAAGCTTTTTTAGTCATAACAGCTTCCCCGTGTATTTCAACCAGACTGTTATTGTCTATTTTAAGGGGAAGAGACTTTATGGTCTTTGCCTGGGCAGTTATATCCTCTCCAACAATACCCGTGCCTCTAGTAGCTGCTTTTATCAGCATTCCTCTTTCATCATAGGTGCAGTTTATCGTAAGTCCATCAAACTTTTTAGTCAGCACATATTTAAGCTCTGGCAATTTATCCTCATGAGTTAAGTTATAATTATTTACAATTCTTTCATTTCTCCTGTGCCACTCTTCTATGGCATTTACGCTCTGAGCTTTGTCAAGACTCCACAATCTGCCTTTATGTATGTATTTTTGAAACTGAGACAGCACAGTATCCCCCACCCTCTGTGTAGGAGAATAGGGAAAAACAATTCCAGTATCCCTTTCCAATTTTACAAGTTCATCGTATTTCATATCATACTCTTTATCGGAAATACTCGGATTATCCTCAACATAGTATTCGTAGGCATATCTATTTAACTCTTTTATAATTTCATTCATCTTATGCACAATATCATCATTCATCAGATCACCTCATAAGTAAACTGGGAGTACACCCTATACAGCTTCCAATGGCACTATCCCATACATCAAATTTTTTATTCCCATTTTGTCAAAAACTATAGTGAGCTTTATGTCACTTCCACTTTTTGATATGCTGACAATAGTTCCTACCCCAAATTTACTATGTCTTACCTTTATACCCTCTTTTATACCTTCAGGCTTTAAATACTTGTCACCAGGAACATCTCTTTCAGCAGAAATTCCTGCAGCCTCTGATAAATTGCTAGAAACCGCCTTTTTCTTCCATAAAAAAGCATTATTATTCAAAACCCTATTTGAATAACTATTAATATTATTTTCCTTTACAGTATCATATTCCTTCAGTTCGCGGGATATTTCATCTACAAAATCAGACTGCTGATATGAAACTGTCCTGCCAAATACCCTTCTTGTTTCAGCAGAAGTCATATAAAGCTGTTCTTTTGCCCTGGTTATACCCACGTAGCAGAGCCTTCTGGACTCCTCCATTTCCTTGGCACTATCCAACGACTGCATTCCCGGAAATATTCCATTTTCCATCCCAACCATAAATACTACCGGAAATTCCAGCCCTTTCGCGCTGTGTACAGTCATGAGTACAACAGAATCAGCATTGTCATCAAAATTATCTATATCTGAAACAAGGGTCACTTTCTCCAAAAATGCAGAAAGTGAAGTATCTTCTGAAGTAGTTTCAAACTCAGAAGCAGCCGATACGAGTTCTTTAAGATTTTCCACCCTACTTATACTGTCTGCCTCCTTGCTGTCTTTGAGTTCATCCAAATATCCTGTTATATCCAGTATTTCCCTTATGAGACTGGAAACAGGTATTTTATCCCTACTTTTGATAAAGCTGTTTATTATACTTACAAATTTTTTTATAGAATTAATACTTCTCTTGGATAAATTTGATACTTCGTCCACATCCAAAATCACATTGTACAGAGATTCTTCCATAGAATTGGCAAAACCCTGTATCTTTTGTACTGTAGAATCTCCTATATTCCTCTTGGGTACATTTATTATCCTCCTCAAGCTTATATCATCCAGTGGATTATTTATAAATTTCAGATATGCCATAATATCTTTTATTTCTTTTCTATCATAGAACTTAAGTCCTCCAATTATTCTATAAGGTATATTGGATTTCATAAAAGCATCTTCAAAAATACGTGACTGGGCATTGGTTCTGTAAAGCACCGCAAAATCCTTATATTGTCTTTTTTCATCTCTATTCACCATATCTCTTATCTTAAATGCCACATATCTTCCTTCCTCAAGATCAGAATAAGCCCTGTACAATTTTATCTTGTCTCCATTTTCACTTTCAGTCCTAAGCACTTTTTTCTTTCTATTGGAATTATTGCTTATAACATCATTGGCCGCCTTTAATATATTCCCCTTTGATCTATAATTTTGTTCTAACTTTATCACCTTCGCATTTGGATAATCCTGTTCAAAATCCAAAATATTTCTCACATCCGCTCCTCTCCAGGCATAAATACATTGATCGTCATCTCCAACTACACATATATTTTTATGCCCCTGAGCCAATAATTTGACAAATTCATACTGGGACCTGTTAGTATCCTGGTACTCATCCACCATTATATACTCAAATTTTCTCTGGTAAAACTCCAGTACATCCGGATGCTCCTTAAAAAGCTGCACAGTTTTATATATAAGATCATCAAAATCCAAAGCATTATTATCTTTTAACTTTTTTTGATACAACAAATAGACATCTGCAATTTTATTAATTCTAAAATTTCCCTCATTTTCTCTTTTGAACTGCTCCGGAGATACTAAAATATCCTTTTGTCCACTAATTTTATTTATTATCTCCCTATCTGTTATATCCTTGTCATTTATATTCAATTCCTCCATGCACTGCTTTATAAGCACCTTCTGATCATAGCTGTCATATATGGCAAAATTTTTATTATATCCAAGTTTATCTATTTCTCTTCTCAATATTCTCACACAGCTTGAATGAAACGTAGATATCCACATACCTTCCACTTCATCTCCAACAAGTTCCTTTATCCTATCTTTCATCTCTCCGGCAGCCTTGTTGGTAAAAGTTATGGCCAATATTTTTGAAGGATATATATTTAAATCTTTAATCATATGGGCCACTCTATAGGTAAGGACTCTCGTTTTACCTGATCCTGCTCCAGCTAAGATCAGCAGTGGACCGTCTACCGCTGCTACTGCTTCATACTGTTCCCGGTTCAAAAGATTTTTCAAATCCATAAAATTCACTCCTATTTATAGATATAGATCTATATCTTTAATCTAAACTGTATACGTATATCTGCTTCATGTCTAATATTATAACATTTTAGCAGTACTTTAATCATATAAGACATAAAAAATGTGCTGACCCCCATCAACACATCTAAAAATTTTACTTATACTAAAAATATTTTACTTAAGCCTTCCCAATACTATTTTATACCCATCACTTCCATAATTAAGACATCTATTCACTCTGCTTATCGTAGCAGTGCTGGCTCCTGTTGCAGCTGCAATATCTAAATATGTCTTTTTATTGCTGAGCATTTTGGCTACCTGAAGTCTCTGTTCCAAAGATTTTATTTCGTTTATCGTACATATATCATCAAAAAATCTATAACATTCCTCTTTTGTTTTTAAGCACAATACCGCCTCACATAGATAATCCATCTGCTTACTTTCTAATTTGGATCTATATTCTCCCATGAACGCCACTCCTTATTCATGTATGTTTATAAACACATCTTTTATTTAATTTTATCACGTATTAAAATATTAATCTATAAAACTGTAGATATTTTTACAATATAGCATATTATATTGTATTTATTATTCAAATAAATACATTCCATTAATTATTATTGATAAAATTTCAGTATATGTAAAAAAAGTATAATTGTATAAAATAAAAACAGTCCATTGGGGCATGGACTGTTTGCTCATAAATAAAAAGGGGGCTATTATTCCTTTTATTTATTCTTGCATATTCATTATAGTAAAATTAAAACAAAATATCAAGTAGAATATGAATTATTTTATATGGGGTCATCTATATAATTACATAAATATGCATTAAAAAATTTCACGGCTAAATTTTTTTTATACTTTCTATTTCTTCTTTAGACAATTCTCTATATTCCCCTTCCTCTAAACTATCCTCCAATTTTATTGGGCCAAACCGTATTCTTCTCAAATAAACTACATTTTTGCCCAAAGAATTAAACATCTTCTTAACTTGATGAAATTTTCCTTCCTGTACAGTCACCTCTGCCCTGGAACCGTCCTGAGTAGATTCCATGATGTGCAAAGCAGCAGACATACACTTATATCCGTCTTTTAATACTATACCTTTTCCAAATTTATCAACATCGGACTCATTTAAAGGCCTATCTATTTCAGCATAATATACTTTATCCACATGGCTCCTTGGAGATATCAATCTATGATTTAACTTTCCATCATTGGTAATTATGAGTAATCCCCTGGTATCCTTATCAAGTCTTCCTACAGGAAAGGGTTTAAAAGACTGGTATTTAGGCTCCAGAATATCTATAACCGTCTCATCAAAATTATCAAAAGTTGCAGATACAACTCCACAAGGCTTATTCATCAAAATATATATGTATTTTTTATAATCTACATTTTCTCCAGAAATTTCTATACTGCACTCATAGGGATTTATTTTCACAGAATTATCTTTTACAACTGCCCCATTTATTTTAATTTCTCCATTTTTTATTATTGATTTTATTTCTTTTCTAGTGCCATATCCCAAATTGGCCAATATCTTATCCAATCTATCCACTTTACTGACTCCTTTTTTCGTTAATACTATAGTATTTTCCACTTAAAATCAAGCTATTAAAGATTCATATAATTGAATAAATTAATGCATAAAAATACAGAACGCTTTTCACAGTATATCCGGCAGTTCTGTATTCTACAATTATAAATTTAAATCTATATACTTAATTATCCATAATATTGCATAACTTTTTGCACATAATTTCTAGTTTCATAGGGCAGCTTGACAATATCCGAGCTGCTATCTACGCCTCTATTTTTTAAAGTTCCAGGTCCCGCATTATATGCCGCAAGAGCTAGTTCTTTGGAATTTCCAAACATATTGAGCATATTTCTCAGATACTCCGTTCCAGCATCTACATTTTGTTCTACATCATAGGGATTTGTCACACCTAATTCACTAGCCGTCCCAGGCATAAGCTGCATGAGTCCCATGGCTCCTGCAGAAGATTTGGCCTGCGGATTGAAACCGGATTCCTGTTTTATAACTGCCATTATCAAATTTTTATCCACACCGTATTTTCTGGAAGCACTCTCCACCGCTTCATCAATACTCGAATTTCCACTTTTTACGTCATCTCTTACACTATTGTAGATATTATTCAGTCTTTGTCCGCCTCCATATCCCAGCTTGCTCAAGTCCTCATCATCCAGAGAAAGTTTGGATATATCTATATTTCCACTGCTGTCTGACAATGCTTTTGTCAAACTTTCCATAACAAGTTGAAATGAATCCTGGTTTTCAAAGGCCTGCTTGAATATTTCTGTCATAAACTCCAGCTGTAAAACTTTTTGGATATTCTTATCCTGATCTGTAGAATTTATATTATTTAAACTCATTATTTCACCCGCCTAAAAATATATTACTCTATTACTCTTCTTTTATCGTATTAAAGTATATAAACTTAAGTCTGCCGCTATTCGGTCTTAAAAGAGAATATGCTGTAGTCCTCATAGGAAACTTTACTGCGCTGACTTTTACAAAGGGCTAATATTTTATACTCTCCTCTATTAAAAGGAATATAAGTATAATAATTTTTTTTGCTGTAGTCCTGTACTAAATTCCAATCCCCCTTTTCCATGACGTAAAATTCATACATAACATCTTTTCCACCTTCTTTATGAACCGTAAAGGTCACAGGTATACTACATTTAAATTTCAAATTATCACAGGTTATTCTTGTATTAGTTATAGGGAGCGCTTCATTGACTTCTACACATACTTCTTTTTTACAATCAAATTCTTTTTTACTTTTAACATTTTTTGCAAAAATTTCCAATCTGTATACACCGCCGTATTTGGGAACAAAAGCATATATTTTCTGAGGAACAAAATCTGTTTCCTCCACTTTATGGTTATTTATATTGAGTACATACTTTATAACAACATTTTTAGTGTTTTGCACCACAGAATTTATAACAATTTCATCTCCTACTAAGAAAAGCTCTTTCACAGGATATAGTATGTAATCAATTACGGCAGGAATATAGTCAAAAACCTCTATACTTTTTATTGAATGACAATCATATTCTCTATCGGAATATTGGTCTTTTACCCTCGCTTCCAGCTCATACTTTCCACTTTCCTCTGGAGTAAATTCCATAAAATTATCTTTGCTATAATCTATATTTTTTAATTCAGTCCCCTCTTTCCTTATTAAAAATCCATATTTGAGATCCACTCCACCAGAAGCATTCACCTTCATCTTAATAGTTTTACCCTTTAATACAGGATTATCTACATTTAAGATCATTCCCTCAATTTTAACTGGTTCTCTACTTCTTTCATCTATAATATAATTTAGATATTCTATAGCCTCATAATTTCCCTGAAAAGATCTATCTTTTACCATTAGGATAAGTTTATATCTGCCTGGTTGTTTGCTTTCCCATACATAACTGTCACAGGTAGTATACCCGGAATCTTCACTGTAATTTCCCTCAATCACATACCTGTATAAAAGTTCCCTTCCACCTATGACCTCTGCTTTTAAAGTTATCTTTACTCCGCACAACTGAGGATAGTTCATGTCTGCAATAAAATTTTTTATATAGATTTTATTGTATTTTTTGACTCTAAAATTCAAAACAGCCCTGTCATCAAATTTATTCATGGAATATATATCTTTTGCCAGACATAAAAGTCTATATTCACCACTTTTTTTCTCTACATAACTTACTATCCTTTTTGTAGAATAATTTTGAATGCACTCTGTTTCTCCATTAGAACTTATTTTAAAAAATTTATAGAGTATTGTCCTATCACTATCATGATCTGAATCTATCTGAAAAATCAGTTCTGAGTCTTCGAGAAGGTCCGAAGTCAAGCATTTAAAATCAGTTATTACCACATTTTTTAAAGAATATACCTGAAATTTTGCACTTTGAAAATCATCAAAATCATTTTTAGAATCTATATTCTTGCATTCTACCAGTATTTCACCCTTTCCTTCGCCTTTAACCACCCAGGAAAGTACATTATCTGCCGAATAATCCTTTATCATTTCCCATTCATCTTCTATTCTTATCCAATACCTGAACAAAAGGGGAAATCTAGTAGTATCCACTGTTATATTAAGCTTGTCTCCTAATTTAAGCTTGTCCTTATCTATATAAATGCCGCTTATTAACTTTTCCTCTGCCTTTCCTATTATATAATCCATCTTAGATACATAATCAAAGCTCTTATTTCCTCCTACTTTTTTAGCCTGCACCATCAATATATATTTTCCATCTTTCTCAGGAATCCACTCAATTTTTTCCTCGTTCGTAAAATCCTTCAAGATATCCCATACACCATTACATCCTATCATATACTTATAAACAAGCTTTTGCTTTAAGTTATTATCCACATTGATAATAACTTTTGACTCTTTCGCCTGCGGACTTTTTAAATTACAGTTTATAGCCAGCTCATTCATCTAAATCATCCCCTACGTATAATAATTCCTTTGATCAGATTTTTCTAACTTATATTATACTATAATTCCATATTTTGTAATAGTATTTTTTATGTATTTATTTCTATACAAGGGAATAATTTAAGATAATCACTGAATATCAATGAAATGAATGTATCAACTCAAGTAAATTTTTTTCAAGTCTATGATCATCCTCTTTTGTCCGTTTTTTTGGATTGCAAGTCTTTCCTCCTGATCTTCTCACCTTAGAAGATATATGCCTTTCAAAAAGGAGCTTATCTATATTATCATTACTGTATATATATCCTTTAGGACTTATGGCATAGGCATTTTTGCCAAGAGCCATGGCTGCCACCCCATAATCCTGACTTACTACTATATCTCCTTTTTCAGTGTTGTTTATAAGATACATATCCACACTTTGAAATCCACTGTCTACATATTCCACACTGCTGTAGTCAGAATCTAAAACATGATTTAAATCACAGTACATTTTCACCGGAACATTGTTTTTTCTGGCAACATTTTCTATTATATCCTTACCTGCACAAGCATCCGCATCTACTAATATTTTCATATTTACAATTGCTATCTCCTCTATTTTTTTTGACTTTTTTTATTGCTCTTCAATTTATCCTTATTATTTTTTAAAAAATTGGCTTTCAGTAAAACAGTAAGGCCGGAAAGTGCCAGCGCACACAAGATAGAAATAATCAACATCTTTATTATTGATATGGGATTAAGCTCTGAAGTATTGACGTAATTTAGCAAACAAAACAAGATCGTATATATTACTAAGGACTTAATAAACACCTTCTTCATAAAAATTTCCTCCTATTAAGTAAATAAAACCCGATTTTACCTATTATTATAGACATGATGAAATCAGCTGTCAACGCAGATTATAAGTACCATTTCTAAGCATCAAAATTCAGACTTGGCTGGATATTTTCATCGGCACTGAAAAAATTTATTATTTCATGTTTGCACTTTAGTAAAAATAATCCTGCCTTATGTACAACAGCACAGTAAAGCAGGTGAATTTAAATTGTCAGTCAAGTATTCCTTCCAATTCCTTCTTTTTATATTCATAACCTGGTTTTCCGAGGAAGGCAAACATATTTTTCTTATAGGTCTCAACTCCCGGCTGGTCGAATGGATTTATTCCCATCAAATAACCGCCAATTCCACAAGATTTTTCAAAAAAATATACCATATACCCAAAGTAATAGGCAGTTAATTCAGGTACATTTAAAACTATTACCGGTACGTTTCCCTTATTATGGGCTAAAACTGTTCCTTTAAAAGCTTGATGATTTATAAAATCTATAGATTTTCCATCCAGGAAATTAATTCCATCAACATTTTCATTATCTTTTTCTATGAATATCTCCCTTCTAGGCTTTTCTACATTTATGAAAGTTTCAAACATTATTCTCAAACCCTGCTGTATATACTGACCCATTGAATGGAGATCTGTAGAAAAATCCACCGAAGCGGGAAATATACCTTTGTTATCCTTACCCTGACTCTCCGCAAATAACTGCTTCCACCATTCTCCGAAATAGTGAAGACAGGGCTCAAAATTTACTATCATTTCAATGATTTTTTCTTTTTTATACAGTATGTTCCTAACTGCTGCATATTGATATGCAGGATTTTTTTGAAGATCTTCTATTCTACATTCCAACCGTGCATCTCCTGCACCCCTAATCATTTCGTCTATATCTATACCTGAAGCCGCTATTGGTAAAAGTCCTACTGCCGTGAGTACAGAATATCTTCCACCTACATCATCTGGTATGGTGAATGTCTCATATCCCTCTCTATCTGCTATTTCCCTTAAAACACCCTTTTTACTGTCTGTAGTTACATATATTCTATTTCTAGTTTCCTCTTTCCCATATTTTCTCTCAAGCAATTTTTTAAATATTCTAAATGCAACTGCTGGCTCTGTGGTCGTTCCAGATTTTGAAATAACATTTATAGATAAATTCATTTCCTCTACAATATGAATCAAATCATACATATAGGTTGAACTCATATTATTACCTGCATAAAATACAGCCAAATTCCTTCTTTTATCCTTTGGTAGTATATTGTTAAAACTATGTGAAAGCATTTCTATAGCTGCTCTAGCTCCTAAATATGAACCCCCTATTCCTATAATTATTAAGGCATCAGATTTTTCCCTTATTTTTTGTGCCGCAATTTTTATTCTTCTAAATTCATTTTCATCATAATATACAGGTAAGTCAACCCATCCCAGCTGATCATTTCCTCTTCCATTTTTATTTTCTATCATATTGTGGGCAATTGATATATCTGACTGCATGTTCATAATTTCTTTTTCCTGTACGTATGGAGCAACTTTGCTTAAATCCAATTTTATACCCTTATTCAACACAGTTGATTTCCACCTCCAGAATCTATAATTTTTTCTCAATACAATGATAGTATAGCACTATTATTAAATCTATCTTAAAAATACCCATTTATAATTTGCCCAATATTTTTATATCTATTATATATATTCCATAAAATTCTGCAGATCGACAATCTGAACCTAAGAATCACTCGATTGCCTGCCTGGCAAAGAATGAAGTCTATCTGTCTTAGATAAAATTACTGCAATAAATATGATTATGCATCCAATGACCATTTTTTTTGTAAATACCTCCCCCATCAAAAGTATAGATAAAAAACATCCAAAGACTGATTCCAGTGACAATATTATTGAAGCATGGGTATCAGATGTATACTTCTGCGCTACATTTTGTACTAAGAATGCAATAGTCGTATTAAATATTATGAGATACAATATTCCAGCTATTCCTCTGCTATCCGGGACATGCATATGGGGCTCGAATATCAACGCACTTATCAACGTAAATATACCTGCGGATAACAATTGTACCGTTGTTAAATGTATAGGATTTATATCCCTCTTAGCATAGATTCCAATCAAAATTATCTGGAAAGAATAAACAACTGTAAAAAGCAGTGTAAGGCTGTCTCCAAAACTTATGGATATATTTTGCTGCAGACTCAAAAATCCTATTCCCATTAAAGTTAAAAAGCCGGCCAATACTGCATAAATATTAGGTGCTTTTTTAGTCACCAGCCAGGAAGCAAAAGGTACTATTGCAGTATAGGAAGCAGTTAAGAAGGACTGCTTTCCAGCTGTTGTATATTTAAGCCCAACAGTCTGAAAGGTCTGCCCTGCGTATAAGATCAGCCCCAGGGTAATTCCAGCTATAAAACTTTGTCTGTCTATTTTTATCATTTTTTTAAAAAATATCATATATAAAATGATTCCTGAACACAAAAATCTAAAGGACAACAGATAAAATGGAGTAATACTCAATAAAGCTATTTTTGCAGCTATAAAACCTCCTCCCCATATTACTGCAACCACTAGAAGAGAAATATCTGCAATTAAGGATTTCCTTACATCTGCATTTTCCACTTATATATCCCCCTAATTAAAATGTTACATTCATTATACAATATTTTCGGCACATTTTTAACAAATGTGATATCTTTTAATATATCTATGAATTTAGAAGTATTATCAAATAATAGTTCTCTGATAAATATACATTTATGGAAAAGGAGAGCTTTTGCAAGTTCTCCTTTTCCATATTTAACATCACTCAATTAATGCTTCGCCGCCTTATTGATTGATATCCGAGAAAGCTGATACCACAGCCTGCTTTAATTTAACAAATACCCGGATGATTCTGTAAAGTACACCTTTATCCTGCGCGTCTGAATCCGCATTTGTTATATTCTCATTACCACTGTCCTTGTTGATTTCCTGCGTTCTCAGAATCACCTGTATGCTCCTGGGCGAAGGGTTTTTGCTGGAAGTAAAGGAGATCAGTTCTGCTTTCGGATCCAGATACAGCAGCCTGTTCTCATTCTCAAATTTATCGATTTCCTTATCTGCAGTAGACTTAATAGAATCATTTGCCTTCCTCATGGTAGGTACGCTTTTAATTCCCTCAAGGCTCTGCTTAAGTACTCCGATAAGGCCTTTAAGCATATCACTGTTGCCCTGGCTGATATCGCCGCTGCTGTTTTTAAGTACAGATTCAAAGCTGCTCAGAAAATTCTGTGAGCTATTGAGACCTTTGGTCATACTGTCCAGCAGGGTTCCCATATCCTGCAGTGCTTTTATAGAACTGCTCTTATACTTATTTGCTGTATCATTGACTGCTGAAATATTGTCAATAAGGGTTTCACTTTTTGTCAGCAAGCTGCTGGTGTTTGACAATATTTCCGATTGTTCACTGAGCATATCATCTGTAACCTCATTTGCCCTGTCAAAATCTTCGAAATAATCTTCTATCAAAGATATGCTTGAATTGACGGTATTTAAATAATCTTTACCATTTTCACTTATATCAGATGTTTGGTCAAGCAGTTCACTGGTGGAATCGCATGCCGCAGCAAGATCTGAGAGCGTTGAATCAACATAGGAGAGCATTTGTTGTATGTTACTATATAATGCCATCAGAACTTTCTTCAGCTCTTCATTTTCAATACCCTGTAAATACTTTTCGGCAATTCCTGACAATTCCCCACTTACACTTTTCATGGCATCTGACAATGTGGATATGTCAGAACTCACTGCATTCAACTTGTTGCTCAAGTCAGAGGAGCTGTCACTCAAATTCTCCAGATCTGCCTGCATATCTTCTATATCCGATCTGGTACGCTGAAGCAGTTCATCTCTTTCATCGGATTTGCTGTTTACATCTTTCACAACATCACGCAGTTCCTCAATGTCATCCTGTACGTTTTTGATGGAAGCCTTATATTTCTCCAGTTCAGTCTTTGTACTTTCAATGGTTTTTGTCATAGCATTCAAATCATAGTTCAAATCTTCAATAGCATTTTCCCCCTCATTGATATGGGGAATCATTGCCGCCGTATTGGATGCCACTTTTGACAAATCCGCCAATGCCGTTTCTGATTTATCAAACAAACTATCTTTTGATACACTTATATTACTGTTAGCGCGGTCCAATGAGGATAAACCAGACTTAGCTCGTGACAGACCGCTTTGCATATTTTCAGCTGTTTGTAAAAGTGCATTTGTACTGTCATAGATGGAATTCATGGAATCTCTAAACGTGTCGATGTTATCTTTAAGATCCTTCACATCCTGCAGCTGACTCAGAGTTCCCGGCACCATGGTCAGCAGAATACCATCGGTTTCAAAGCTATTCGTACCGATACGGAGGGTAAAGGTATCTTTCTCTCCCGGAAGTGCGGCAAACAAAATGATTTTTTTATTGCCTATGGTCTGAACCTGTGCACCCGGCGCATCCACGCTTGACGCTTTTGACATATCCACTATGGTCTGCATTTGCAAAAGCATATTGTTTCTGTAATACATGTTGGCCTTGGTATTTGGCGTCACCTTTACATCAATCTGTATCAAACCAGATGCACCAACCAATTTGGATGCAGCTATGGGAGTGCCATTAAGGGAATAGGACACATCCACATTCCATGGTAAAACTACAGTTCCCTTTTTGGGAGTGCATTCATAATAGAATCGTCCCTTGTAGTTGTTCAGATTCCAACTGACAGCTCCATTCTTCATCGTGGGAACAACATTGTTGGACATATTGCTCACCTTTTCATATTCGCCATAGTCTGTGAATTGTTGATTCCCATTTAAATTGCAGCTTTTTACAATGTTTATATTGGTTGGTGTACCGTAATAATCCAGATTTACATAAGCAGATTCATCCACCGAGACCTTGGGTGCTGCCGCTGTGGCCGTGCCAGACAAGGTGACGGGCAAAATCAAGAGTGCTAATATACTTGATAGAATTCTTTTCCTAATTTTCATTCTTCAATCCCTCCAAACTTTCAGAAGATTTATCCTCTATTGTCTTGGGCAACACTTCTCCCAACTGCAGCTTATCTGCAAGTTTCTTCCTCGCTTTGTCTTTCAGCTGGTTCATCCTGGAAATATGCTTGTAGATGCGTCCATCAAAAATATACAGTAGTGCCGGCAGCAGCAAGACAACCATTGCAATACTCATCAGTGCACCACGTCCAATTAGATGTCCCATGGCACCAATGGCGGCAATACTTGAAGTAAAGTAAAGTGTATATCCTGCAAAGGAAAGAATGAGCCCAGAATTCATGATAGGCGGAACCGCTGCCCAAATCGTTTCTAGAATGGCCTCTCTCTTATCCAAATGCATTCGGTATTCTAAATAGTAGTTGGTCATCAATATTGAATAGTCTACAGTTGCAGCCAACTGGATGCAGCTGACTATAATGTAACCCATGAAAATCATGTTCTCCCCCATGAAATAAGGTACTGCCATATTGAAAAAAATCGCTATTTCAATAGGCACTACCAGCAGAATGGGAATCAACAGTGATTTAAATACAATCACTGCCACGATTACCACCCCTATTAGAGAAAGTTTGTCCACGAATGTATAATCACGGGTGAGTATGGTTTTGATATCCTGTGTAAAGGTAGTAGCTCCAATCAAAGACGAATGCTGAGGATAATACTTTTGAACAATGGCCTTGATCCCATCAGCATATCGAAATGCCGCATCACTTTCTTCCCGCGTTCTTATGTAAATTAAAATACGTGCATATTTTCCCGAGTGAAGCTGTGTGGTGATTCTATTTGGAATAATGCTTTCCGGTATACCCTCCGGCAGTGTATTTTCCAGCGAGGTTACTTTTTTCACATAACTGAGCTTCCCCAATTCATCGGACAATTCCTTCTCCTTTATGTTGGAGTCATCTGGTATCAATGCCATAAGCATATTGCTTCTTCCAAAAATCCTGTCAATTTCCTGCTCATCTTTATAGACCTGCGTACCTTCTCCCGCACCTACCGCCGAATTGCCGAAAAGAAAACTGTTCATGTCTTTTGCAATAAAACAGGGCACCGCCAAAAATATAGCAAGTCCCAATGCCACATATTTGATCTTTAAAATACCTTTGCCCAGCCTCTTAGGGAGCTTTACCAGTTTACGATGCGCAGTTTTTTGAATCATATTTTGGCTTCGGATAATCAGGGAAGGCATCAGAAACAAAACAGTCAGCAAACTGATAAAAATTCCCTTTGCCAGAACAATTCCCAGGTCATATCCTATGGAAAACTTCATGAGAGTCAGCGCCAAAAAACCGATAATGGTTGCCATGCCACAGGCTATAATGGAGGATGCGGATTGCCGTATGGCAATTTCAATGGCTTCTTTGGGCTCTTTACCTGCATCTTTTTCTTCGGTGAACGCATGCATCAGAAAAATTGAATAATCCATTGCAACGGCCATCTGCAGAACGGGGGCCACACTTGCAGTCATAAATGAGATCTCTCCCAAAAATACGTTTGTTCCCATATTAATCACAATGGCAATCCCCATGACCAGAAGGAACAACAATGGCTCAAGCCACGCTGTCGTTGTCAATATAAGTACCAATGCCACAACGGCGATTACAATTACCGTAGCGCTTTTCATTTCCTTGTTCAAGCTCTCATTCAAGGATTTATTCTGAACAGCAGGTCCTGTAAAGCTGCCCTTATCACCTACAATTTCATAAATCTTGTCCAGTGCCTTCGATGTCCTCTGGTCGGAATCCCCTTTGACAAAGGAAATATCCATCACTGCACAATTGTCTTTATAATAATCCTGGATATTTTCGGCTTTTATAAAGGTATCAGAAGTATATACATCGGTATACTTTTCAATATTTTCTGCCGTATCTGCCCAAAATACTGTATCTACGCCATCCACCGCCTCTATCTCTTCCTTATACAGCTTTGCCTGATACAGGGATACATTCTTGATCATGATGCGGGCGGTACCTGGATAGCCAAATTCTTTCTCCATAAGGTTCAGGCCGACTTTGGATGCCGCCGTATTCGGCAGATATTTGGTGAGATCATAATTGACTTTCACAAATAGATATAAAAATATGCTGATTACGACCATGACTGCAAAAAATATTTCAATATACTTACTTTTATTTACAATAAAATTGACTACTAGATCGGATGGTTTAGTTTTTATTCTGTTCTTCATCAAGCTTCTCCTTCTCCATTCCTTATACACTTATTCCAAAATACACGATCAAATCATATGTATGAACATTTCAAGAGGTCTTTCCTATCCTATAACTTCGACAGTTTTATCTCCGGTTCTACCTGACTTTAGAATTCGATTCAGGAAACAATTTTAATTCATTATCATAGTAATTTTCTTGTACTTAAATCTATACCTTCTTTATTTATAAATAAACATTTATTCATTAATTTAAGTAAAAATTATTTCAATGCATTAATACATATTTTTGCTATTCTTTTAGCTTCTTCTTCTGTAAATTTTTTATTATTTTCTAATTCCAGCGAAAATGATAGATACCTAAATGGAATTGTAAAGGACACAACCAATACCTCCGCAGCAGTTACATTAGATTTAAATTCACCCGTTCTTTTCCCCAATTCAATACATTTTTTCGCCAGATTCAGTATGCCATTAAATCTATTAAACTTTTCCTTTGTGGGTATTCTCAAATCCATCACAACTGAAGCAGCAAATTTTGCCATCATCGGCTCCCTGTTTGCATTCATAAATAATTTTCTTATTGTTCTACATCCAGCTTCATACATAGTATCAGAAGAATCAATATCTGCTATAAAGTCATTAATTATCACGCTCATTTCCGAGTCCACCAATTCCTGTACTAATTCCTCTTTACTATTATAATATCTATACAAATATCCAGGAGAAACTCCTGCTTTTTCACAAATTAAAGCGATTGATACGCTGGAATATCCGTAATCTATTATACACTCCATCACTGCTTTTTTAATATTATCTATTTTTTTAGGATCTGCAATTCTAGCCATTTCATATCACCATCCAAAAATACAAATAAATAAATGAACATTTATTTATTTGTATTTTATATCTATTCTATTTACATGTCAAACTAATTTTAAAAGAGAATAAGAATGTTTTTAGTTAGTCACCCTCCGGGCTTTATCTCTCCCATGAAGTCGCTGCGGTTAATCTGACAGCAGAGAAAGAGTTCTGAATTTCCCCAAAACTCTTTTTATCAATTAACCCTCTCCAATTTCGTCAATTAACCAAGGCGAATTCTTGTCTTTTCTAATAAGTGTGCACCATTTAATATCTTTCCCACTGTCTTCAGGACCAACACCATCTTTTTTATATTCAACTGTATACTCAACCTTATAAATCTTTATGTTTTCAGCTTTTGCATGTGTTATTATGCCACGACCATATTTCATATAAGCTTCTTTTTGTGATGGTCTTCTATCTTCAGATTTCTCCAAAACTCATTTAACAGCTAAACTACGCCTTTCTTTGTGTTTCTCATTTTTCCTATCCCTGACTTTGCAATATTTATGGGGCATTTTGGGTTTTCACATATTATTTTGACATTTAATATATACAATAAAACATGAGGTAAGTATATAATTATACAATCTCTTATACCTAGGAACCAGACAATACAATAGGATAAAAGCTCATCTAAATATCAGATGAGCTTTTATTCTATTTTTAAATAGATCCCTCTAAAATAAGCTATCTCTAGCCTTTCGGCACCATCATCCTAACCTTGAATTGATTATCTAAACTATCAACTAATTTATTTCCATTTTCATCAGAAGTAAGCAGTACTTCTCCTAAATTATACGCCCCATAATCGTTGAACCATCCTTCCTTATTTTTGACGGCAGAAAAGAAATGGGTTCCTATTTTATAGGAGCCCTAAACCATTTTGCAAGGCGTTTATAAATGGCACATAATTAAGTATTAACTTCTTACTTTTTAGAGAGGAATTCCTTTACTACCATATAATTATGTTTTTGTTATCTATATTTTACCATTATAATAAGGAAAAACAATAGTCTAAATATTAAGAATAATTTAATATTTTATGGACATATTATTAATTAATAAATTTCTTCATTTTATTAGTTCTATAACTAAGTACCTCCAGCTTTTTACACTGGAGGTTTATTGATTGCAAATTAATTAGCCACCTTGTAGGGTTTTATTTTTTCTAGCGTTAACAATTTAGTAATTATTAAATTGATAAAAATAATAAAAATGCTATAAAAGAGTGTATTTTTTGTTCTATTTATAATATAATAATAAGGTATGTAGGCGAGTGATTACAGAGAAATTGTAAATTCACAAAATCATGTTATACGAGAAAGAACCTATATATAAGCAAGTAACTTCTCCCAAAAGTTACTTGTTGTTTTCATTTTTTGGTTCATCTATTTTAACTTTAACATCTGTCAAAATCTTATCCTTTGAAATACCGGTCTTGCTTTCAAAAAACATTTTAATCTTATCTTGCTTGTAGCAGAAAACCGAAATAATACATAAACTCAATATCTCGGTAATTGAAAGCACTACAATGCACAGGAAGAAAAAGTTCATTCACATTACCCCCTCCCATTGTGCCAACCTGTCATCCCTGTAACCACCCATACAGTAATGATAGAAAGGGGTAATTCTATATAACATGAATCATTACTATTAAATACA
>NZ_JAJJPB010000050.1:0-11131 GCF_020908015.1 Clostridium aromativorans
GGAGAAAGTAAATGCGGATACCGTAGTATTCGAGTACCTGGACCGGTTTCCTAAAATCAAGGGCAGCAGAAACAAGAGAATAAGAATGAAACTGCAGATGTGGACAAAAATTGCAATACAGAACAAAGTAAAGCATAAAGCCCACAGTGCCGGCATGAGGTTCAGCAGGGTAACGCCTAAAAATACATCCTTGTTGGCCTATGACGGGAGTGGCAGTGTTAAAAGGAATAAGGACAACTTTAGCCTGTGTACTTTCAGCACGGGAAAGCAGTATAATTGTGACTTGTCTGCAAGTTACAATATAGGTGCTAGATATTTTATAAGGGAGTACCAAAAATCCATACCTGCAAAGGAATGGTCGGAAGCTGTGGCAAAAGAACTGGGGCTTCTGCGAAGAACTCAGAGCACTCTGGCCACATTGATTAGTTTGGCAGGAGTAGTGCAGATAGAAAAATAAACTGCTTAATTCTTCCGGCAACAGAAGAAATACTCAGCTAAACTGTATTTGTGGAAAAGAAGTCTGCCTGTCAAAAGGTAGAAGCCTCTTCTATACTAACCTGTTTAGTTAGGAGGGGAGGGTTCACACTATTATAAAATAATGGGCATATTATATTTATAGGACGAACATGTAATATTTTAAATAAATACTTCATAAAAATTAAAACAGATGATATATAGCTAATGAATTTACTCTTTAATGGTGAAAAAGCCGAACAATATGATATAATATATTTGTAGAGTGTTGTCTTGAAAGGAGAATTATAATGCTTGATAAATATGATAAAGCTATAAAAACCGCTGAAGGAAACATAAAGCATGAAGGTATGTATCTTACAGAATATGAAAAAAATCTGATAAAAAAGTCTTTAAAAAAAGAACTTTCTCATGACGAATTTTTAAGACGTGCTTATCAGGTTGCTGTTAAATAACGGAGATTAAATATGTATGATATTTCAGGAAATAATGAATATCGTTCGTTGTATTATTATAAAGATGTAGATGTTTTAAAGAATAAATTCAATATAAAAGATGCAGATAAACTGGAAAAGATGGAA
Source organism: Clostridium aromativorans (assembly GCF_020908015.1). Classification (NCBI taxonomy): domain Bacteria; kingdom Bacillati; phylum Bacillota; class Clostridia; order Eubacteriales; family Clostridiaceae; genus Clostridium; species Clostridium aromativorans. The sequence continues at coordinate 1,056 of NZ_JAJJPB010000050.1, forward strand.
CGAATCCTGTCATCGCAAAGACTTTCTGAATTAGCAATAAATCCAATAAAGGGTAACTTTGATATTGAGCATCTGTGTGAAATCCACAAGTATATATTTCAAGACATATATGAATGGGCAGGGCAGTTGAGAAATGAAGATATTTTTAAAGGTGGTGAATTTGCACCATCTTATTTATTAAGAGATGCATTGGAAAATGAGATTTTTAAACCTTTAAAAAAAGATGATTATCTAAAAAATATGAGCAGGAGAAATACCTCTGATAAGATTGCTTTTTACATGTCTCAGCTAAATTTTGCACATCCATTCAGAGAAGGCAACGGTAGAACCCAAAGAGAATTTGTTAGAAATTTAGCTTTTTCTAATGGATATATTCTAGAATGGGATGGTGCTGAGCCTGAAGAACTTTTAGAAGCTACAATTGAAGCAACTAGAAAATATAAATATGAACATCTATCAAAGATTATTTTTAGATTATTAAAATAATTTAATTGTGTTTGGAGATAAAAAAATGATCCCTACATTGAATAGGGGTCATTTTTTTATTTAAAATAGGCTATGATTAAATATATTTTGCTTAATATGTGGAAATTTTTATTCTTTACAGGTAGGAGACTTATCAGTTGTATTTTATGTAAAAAATCTACCAGTTCCCACTAACTTTCCTATAATAATATAATTAACTATGATTATTGGTTTCATTGATGTGCTTTCAGGTTGAAGTTTTATATAATTTTCTTTTTTAAAAAATCTCCCCATGACAATTTTATTATCAAGTAAAACAGATGCTATTTCTCCATTTTCAACATGATCTGTCTTCTCAAATATAACCATATCTCCAATGAGAATTTTTATTTTAGCCATGCTTTCATCATAAGCTTTAATGATAAAGAGGTTGTTCATGTTTTCCGTGTAATCTACTGGAATTGGAAGTGATCCCTTTATATTTTCTGGTGAAAAAATAGAATCACCTATAATTATGCTATCTATGATAGGAATATTTACCATTTTCTTTTTATTGGAACTATTTTTGGGGATTCTTATAGTCCTGGGTTTAAAAGGATCTCTTTTTATAAGGCTATCTTTCTCTAAAGCATTTAAATAATTATGTACCGTAGATGTAGAATTCACCCCCACAGCTTTGCATATTTCTCTAACAGAAGGAGAATAGTCTCTTTCTTCGATATATGATTTTATAAATTCGTATATTTTTAATTGATTGATTTTTTTAGTATCTGACATAAAAACACCTCTCGAAAAAATGTAGATATAAACCTTAGATTAAATCAGTAATGCTCTGAGTAAAAGTATTGAGATTTTTATCCATATGTTCTCCATAATTTATATGTGTTCGATCTTGAGACCATTCACAAAGGAAATAACATTTCTTACCAAATTCTTTTTCTATTTCATATGTAAAGTATCGTATGTTATAGTCTTTATCAAAAACGATGCCTATATAAGGGGTCTCCGTACTTTCTCTAGCTTCAGGAATTTCTATAACTATAAGAGAATATGAGTTTTTGATGTTATTTAATAGATTGATTTTAAAACTGGGAGGAGCATTTCTAATTCCTTTTTCAATGACTATACTATTCCAGCCTTTCTTCAGGATAGTACTGAAAGAGTCTCCTTCTTTTTTTATTTTTTGAATAAATTGTTTCCTATACTTGAATAATGAAATCGGAAAAATCACATGGGAGAACTTATAATAATCTTCTCTGTATTCCATACTATTACCACCTTTTTATGTTGTTTAATACCATATTATCGAACACATGTTCCTATGTCAAGAGTCAATATGAGCTTTTATTTTCGAACTAAAAGACAATATCCAGTGTATTCTAGAAAATGCTGTGGTTTTAATATTTATATCAAAAAGTAAAAAATAAGGTAAATTATATTCCAATTTTAAATAAATTTTAAGCATAAAAACAGGTCATTTTTAAAAAATAAATTAACATGCAGATTTATACTATACTGGACTCAGGTTAAGGTTGGAGGTAATAAAAATGGTGGTAAGGAGAAAAAAAGGAGGCCTTTCATATATTCTGGCTGTTGTCCTGATGCTGTATATAACAGTTAAGCTCATTTCAAGTTTTGAATACGTAGCATATGAATTCAAGGAGCTTTTAGTAGATACCAATACTCAGGTAATATACATAGATGAAAATAACGAGTAAGGGGTGGTCATATGAGAATATACACGAGGGGCTCACCTTGGTGTAAATAAATATAAGGAGGATATATAGATGAGTATATCTGCTATGAAAAAGAGAAAATCCAAGAAAGGCGGACTTTCAACCATAATAGCTTCTGTGTTTATGGTTCTTTTGACTATATATGTGTTCACTTCAGCCATTCACCCAACAGCAGTTGCAATAAAAGATCAGGGGCAGGATGCAGGACAAGCCATAGTTGAAGAGAAAGCCAACATTATAGCTGATTTTCTTCCTACTACATTCGTAGATCCAACAAATGCTGGAGAGTAAATAATTAAAAAAGACCTCTAACCAGGTCTTTTTTAGTAAAAATAGTAATGATATTTATACGACAGATAAGGTGGTGATCTTTTGAATAAAAGAGGAGGGCTTTCAGTTATACTGGCATCCATAGTAGTTTTATTTGTACTTTCAAACATAGTTTTAAATATATTTATAGGGTTGTCTGAGATAAATACAGTAGGGAATTTGCACGGTATTATACAGACGGAAGCTGATACTGCAGCCAATAGCAAAAAGGTTGATGGAGCAATATATCAGTTTTTTGACAGGGATGTTAAGGGATATCTTCCAGTTTTAAAAGAGTACACTACTATTTACACTGTGTATGAATACAAAGATGGTTCTATTACGGAAGTTGGCAAGACATATGGAAGTGGCAGTTTCAATATGGAACTGAAAACAGGTCAAATCCTTAAGATAACCATCAGGCAGGATAATGTATCCACCCTTCAGAAAATGAACAACTTGTTTACCGGTGAAGATTTACAGGGCAGAATAATTGTATCAGGAAAGAGGGTGGTAAATTGAAAATCAATAAAAAAAGAAGCAAAGGAAGCGCTCCCGGTTTCATATTGATGGGTATGTTTTTTATTATATTTTTTATTGACTGCTACCTCGTAATGAGTCATTATGCACACATAAGAAATGAAAAATATATAATAAGCAGCAGGATAGAAAGTTCATATAAGCAGCCTGTGAATACATATCAAAATGATTTTGAGCAGTTCTGTGCAACGAGAGATTTTATAAATTCAAGCTATGGGCCATCGGAAGTGTATATCATATCACCTGCAGGTTCAGCTTTTAATGTTGATTATATTGCAGGTTCGTCAAAAACACCTCTAAACAGCAGCCCAATGGATGCTAAAAGTATAATTGCCATACTCCAGGGAAAAATTGAAGATGACGTCCAGATGGAGAAAATCAAAAATTATTTGAATTCAAATCCTGAAAATGTTCTAGTCTTTTACAAATTCAAAAACAGTTCAGTTAATATTAAAAAATCTTTCAATATCCATAAATAACCTAAATTCAACATATATCAAAATGTATAAATAAGGAAGTGTAAAAATGATTCTTTTAGAGATTTTATTTTTGCTTGCCATGACTTATGCCGCAGTTTGTGACTGGAAGGACAGAATTGTATATACAAAAACATGGATTGCAGCTTCAATTATTTCATTGTCCATAGCTTTACTCAAAGGATACAGCATACATAAGATGCTTGCCTATTCCCTATGGTTCTGTTTATTTTTGATTATCATGGATATAGTATGCACGATAATATACAAAATTAAGGACAGGCCATTTCTTGTAAATAGAAATTTAAATGCAGTGGAGGCAGTTGAGAAGGCCGAAGACAATCCGACGCAGGAAAATATAGATATGGCCAGAGGATTTGTGTTTGATTCCGGAAACGAAAAAATCCTAAGTTCTAGGTTGGACAAACTGCAGCAGGAATTAAACAAATTCATATCTCAAATTGAGCTTGTCAATAGATGCTCTGAAAAGGTAGCACTTGCCGAGATAAGCAATACTGGAGCTGATTTATATACGGCAGGTGCATTTCTTTCATGCAGTACCAAGAGTATTCCAAAGAAGTTCAGAAGAAATTTTTATAGGAGAATAAAGAAACTTGGGCTTTATAGGAAAATAAAAGAACTTCCAGACAAAATAGTTGATGAAAAATGTTATGGGATAGGATGGGGGGATATAAAAATATCTCCGGCAGTAACGCTTTTTTACGGCAGCCACGGTGCTTTTATAATGCTTTTGGTATTAATTCTCTCACTGCTGAGCCAGAGATTTATAAAACAGGACGATGACAGCATACCACTTGTAACATATATGGCCATAGGCTGTGTAATAGCATTTTTTATTAATTTATAAAGAGGTGGCTTATAGAATATGAATATTTCAGAAAGAGTCAAAGAGAAAATCAAACTTGTAATATCATCCATCGTAGTACTTCTTTTAGTTGTTGCTGTCTCATCGGTACTATCCCGAAATGTTTCAGGCAAAGTCAATGTGGAAGTGGTAGGCGATTCAATGCAGCCGACACTATACTCTGGAGAAAAACTCACTGCAGATAAGAACATTACTCAGATAAATAGGGGAGACATCATAATATTCAAATCAGTTGATGATAATAAGGTCCTTATAAAAAGAGTTGTGGGACTTCCGGGAGAAAAAATAAGAATCCAGAATGAAAAGATTTTTATAAATAACAAGGAACTCGCAGAACCTTACCTTAAAGAAAAAATGAACTCAGCTATGGACAAATATTTACCTGTAGATATGTTAATTCCAATTGAAGTATATTACGTCATGGGGGACAACAGGAACAACAGCAACGACAGCAGAAATTTCGGGGTTGTACCCATGAAATCCATAATTGGCAAAATTGAAAAGTAAAGTAACAGAAAGGAGGACATAGTGTTGTGATAAATTTAAAAAGCAGGAAAAAGGAAATTGGAATAGTGCTTGCAACATCTGCCGTATGGATTGGAATTATAGGTGCCACTTTCTATATTACAGGTTCCGTACCTTCACTAAAAGGTAAATATGTGTACAGTGTCAAAGCCGCAAAAAATATAACGGCAGGCAGTATTGTAAAACAATCGGATCTTAAAATTGTTAAAGACTCCATTTACAACAAGGTACCTACTTCATATGGCTATAATGAGACAAAATCCATAGTCGGGAAAATAACAGACAGGAACATATACAAGAATGAAAACATTAAAAAGGATGATATATCCGAGCCCACAAACGGTTTAAGGCCATGTACTCTTTCTGTATCGTTGGATACTTTAAGCGATAATTCCATAACATCGGGTGATTATGTGGATGTCATAGTGAACTATAAGGAAAAAGGCAGAAAACCGGATATCATAGTGTCTAAGGCGTTGGTTTCAAAAGTTGTTGATTCCACGGGAGAGCCAATGTCAGATCAGAAAACATCAGATCAAAAACAGATACCAGCCCATCTTACTGTTCTCGTAAATAATTCCGACATTTTATCTATTGAAGATGCAAAAAAGATAGCTTCCTTTAGTTTCTACAAATATCCATCTCAAAATACAGCTGCATCCAAGGTTATGTATATTCCATCATGGGATAAGCCGGTACCGTCACCTGCCCAACAAAGTTCAGATAGTGCAGCACAAAAATAAGATTTTTAATTAGGAGTGAGAATATAATGAAAAAATTAAAGCTATGGAAAAACATGTGGGTTTCAACTCTAATAATTTACATCATAGGTTTGCTGGGGCTTTTTAAAATAAAATGTATATTTCCAACTTTCGAAAGCTTTTTGTCTATAGCGGAAATTTCACTTGTATTAAGTGGTTGGATGATGATTTTTTGGTTCTCTGTGAAACTTATATTAAAAGTACATATAAGCTTTAGAGACTCCATGAAGAAATTAATTAACTCTTTAATAATGCCTTATTTTGGATTGGGATATATAATATTTCTTTGCGGTAATGATTTTTCTTTTAATGGAATGATGAAACTATTTTTCATAACATTAGTTATTCTTTGTATTCCTATTTTCATAAACGCATTAATTTGGCTGAAAAGTCATGTGAATTTCAAAGGAGAGATAAATGAAAGTGAGAGAAAATCATAGTGTAAAATGTATTAATTTTAGAAGAGGAGATGAAATCATATGTCGTTGGATAAACTTCTAAATTCAATAAAGGACATTATGCTGTCGGATAATTCGGATATTGAAAATCTCAATGAACTCATCAAGCTGGCATCTGCAGGAGATTTAAAAAGCAAGAATATGCTTAAAGTTTATATAAAAAAATACCTTGCTGATATTTTGGATAAGGAACATTCTACTGTAGATGGTTATATAAAGCAGTATCACATAAATTATTTTGAACCCGTATATAAAGGTGATGATAGGGATTATGGCAGGGTAATAAATTCTATCTGTATTTCCGGTAATTCAGATAGAGATAAAAAAATTGATTTGCTCATACAGATAATATACCAGGAACTATATGGCCTTTCAGTAATAGATCCATACAGTTATGGAGATATGGAGGGACTCAATGAGATAAATGTAAACAGTGCGGATTTTATAAGTTTTCAGGTAAATGGAAAGAGGGAGAGGGTAAAAAATCTATATTTTAAAGATAATAGGACATGTTTTGAGATCATAAAAAAGAGCATATCAAACTCCAGTGATGACGACTTAAGGCCGAACAATCCAGAAATAATATGTGACAACTTGAGCGGTGCAAGAGTAACGGCACTCATACCTCCATACAGCAGGGAACCTTCCTTAAATTTAAGGTATGAAGATTATAAATATATATCAAGCGAGAATTTAATCGTGGAAGGTACCTCAACAAAGCAGCTGGAAAGATTTATGGATATAATTATGAAAAGCAGACCCAACATACTTGTAGTTGGTCCCCAGAGTGCAGGAAAGACAACTTACCTTCTAAGACTTATATCTTCCATACCGGACAATTTGACACTTCTTACTATGGAATCATCTTTTGAACTTGCCATAAGAAAATATTTTCCGGATAAAGACGTCAAAAATTTAAAATTCCTGAACATAAAATCACCGATGGACTGCTTTAAAACCGGGCTTAGGCTTGGCCGTGACATTATGATAGATGGAGAAGTGAGGACACCTGAGGAGGCTTATATAACACTCCAGGCAATGACAAGACAAAATAGGGGCAGCCTAGGAAGCTTTCATACATCATCTATAAAAAATTTCATACCGGACTACAAAAATATGCTCATGCAAAACAATTCATACAAGAGCGAAGAATCTGCACTTTACGATATAGCAAGGGCGGTTGATATAGTTATATTCATAGCGCTGAACCTGGCCACAGGAAAAAGATATATACAGGAGGTTACTGAAGTAATCTTCAGACCTGAAAATTACCATATGCCATATGAATTGAATCCAATGTTTGAACGTAGAGAAGGAAATCTTGCCCTGATCAATCCAATATCCCAGGATTACTTAAATGAAGCTTTCAGTTTTGGCTTTACGGAAAAGTATATGGAAGAATTAAAGGCATTGTATGGTGAATGTGGAATAGATATGGGGTGCTTAAAATGATATTGAATAAAAAGACACTTACTTTGAAGTTGAACCTTTTCAGGAAAGATGCGTCAAGGCTTTCATCGGTGCTTGTCGGGATATATTGTATTGCAGTTTTGATTGCTTTTACGCTTATCATGCTACTCGACATCATATGGTACCTTAAACTTGTCTACATTGTATTTGCATTTGTACTGCCTGTTCTTGTCGGTGATTATATTATAAATTTCATGACATACAGGGTAATAAAAAAGATACCGAACAGCCTGGAGGAATTCCAGTACAACTTAAACAAATCATTTAAAATTGATACTGCAATAAAGGCCACATCTGAAAATTTGAAAGGACATATAAAAAGACCTTTTCAGATCCTATATTACAACCTCTCCAGAAATTCAAATACTGCTTTCGATGATTTCAAAAAAACATTCAATGATAAAAATATAAATGCCTTTTCCGAACTTCTAAAGGCTTATGTTGTCTATGGAGGTGACCTCAAGGAACTGAACAACCAGATAAGCAATCTCATTGTGAAAATGAGGGAAGAAAACATGTTTGCAGAAAAAGCCAGGGAAAAATTTTTGAAGTACAAGCTGGGAGCTCTATTCATGGTGGTGATAACTCTGCTAATGCAGAAATATATGAATGTAATTGTACCTGAAATAGGTCAATCACAAAATCCGCTTGATTCCATGAAATATGTATTTGTAGTCATATTTTACATAATATATTTTTTCTCAATGGACTTTTTAAGAAAGCTATAGGAGGGAGTCAATATGTCAAACAGTATAGGAAATTTATTTATTCTGGCAATTATAATAGCATGTTATGCCAGCTATTTACTTGATGCGAAGAATTTATTCAAAAACAAACTTTTGAAAAAAATTGTAAGGAAGGTACTTCCAAAACACAAGGATAAGGAATACAAGATTCTAGACAATCTGCTGGCTAAGTCTTCCCTTGACATGGCTGTACTGGATCTATATGTCATAAAAACAATTGCATTTATGGCAGCCTCTCTTCTTTTGTTCATGGTATTTATAACAAACACTCAGGTAAAGCAGAGGCAGGTATTTGAAACACCAGTATATTCGACTTATTCCCAAAATGATTTTCACAACAATCCTTCTACAAGACTCAAGAATTTCAATCTAATGAAAGTCCATGTTGATATCACTGGAATAAACAATAATGATGCAGGTTTTGAAGCAGTGAAAAGTGTATTATCAAAATATGGAGATGTAGATTCGGACAGGATCAATGACAGTTCATCAGTTGCCCTAAAAGATGCAGTATCTCTAAAGCCTTTGTATTCTGTTTCAAGAAAAATAAGATATGGTCTGTGGGCGGTAGTGTTCTTCTTTGTGCCTGATTTACTTTTAAAACTGTACTCCATTGTGATAGTGAGGAGAAAAGAAGAAGAGGTATACAACCTTGTCAATCTCCTGGTAATGGTGGGCAGCAATCCCAATGTGACTTCAAGGAACATGCTCAAGGCTCTGATAGACAATTCTCACTATTTGAAACCGTACCTTGTTGAATTTGAAACAAATTATCTTGTAGGCAGGGATGCCGCTTATGAGAAGTTTTTAAATGATGAAAGATACAAGTGCATATCAAAGATAATATCGGCACTGAGGCAGGTAGAGGAAAGTGATAAAACCTCCGCAGTCCATAATTTAAAGAGCGGAAATGAAAGCATTGAAAAATCAAGGAAATTAAACTTTGAGAATAAGATAGAAAAAAAGGAAGGCATTGCATTTGCCATATTTGTTGTAGGTGTATGTATTTTGATAAAGATTATTTTTGACATATCCATAGCTGGGATTTCCAATATGGGTAATATGAAAGTATGAACATTAAGATATGAAAAGGCTTATAAAGTTATTGTATTATATAGGCCTTTTTATTTATTCTTTTATAAAAATTATTCACCAAGTAAAAGCCAATTAAGAGATACATTAAGTGCTTTGGCGATTCCAATTACTTCATAATCAGCTACAAATCTGTCACCGGATTCAATTCTTGAAATGGATATTCTATCAAGCTTTATATTCATTAATTCTAATTTTGCAGCTAAGTCTCCTTGAGTCAGGGGAGGATTAAACATGTTACGGGCTTTTTTAACTCTAGTACCTATTACATTTTTGCTTCCCTTATACCAGTATATTTTCAAAGTAGTTCACCGCCTAATGTGCTAAAGATTAACTTTTAAATTGATTTTACATTTTTATATTGATACAATGTTGCTAAAGATGAACATTAAATAAAAAGGTTAGCAATAAATTTAGTAGTACCTTATTTAGGAAAATAGCCGAGAATCCTCCCATTTTCAAAGGGGAGATGAAAGGCTGCTATCAAAGTTACTATATGTATATGTTGAAAGCCTTTATTCTTTTGAATTATAGACTAATATATAATATACTATATGTATGAGTAAAAATAATATAATACATGCAAGAACCTGTGTATACAATGTAAATTAT
>NZ_JAJJPB010000051.1:0-10187 GCF_020908015.1 Clostridium aromativorans
AACTTGCTAAATATTTAATTTTCAAAAAGTCATCAAATGATGGCTTATTTGCTATGCGCTTTTACTATGTTTCCAATTCATACTTTAATTTTCAACCTTTTCAACCTTTTCCCTCCGAACATCAACAATAAATGTACCTCTGTCATAGAAATATATATAGAAAACTCGGAGTTTCCTATTGACAAAGTTCTGTATTTATTATATCATAATTCCAAAAGAAACTAAACGTTTCTTATTGTGACTATGAAAGGAGTTTTCTAATGAATACAGAAAATGTAAAACCGGCAAAAGAAAAGCTCGATCCAATGGTGCTCAGGGTTGCTATCATTCTGGTGGTCGGTGCCCTTGCACCACTTTTCGATACCACCATGGTCAATGTGGCCATTCATACTATTGCAACCGATATGAAGGCAGCCATTTCTGTTGTGCAGTGGATTACGACGGGATACGTTCTGGCAATGGGACTGACCGTGCCCATTTCAGGCTGGGCCACCAAGCGATTTGGATGCAAACACTCCTATATCTTTTCCGTGACGATCTTTTTGGCCGGTTCTGTGCTTGCCATGCTGTCCTGGAACATCCAGAGTTTAATCAGTTTTGCCGTTATCCAGGGAATCGGCACGGGATTGCTGATGCCCACATTACAGACAGAGCTTGTACAAGTTTCTGGAGGGCGCAACCTGGGGCGGATCATGTCCATCGTCAGTGTTCCCGCTCTGCTGGGGCCGATCCTTGGGCCGGTATTAGGCGGGGTTATCGTAAACAGCTTAAGCTGGCGGGCGATTTTCTTTGTCAATATTCCAATCTGCATCATAGCCATTCCGTTGGCTTTGTGGGGAATACCGGCCGATAAGCATTTGGAAAAGAAAGCCTCCCTTGATGTGATGGGCATGCTTTTGCTTTCTCCTGCGTTTGCCCTTCTGATTTACGGCATTGCACAGGTTGCCACCCATGGGGGTTTAAGTAGCAGGACAGTCTATGTCCCTCTTATCATCGGCATGGTTTTGATGGCATCCTATGTTATCTATGCATTGAAGACAAAACGCGAACCGGCTCTGAATGTGCGTCTGTTCAAATCCGCCAATTTTTCAGCTTCCAATATACTGCTGATCCTGTGCGGTATCATCACCAACGGGGCTATGCTGATGCTGCCCCTTTATTATCAGGAGGTGTGTGGGGCAAGTGCCCTGTATGCCGGATTGTGGCTGCTTCCGCAGGGAATAGGAATGCTGCTCACCAGAAGCTGGGCCGGTAAGGTGGCCGACCGCAACGGTTCACGCAATATTGTGCTGATTAGTCTTGCTGCTGTTGCAGTAGGAACTCTGCCCTTTGCTTTTGCTGGTGTGGATACGAATCTGATCTTTCTGGCTGCTGCTCTGCTTATCAGAGGGGCGGGGCTCGGCGGCTTGCTGATTGCAATTATGATGTCTGCTTATATCGGACTTCCCAGAGAGCAGGTTCCCCACGCCAGCATAGCCACGAGGATTTTTCAGACCATCGGCGGAGCTTTCGGGTCGGCTATCCTTGCTACCGTGGCCCAGGGGCAGATGGCAGGACATGCCGTCTCCGATCTTCATGCCATTGCCCATTCCTTCAACGTCTCGTTCTGGTGGACTATTGGTTTCACCATAGCAGCTGTGATCCCCACGATGTTTTTGACCATGTATAAAAAATCAGCATCGGAAACATCCTTACAGGAAGGGGATTCATGGAAATAAAGTGATTCTTAGGTTCAGATGGAGTTTGCTTATAAGGAATACTTTACTCCACCTGGACCTTATTAACCGTATTCTTAGTGTCTTCAGCACTTAGAATACGGTATTCTTTAGGGGAAGAACTTATACAGGCATATTCCTATTTAATATTAAATGTCAGCTATAAAATTATACTTATAGTTGTACCTTCACCCAGGGTACTTTCTATATTTATACTTCCGCCCTGTGCATCTATTATCTGCTTGGATATTGCCATGCCAAGACCTGAGCCTTCGGTGCAAGAATTGGTATTTGTACCTCTGTAATACCTTTCAAAAACATAGTTTAGATCTTTTTCAGGTATACCCCTGCCATTATCTTTTATTGTAATATGGATTTTATCTTTCTTGTAAATTGAAATGTCAATCTGCACACTGTCCCTGTTGTGAATTATGGCATTTAAAATTAAATTTGCAAGCGCTCTTCTTAAAAATTTTTTATCTACGAAAGCTTCTATATTTTCATCTTCAGGATAAAAATTCACATTTTTATTGGAGTAAAGCGGGTTGTTTAAAATTTCTATGATTGTATCCTGTAAAAGGAGAGTCATATTTGTCTCTTCCTTTTTTAAAGGTACGGCTTTGTTTTTAAATTTGTAAGTTAAATTTAAATCCTGGATTAGTGACTGTATGTAGGTGGACTTGTTGTATATTATCTCCGAGTACTGATAAATCTCCTCTTTGGAAAAAGTATAATCCGGATCTTTCATTATCTCGGCATAGCCCTTTATGGAAGACAGGGGGGTTTTCAGGTCGTGGGATATGGAGGAGATCCAGGTATCCCTCATCTTATCCAGTTCTTCTCTTTTTTTTCTGTTTTCCCTGAGAGTTCTGCCCAGGTTGTTTAAGTTTGAAAAAACGCCTTTATAGACACCTTTTTCCAGGTAATTTGTTTCATAATTGCCCCTTGAGAGTTCATCTATGCCGTTGATTATATTTTGAAGTGGTTTCCCCATCCTCTTTCCGAATACAAAATAGGATATGATTACTGCCACCAGTATATCTATACCCAGCAGCAGCAGAACTCCATTCCAGAAAAATCTTCTTAAGGAAGAAGGGTTAAAGACAAGGGTGTGTTTTGCCACTCTGTTTAGAGGAAAACCTATTATATAGGAAAAGCTCCTGCTGCCATGTTTCTTTTCACCTATAAATATGGAAGAATTGGCTATGTCGTATTTGTAGATATGGGCAAATTCTATGGGAGTATATTTAACGGAAACTGTACCGGGTTTTTTGAAGGAGTACACTTCCCTGAAATTTTCATCTATTATTTGAATCCAGGCACCGTTTTTTTGAACTTGTCTTATCCCATCTTCTTTTATAAAGGGAGTCTGATTTTTAAAGCCTACGTATTTGGAGAAATTCAATGTGAACTTTTCCGGAGTGGGATAGATTGAAATCCAGTTGTTGTATGTAGTCATCTGGCCTCCCCAAAACAGATTTACGAATAATTCAATTATAACTATGAATATCAGTGTTACAAGAAATCTTGTAGTGATATTCCAATTGGTTTTGATTTTGTTTCTGATTTTCATATTAAGCTACCTCTTCATTGAATTTTCAGCTTATAACCCAGGCCCTTGGCTGTAATTATATATTTTGGACTGGAAGGATTGTCTTCTAATTTTTGCCTTAGTTTTCTTATATGAACCATAATTGTGTTGTCATATCCCTCATAGCTGTCTTTCCAGACTTCACTGCATATCATCTGTTTGGTAAGAATTTGATTGGCATTTTGGGCCATGTAACATAACAGGTGATATTCCTTGGGAGTAAGTGTTATATTTTTACCTGACTTTGATACTTCACCTTTTGCAGGGTCAATTGTTATGTCCCCGAAGCTTATCTTTTCCTTTTTCATTGACATTTCATTTTTGATATATATGTTTCTTCGCAGATGAGCTTTGATCCTGAAGGCTACCTCCTTGGGACTGAAAGGTTTGGTTACATAATCGTCCGCACCCAGGCCCAGAGCAAGTATTTTATCTACATCTTCAGATTTCGCAGACAGGAAGATAATGGGAACAAAAGAAAAATTCCTTATATTTCTGCACACCTCAAATCCGTCCATATCCGGCATCATTATGTCCAGAACTACTATGTCAGGTTTTTCGTTTCTGCATATTTTTATACCCTCTGATCCATTTTTTCCTTTGAATATTCTCCTGAAGCCTTCTTTTCTAAGGACCGTCTCCATCAGCTTTAAAAGCTCAACTTCATCATCTATTAAAAGTATCTTTCTATCTAAAATTTGATCCTGCATTTTTACCTCCAATGGTCAAAAATATATATATTTTAATTATAGCATCATTTAGGTATCCTTCGCCTAAGATACAAAATTTTAATGTTCTGTTAAGGTTTGAATCATTGACATGGATATTGGAGTATAATATAATTTAATGGATAAATAAGTGATCATGTGACTGGCGGAAATGGAGTTTACCATGGGAAGCATGATTGAATAGAAGTTGTATCGACCGCCTGGGTAATTAATAATTTACCCGGGTTTTTTTGTGTTCAAATTTGGAAGGGAGTAATGCAGATGAAAAATAATGAACTTATATTAAAGTATGGTTGTAATCCACATCAGAAACCTGCCAGGGTTTATATGAAAAAAGGAGAACTTCCATTTAGAATTATAAATGGCAAGCCCGGATATATAAATCTCATGGATGCACTTAATTCATGGCAGCTTGTAAAGGAATTGAAAAATACTACAGGTCTTGCAAGTGCGGCCTCTTTTAAACATGTAAGTCCTGCCGGTGCTGCGGTTGCAGTGCAGCTTGATGACATACTGAAGAAGGTATATGCAGTTGAACATGTTGAGCTTTCGCCTGCAGCTACTGCATATTGCAGGGCGAGAGGTACCGATAGAATGTCTTCTTATGGAGATTTTGCGGCTTTAAGTGATGAAGTTGATTTATCTACGGCTAAAGTATTAAAAAGTGCTGTTTCTGATGGAATAATTGCGCCGTCCTATAGTAAGGAGGCTCTTGAAGTTTTAAAGAAGAAAAAGAGAGGAAATTACTGCATAATTCAAATTGACAGAGATTATGAACCCTGTGAAATGGAGAAAAGAGAAATATTTGGAGTAACCTTTGAGCAGAAAAGGAATAACGCAATTATAACAGATGAACTTTTGAAAAATATAGTAACAAAAAGAAAAGATCTCACTCAAAATGCAAAGAGAGATCTCTTAATATCAATGATTACACTTAAGTATACTCAATCCAATTCTGTATGTTTTGTGCTTGATGGACAGGTGATTGGAGTTGGTGCAGGACAGCAGTCGAGAATTCACTGCACAAGACTTGCCGGATCAAAAGCAGACATATGGTTTTTAAGACAGCATCCTTCAGTCTTATCACTTCCATTTAGAGACGGACTTAAAAAAGCTGAGAAAGATAATGCAATAGATCAGTATCTTCGTAATGATGTAACAGAAGAGGAGACACGACACTGGAAAGATGTATTTACTGAAGTTCCAAGAAAGCTTACGGAAGAGGAGAAGAAAAATTGGATTTCAAAACTTAAAGGAGTTTCTCTAGGCTCTGATGCATTTTTCCCATTTAGGGATAACATAGACAGGGCATCTAAAAGCGGGGTTGAGTACATTGTTGAGCCAGGCGGTTCCATAAGAGATGATGCTGTGATAGAAGCCTGCAATGATTATAATATGGTAATGGCCTTTTCAGATTTAAGGCTGTTTCATCATTAGAGGAAAAGAGAAAGATACATTTCAAAGATATAAAAAATTTGGTAAAATTCAAACCTTTTATGATAGAGCCTATTTCATAGAAGGCTTTTTTATTTATCAAATGGAATTTAAGGTTCCCTTAAGGTTTTGATAAATGGGATTTAAGCTGCAGGATCTATTATATGTTCATATGCTAGTTCAAGGAGGAAATTGTATGGAGGAAAATATTGTAAAAACCATAGATTTGACGAAAAGTTTTAAAAACTTTAAGGCAGTAAAGGGAATAAATTTATCTGTAAAGAAAGGAAGGGTATACGGATTTCTGGGTCCCAACGGGGCTGGAAAATCCACAACTATAAGGATGCTTTTGGGGCTTATAAAGCCTACAGGTGGACAAGTCCGTATGTTTGGCAAAGATCTTCAGAAAAACAGAATGGATATTCTGAAGAGAGTTGGGTCCATGGTGGAAGCGCCATCTTATTATGGAAATTTGACAGCCTATGAAAATCTGCAGGTATCGGCGGAACTTCTGGAACTTGACTATAAATATATTGATGAAGTTCTGGAGGTTGTGAAACTAACGGAGTGGAAAAATAGACAAGCTAGTAAATTTTCACTCGGCATGAAGCAGAGACTTGGAATTGCCCAGGCACTCATATCAAAACCGGAACTTCTTATATTGGATGAACCCACCAACGGACTTGATCCCTCTGGAATCCATGAGATAAGGGGCCTTATTAAAAGACTTCCCAAGCTCTACAATATGACAGTCATCATATCCAGTCATAACCTGAGTGAAATTGAACTTGTAGCAGATGATATTGGAATTATAAACAGGGGAAATATGCTGTTTCAAGGAACTCTTGAAGAACTTCATTCAAAAAGTAAGAGTCAGATCTGTATAGGAGCCAGGGATTCCAGAAGGCTTCAGGATACACTGGACAGCTGTGGATATGAGTATAGGACAGAGGGCAAGGATGTTTTATTAAAGCCAAGGGGAGAGGATCCGGAGGAGATTTTAAGACAGCTGGTATTGAAGAACAATAGGGTATTTAAATTTGTGGAAGTGCAAAAATCCCTTGAAGAAATATTTCTTGATCTTACTGAAGGGGGAGAAAAACTATGACATCTACTTCAATTTTAAAATCCGAGCTTATGAAATACAAAAGGTCGATACTCTGGAAGGGTGTATTTTTCATTCCGGTTCTCTCTTTTTTACTTTTGACCGCGGATTTGCACGTGAGATATAGTTTTTTAATGGCAGAGGAGCATATAAAATCCCTGTATGATCTTGGAATTTACGACAGGATAGGAGCACTTATTTATGAGAGCCATGCCTCTACCTTGTGGTTTATTCTACTAAATTTATCCATTGTTGTAGTGGCGGTTATTGTAAATTATATGGAATACAGTGAGAAAACCTGGAAACAGATAATATCAAGGCCCGTTGAAAGAAGCAAGATTTATTTGTCCAAGTGGATTGTAGTGCTTGCAGCTGCATTTATCCTGGTGATTTTAAACGGTATATTTCTGATAATTATAAAAAACTTGTTCCATATTGATGGAAGTTGCGGATTGATTTTCAATTATATAGGATTTGAGCTGTGTACAGTTTTAGGAGTGGTGGGTTTTGAGCAGTTTATAAGCTGTTACATGGAGAATTCGCTGGCAGCTGCGGCCGTGGGTTTTGCGGGAAGCATAGGGGCCTATATGCTTGCGCAGAGTAAATTTCTCTCCTATGTGGTTCCCTATGCCAATGTATTGCTGGCGATGCCTACGGGAGATAAAAGCAACGCCCAGAGAGCAGCTTTTTTTGGGATAGCTTCAGGGATACTATGGCTTGTAATAGGGGTTCTGGAATTTGATAAAAGGGATATAAAATAGGTGGTGAATAGTATGAAAAGTATATATAAAGTGGAATTATTGAAATTGAAGCACTCCAAAATATTGAATATAGTTATGTTTGTTCCCTTGTTTTTTGTTATATTGGGTTTTACAAATTTTTTGAGATATAAAGAGCTTTTTACCTCAAAAGGACAAAATGTATGGAATCAGGTGTATACTCAGAGCTCACTTTTCTATGGATTGTTTATTATAGGGCTTTTTATTACCATAGTGACGGCTGTTCTGGTGAGAATAGAAAACAGCGGGGATAATTTTAAGTGGATGCTGACATTGCCCGTAGAAAGAGAACAGCTTTATAGGGCAAAACTTCTTGTTACCTGCGGCATAGTATTTTTAAATCTTGTGCTGTTTATGATCCTTACAATTTTAGCCGGCCTGATTATAGCGCCGAAGAATCAGAGTATGCCCCAAGAGTTAATATATGCTCCGTTACTTTGCATTATAGCTTCACTGCCTGTTATAGCAGTTCAATATTATCTGAGTATGAAATGCAATAATATTGCTGTGCCGTTAGGCGTTGGGCTGGTATTTTCTCTGCCTGCAGTTTTAATTGACAATACCAGGTACTGGATGTTTTTTCCCTGGGATTATCCGGGCAGGGTATTGGTAGGTGCAACAAATGCAAGTTTCAATTTTCCGCCTTATATGTATGCGGTATCTGTTGTTTTGTTTATAATGTTTACGCTCATTGGTGCACATGAATTTAAAAGCAGGGATATATAGTTTGAGTGCTTATCCGAAACTAAGAGTCATTTGCTCTTGACAATAACGTATAGTATATATACAATTGTTAATATGGATAGAAAATTTTATGCAGATAAATTACCTAGAAAATTATTGGATGTCATAAACCGTTTTAATGAAACTGATAAAAAGGCGAGAAGTTTTGGTACGGATACAGTACTTCACCTTTCAGAAATTCATCTTGTTGAGTTCATAGGCGACAACGAAAAACTTTCCGTGTCAGAAATAGCCAGGAGGAACAATATTACAAAAGGTGCGGTTTCACAAACGCTCATTAGATTGGAGGGTAAAAAATTAATTGTAAAGGCACTGAATCCGGAAAATAAATCCCAGGCCATTGTCTTGTTGACTAAAAAGGGATGGACAGCTTATTGTGAACACAAAAAATATCATGAAAACATCAACAGAGTTATTTTGTCCTGTGTACAGGATAAGTCCGGGAAGGACATGGAAGCTATCTATAGTTTTTTAGAGCAGCTGGAGAAACTTCTTTGAAGGAAGTTCTCCATACCCATAGTGTATAGTACATATACACTATAAAATAATTTTTTATCCAAAGTCCGATATATTTTATATGAAGTTTAAAGTTCAGATATTAAATACTGATTGAGGAGAGTTTTACAATTGAAAGATTTTGGAGAGAAAAAGAAGTTTGTTTTAAGTAAATCACTGGTTCTGCTGATGGCAGTTGCCTGCGGAGTCTGTGTTGCAAATTTGTACTATATTCAACCACTTGAATCACAGATTGCGGGTGCCTTTTCCGTATCACAGAGTTCGGCAGGAATAGCAGCTACAGTCACTCAGATTGGATATGCCCTTGGACTTTTATTTATAGTGCCCCTGGGAGATATGTGCGAAAGACGTTCACTTATACTGCGAATGTTGGTTTTGGTGGCTTTATCCCTGATTATAACTGCATTTTCACAAAATTATTTTGTCATGCTTTTATCCATGTTTGCAATAGGTCTTACCACCATTGTTCCGCAGATTATTGTTCCCTATGCTGCTCACCTTTCACCGGAAGGTCAGGAGGGCAAGATTATAGGAAATGTTATGAGCGGTCTTCTTATTGGAATTTTGCTCTCACGTACCTTTAGCGGGGTAATAGGTTCAATTTTAAATTGGAGAGCTGTGTATATTTTCGGTGCATTTTTTATTGCACTGCTGTTTGCTTTTATTTTAGGGCTTTTTCCTAAAGATAAGCCGTCAAATGTAATTCCTTATAGGGAGCTTTTAAGGTCCATTCCGGATTTGATAAAAAATCAGGTTTCTCTGAGGGAATCAGCAGTGAATGGTTTCTTTATGTTTGGTTCCTTCAGTATATTCTGGACTTCACTTATATTTTTGCTTGAGACACCGGTTTATAATATGGGTACCAGAGAAGCGGGGTTATTTGGTCTCTTTGGAGTTGCCGGTGCGTTGGCAGCACCACTTATTGGCAAGGCAGCTGACAGGAAAAGTCCCAGGTTTACTGTAGGGGTGGGAGTAATATTTTCTACTGCTGCTTATGTATGTTTTATCTTCTTTGGATATCATATTATTGGTCTTATGTTAGGTGCAGTTATTCTTGATCTTGGAAATCAGTGCGGGCAGGTATCAAATCAGGCGAGAGTACAACTTCTGGGGGACAAGGTTCGCAGCCGTAATAATACCGTATTTATGTTTTCCTATTTTATAGGAGGTGCAGCAGGCTCTTTCCTTGGTACTCTCTTCTGGCAGAATTTTGGCTGGCAGGGTGTCTGCACAATCGGATTTATTTTTCAAGCGCTAGCTGTTATTGCTCATTTTATAATTTATAGAAGAAGAGGAAATTAATCAATTTTAACAAAAAGGGCGTAATTCTCCTATCTTCTATAAGTTGGATATGAATAGTCCTTGTTATTTTAGGTTCGATGCCTAAAATAATAACTACTTGACGAATTATTATATATGATGTATTCTAAAATCAGTGGTAAATATATAAATGAGGTAAAATAAATGGATTTAGATACAAATAATCATTCAGTATTTTTGCTAAATTATCATTTAGTACTGGTTGTTAAATATAGGAGAAAAGTAATAAATGATAAAATATCAAATAGGCTAAAG
>NZ_JAJJPB010000052.1:0-9866 GCF_020908015.1 Clostridium aromativorans
TTTGTATCTAAATCCATTTATTTTACCTCATTTATATATTTACCACTGATTTTAGAATACATCATATATAATAATTCGTCAAGTAGTTATTATTTTAGGAATCGAACCTAAAATAACAAGGACTATTCATCTCCCACTTATAGAAGATAAGAGAATTACGTCCTTTTTGTTAAAATATCTGAATTTAATTCTGAAATCTTAGTATTTTGGAATTTCAAAAGCTCATTTTGTAACTCTATTTTCCTATTTTTCTCTTTTATCTGGGATGATAAATTTAACATATACAAACCATTCTGTTCTTTCTTTAATTTTGACAACAATGCATTTAACATAAAAAATTCCACCTTTCATTTTTTGTCGGCCACACGGCCAATACTAATCGTTACCTTTACAGGGTATTTGCTAATTCTCTATATACTTAATATGTGGTATTTTAAGGCATAAAAATAAGGAACTACTTGTTTTTAAGTAATCCCCTGTTTTTTCTCTTGCACGTTAACAGTATTAAAAAATTACCTTATATACCTTATAGATGGAACATAGTATATACAACTATTTTTCTCAATTATTTAAAAAGTTTATCAAATAATATTCGATTTCTTTTTTTTGCATCTTCTAATAATTTTTCATATGAAATTATTTCTATATATGCATTTAAATTTTTCGAATCATTATATCCAAAGAACCCCATTCCATCTGGCGTTTTTGTTAATGTAGCATTTTCTGCTTGTTCTACAAGGTTAGGGGTTATATCCGCAATAATATATAAATAAAAAGGTGAATTTTCAGCGATGATTATATTCCTACCATTTTTATCTTTGGCATTTCCTTTTCTTATATTTCTTGTATATTTTAAAACTTGATTTATTGGATTTTCTTCATCTGTATAATCATCTCTCATAGGCCTTTTAAATTCTATAATTGTCAAAGCATTATACGGTTTACTATCTTCATCACTTAAAGCAACTGCATTATCAATTACTAAAATATCTGCACGATCATCTGTATTTACACTAATATTCTCAATATCTTTCATCTTTATATCAGAAGCCAAATAATAATGATATGCTAAACGCTCATCTATCAACCATAAATTATGATTTTCATAATCAATATCATCCGATATAGTTTTCATAGGAAAAATCAAATTATGAATATAAGATTCCAATACATACTTACGATCGGCGTTTATATTCAAGGATTTTTCTAATAAATCTATTACTATTTTTCGATGTATTATATACTCTGCTAATGTAGATTTACCTAACTCATTTTCCTTTTCTACATATTCTTCATATTTTCTTTTATATTCATCTATATTTTTTATATTTTTGACTTTATTTTTACTTAAAAATTCCTCTCCTTGCTTTTTAACTTCATATTTAAACTTTTGTTGAATTTTAAATAATTCCAAATCCAAATCTTCTTTTTTTATATTACGCTTAATATTAGATATTTCTTTTTGCTTATGTTTTAATAAAGGTCTATATTCCGGTCTTTCTCTTTTTATATAAGCCTCTATATATTCTCTTTTTTCTTTTTTTATAGGATCTAAATACTGTTTCAAATGATTCGATATAGTACTTACAACTTCAGTTTCTATATCCTTCTTTGTTATTTCATATTTATTTAATAAATTTGCTTCCAGTAAACTATAATTAAAATTAGTTCTTTCATCGTTAACTATATTGTCAAATAATTTTCCAGATACATATGCAGAATATACAAAATCTCTATCACCGTCATTTATCTTTCCATTTAGATCTGGTATTAATTCATTTAGAGGCTCAGTTTTAACTTCCCTAGAATTAGCACAATAATGAACTCTATTTTTATTATCATCAGATTCAAATAACTTGATATGATATATATGAAACTTATTGTTTTTAACTTCAAAATTTTCTTCTTCCATATTTATAGATAAACTTTCTTTAAACTTCTTTTTTAAATCAATCATTCCAAAGTTATCCTGAATAATTACCCTAGGTGAATTTTTTTGAATAAAATATGCTAGACAATGCTCTATTATTTTCATGCCTATTTTATCCTTAGTCTTGGGAAGCTTACTGCTATACTCATCTTTCATATTTTCTAGCCTAACTTCTGTAAATAACTCATCTTGCGTATATTCATCTTTCAAATTTTTAATAGGATCACTATCTAAAACAAAAGAAAAAGATCTAATTTTCCTTTTATTATTTTTATCAACATATACACTTCTTACACTTATATCGGTAAAAGTCTTTAACCAAGTAAATCTTCCTATTCCTTTTCCACCTTTTTGCTTTTTATAAGTAGAATCTGAAGTTAAAAAAGAATCATAATTTTTATCATTGAATCCTATTCCATTGTCTCTAATTATGAAACCAATTATTGGATAATTCTCTTCTTTATCCTTATTTTCAAGTGGTTCTTGTCTCATATCTCTTAAAATATTAATAGCGATCTGTTTATCATCATTGATCTCATTTAGTTCTTCAATTGACTGAAATGAATTCACTATAGCCTCATATAATGGTAATAATATATCATTTTTAGTTATTCTCATTTTATCTACTCTGCCTATAATATCAACTTTAAACATACTATAACCTCTCTTATTTTCTGTTTAAATTAAAAATCGGATACATTATGCACCCGATAATAACATATTGACGAAAAAGTTTATCATTCATAAATTGTGAATTACGTAACTTAACCAAACAGGCTGAACTTATAATCCACTTTTTTATTACCAATATTATACCATAGAATTTAAAAATTATACAGATAAAATTTTACATAAAAAAGGAATTGCTTAAAATAAACAATTCCTTTTTGCTTATATCTCTATCCTATAGGTGTCGTATATATACCCTGATATATGTTTCCCCTTATATCAAGCTTAACCGTAGTATCTGCTGTAATATAGCCATTTGTCTCAATAGCATGGATTTTAATTATATATGGATCTCTTATCCTAACACCGTTGTCCTTTATAGTTACCGGAGTGGTAAGAGGTACATCAAAATCCACTTTTTCAGTATTATATTTCCATATCTGCCCATCAGTATACCTTGACGAAAATGTTGGAGTTGACTGAATATACCATTCCATATAAGGTGTAATAGGGACTAAATTCGTATTGTCCTTTAAGGCGCTGTTAAGTCCTTTTCCTGTTGTATGGCTGATTTCATCCGGGAATATAAATTGCAGCCTCTGTGCTGAAAAATATTGTACTGGTTTTCTGTATATGGTACCCTTGTAATCCTGGCGGTACTTCCAGTGGGACACCCAGTAATCATCATCTCTGTGATGCACCCAGTGCCCAAAATCGTGAGATTCCTCTCCCCGACCATATAAAATACCATAGAATCCGTCTCTATTGTAAATAACAGTGCTTGGCGTATGATCATCCTGCCATCCCCGGCTGTCGGTTATAGGATATCTAAAATCATCTGAAGATGTATTTACAGTGAAGGTAACACGTTGACCTTCCTTGGCTATTGTTGCACCCGTATCCGATGCCTTGTGGGGTTCATTCTTTCTATACCATGCAGCATCAACGGTAGCTTTAACTGTAAGTACAGAGCTTTCATCACCATAGATTTTATCCTTTGCGTCGGAAATAAGCTTGTAATAGGCAACTAATGTTGTACTTTTGCTTATTGCTACATTTCCACTATTATCTGGCGTCACATTATCCCCATCTAGGACACCCCAGTGGTCAAATTCCCAGTGGCTTTGCTGTGGTGCTTGTGTACTAGGAGTCTGTGTAACCTTAAAGTTAGCTTTCCCATTTACAAGTTGCTTATTTTCCGTTACACTACCATCTTGACTTGCCTTTCCATCAAGAGTGACTGTGCCCGCATCCTTTGGACTTACCCTTACGGTGAGGTTTACTAAGCCATTTCCTGTTGTCGATGGCACAAGTTTAAAACCTGCTGTGAAATATTGAAAAACTATCTGACCTGTCGATGGATCGCAAAGATAAATCTTTAAATATTTCTCTTTTTGCTTATCTTTCTCATCTCCAGTTGGTGGATTATCTTTGTCAAAACCGCCTATAACTAAAGCTGGCATACCAGACTGTACATTTGTCTCTGCCCGTGGATTAGAATTGCCTATTTTATTGGATAAGGCTAATTTTACAGCACCGGTGAAATCATTACTCTGCAGCTTCTGGGATATAGAACTTACAACACTCTCACTCACAGAATTATCAGCACTTAAAGAATAATATTTGCTTAGATTATTCTCAGGTTGCTCTGGGAAGTCATAGACATTACTTGGCAATTGTGCTACAAACCTGGCAGTTTGGGCATAGTTTGTACCACCTATTCTCACCATATCGGTGCCGGTAGTACCTATACCTGTCAAATTATCAAATGCTGCAGGCCCCTGATTGGTGCCTGTCCCCCCGAGGAAGATTGCATGTTTTGCTTTCATATTAGACAATTTTCTAGCTAAACTAGAATCTTGCGAACTAGATAACAGAATTGGATATTTAGAGCCATATAAAGTGGCAATAGCTTTAGCGTCTCTGAGATGATATACAGATTCCGTGGATATAACATATGCTCTATCGTTTCCTTCAGGAAACAGCAAATTAGTAAAATCAACCGAATCTTCCTCCTGTGATGCCTCGCTGGAATTGCCTACCTCTGAATCGATAAACGGTCCGTATGTGCTGTTGTACCAGGCTGATACCTTCTTTTGCCCATTAGAATCTGTAAACATTGTATTATCTAGATATAACTCTTTGTTAGGAATTTGGGGATCTGAAGGGACTTCAGGGATCGAAGAATCTCCGATAGGCTTACCATCTGACAAGGAATTTATCACAGTATAGGAACTATAATTCTTATCATATAGATCCATGTATACTTGTACAACGTGAGTGTTTTTGTTACTATCTTGACTTTCAGGGTTATTTTTAACAGTCCTTGCAAAAATCTTATCTAAGCCTTTTATTAAAAATCCATCAGATTTATAGATATCCCAATTTCCATTCCTCCCATAGGCGGCTGTTTTGCTGCCTACTACATTAGCAACTGCAACGGTCGCAATACCTACACATACGAAAAATGCCAGAAGTCTTCTTCTCACATTTTTTTCTTTCAATTTTATCATTTATATAACATACCTCCTTTCTCCATTTATACTTTCACTATATCCCGAATTCACTGTTATAAAATTTGATTATTTCTTGTTTATTTTCATGGTGAAAATTTTGGTTATAATTTATTTTTTTAAATAAAGGAAAGGATAATTGATAAAATTTTCTTCAAAAAAATATAACCAGCTTTAAATTTGAAGCTAGTTATACCCATACCATATAGTTTAATATATTTAATTAGTTCTAGATATTATTTGTCCATCAGCAATTACTGTTGTATTTTTTAATGACTTTAAAGAATCCAAATCATATTTACAGTTGTTTAAATGTAAATACTCTAAATTATGCAAATTGGTCATATAGTCAACATTACTAATAGACCCACCATTCATTGTCAAAACCATTAAATTTGGGAAATATTTAAGATCAATTAAATCATTATTATCATTTAATGTTAGATTTAACACTTTTTTAGCATCAGCAAGAGTTACATTAGTTTTACCAAGTGCTTTCTCAACATCCTTCTTCAAGTTTTCATCAGTAAAAGGTACCTCATCAGAGTCTTTCAATCCGTCGGGATTAGATGGAATGTCCTTGTTAAATATAGCAGATATCTTTCCAGGCAAACCATCGGAGATTACACCCGTTCCTCCAAGAAATATAGCTGAGGACAATACATTTTCAAGAGGTTCTATAGTATATGAAAAATCAGTTCCATTGCTTAATACTAGAACATAGCCCAGTTTTGCAGCCAGGGCACTTCCCGAAAGTGCATCTGGGAAAATCGTATCGCTGGCAACAGCTATTCCATGAACATTCTCCAATTTCGTACCTTTTTCAAGTTCAGATACGCTGTTATAATTGTCTATTAAAAACAGTGAAGGATTGTTTTTATAATAGTCACCTAAATGTACTACCTTATCGCCACCAACTACTTCTATGCTCCGAATATTTTTGTTGCTGGCAATTAAATTCGCAACTTTGGAATTTATTGTATTGCCATCTGAAAATAATATTGGTGCATCAGCTGAAGCAGCTATACTAAGAGCATATTGAAATTGTTGCCCTGTAGTTAAAATTGCGCCAGTATTGGAGCTTGGATATTTGGCCCACAATTGTTTTGCTATCTCAATTGCAGTTTCATACCTGTCCTTTCCTGCTATTCTGGTAACAGTGTAACCTTTAGCTTTTAAACCATTCTCTATATTTGATGAAACAACACCCGTACCACCAAGTATATATACATTTTTAGGTGAAAGCCTTGTTATTTCCTCACTTATGTTGTCTGGCAGTGCGGCTGCTCTGGTTAAAAGTATTGGTGCATCATAGCTATGTGCAAGTGGTGTCCCTGCTATAGCATCTGCAAAGTCAGCATCGTGTTCTGCACCAGCTATAAATACCGTATCAGCCTGTCTCCACCCATATTGGGATATCTTTACGGAAGTGTCATACCTATCCGTTCCTCCAAGCCTTATTACATTACTGCTGTTTGAAGCTTGTACCGTTTGTGTAGTCTGTGTATTCGCCTTTGCAACATTATTTCCCGCAAATTTAGCCGTTCCCAGAAATGACACACATACGGCTGCTGCTACCACTATTGACATTAATTTTTTACTTTTCATATCTTACCTCCAAAATAGTCACCACTTGATGCTATTATTTTCCGTCACCCTATGATTTTATTATACTATCCTGCTCTGACCGTATCAAATGAAAACAGGATACTACAACACATTTTTATTTTATTACAGAAAGAGTTTTAGAAAATTTGATAATAATTTGGCTTTTTCCATGGTTAAAATTCGGGTTGTTTTTTGCAATATAAAAAGACCTGAGATTTTTCTCTCTAAGTCTATATTAATTTTAACCTAATATACGAATTTTCTTTATCTTCGCATCATATTTATAAAATTATTCGGATTATATATCTCTATTTGTTTTCCAGTACAAGTCTTTATTTGTTTATGATACACACACTCAAAATGCCTATCATTTTTTGTAATTATGATAGGACAATCCGAATCTATCGCCAAATTTATAATTTTATTATCTTCTGGATCTTCAATACAGAATTTACCTCTTGAACTAACATTAACAATCTTTGAATTATTTATAATCATTTCACATACATCACTATAACAATCATATAGAGTTGCCATAAGTTCCTCGACTACTGAATCAATAAATCCTTTTTGGTTTAATGTTTTTATCAAAGCATTTATTACAACTTTAGAAGGTATAAAAATATATTCCTTCAATAATCCCTTAGACATAATAGGAGTTATATCCTTTTTACGAATCAAATGTAATATTTCCCAGCAATCCTCACAATTTAATTGATCAAATATTGCATCTATTAATATATTGGTATCAACTATTACTTCCATTCACTACGCATTTCCTTTATTGCTTTATTTATATCTTCCTGATCAATATTTAATAAATCTTTTAAACTCTTTCCCACTTTTTTTAATTTTAGCATTTGATTATATTCATCATTTATATTTTTTTCTCTGTCAATTACATTTTCCATATGCTTATCCCCCTTGTTTTTTTGTCGCTCATTATTGAGCATATCACTATTAATTGTCTTATTACTCTTAATATTATTTCCTTCATTAAGTAGTATTTTTTGTTTATTTTCTTTGGATTTATTTTTTTTGTTGCTATTATTAGATAGCATATTTTTTTTATCCATTAAATACATCTCCTTATATTATATTTGACCATAATATAATTATAAAACATTTGGGAAATATATCCAATGAATTTTATAACAAAATATATTCTACTTTCTTTTATTAAAACACATTTTTGGGACAAGTTCAATAAAATCAAATATATTTTTTAGCACTTTCTATCCAATTTTTTATTTGATTATTACTTTCATTTTTTATCTCCAAAATTATTTTATTTTCTAAATTCTTTTGTCCATCAATAGAATTATCTTTAAAATTATCACTATTTTCATTTTCTAATTTCATAGAAAATGAAATATTACTATATGTTTCTGAATTATCAAATTTAATAACATAAGATGAATTAATATTATCTATCTTAATAATCTTGCCAGCACCAAAAGATTTATGAATTATCCTATCACCCACATTGAACTGAATATTATTGTTTCTATTGAGAATATTTTCAGAGTTAGTTATAAAATCATTTGCATTATCAATAAAATTTTCTTCTAATTCTACCACATAATTTAGATACTTTTTATCTATATTGAAAATGAATCTTGATGGATATTTATAACTTCCGTCACGATTAATACCTTCCGCATCGCTTAGAAATAATGCATTTTCTGCTCTAGTAAATCCTACATATGCCAATCTACGTTCTTCTTCCATCTTTTCTTTTGTATTTGTTTTCCTACTTGGAAATATTCCTTCATTAAATCCACAAATAAAGACATATGGAAATTCCAATCCTTTTGCTGTATGAATTGTCATCATTTTTACCTTATCCCTATTTTCCTGAATATCTTCGTTAGTATACAATGATACCTGTTGTAAATACTCCTCTAATTTAGTTTCTTCACCCGCACTATTTTCATATTCAGTAATTGAATTTTTTAATTCAGGTGAACTACATCTCCATTGAAATGGAGAGCTTCGGATTCCCAATAAACCCCATGATAGAGCTCCACCGATACATCTCCGGGGTATCCAAACCCACTACTGCTGGTATAGATTTCTCTATCCTACACAGTCTGCATTGTATATTTTGTTATTTTCCTTATATAAGCCCCTGTATTTTCTATTAGATCTTTCGGCATATTCCTTTGATACTTCTTTTACATTTGGACTGCACTGACTTGAAAAGCTTTCTTCCTGCTTTTCTATAGAAATACCTCTATCTTCAGCTTTATAGGTTATTTTATCTGTCAGCCTTTTGTAGAACCATTTATGAAACTTTTGATTATTGACTTTTCCAAAGCTTTTATTTTCACGTATGTTTGTTATATCACCTACAATGATTTTGCATACATTATGTTTTTCAGCTGTTTCTACCACTTTCTTTGCTGCTGTATGCAGTACGTGATTTACCTGCTTGGCTCTTTTCTCATAAAGTTTTCTTACTCTCTTACTTTTCTTCGGGTGTTTTATACCTTTAGAACTTTGCTGTGCATCTGAAATTGACTGATAATAAGATATTTTTTTATCGAAGTACCTATTTATACTTAAAAGCTGTCTTCCTGATATGATGAAGGTTTTTCCTGTTGATATATATGCTGTAACAAGGTTGTTCACCCCCAGGTCGATACCCATGTAAATACCATTGTTCTCTTTTAATTTGACATCCTGTTTCTCTACTATGATATTTAAACTATATTTTTTGTTATTTGGCAGGGGTATGATTTCCACTATCTTTGGTGCGCCTGCAATTTCTTTGCCGGCAGGCATTTTTAAAAACAGATACCTGTCTGTAATGCTGTACTTTTCTTTCAGGTATATTCTCAGTTTTTTAGGCAGCGACAGCCTTAAAGTTCCGTCCTGCAGTACAAAACCTTTATTGAGATATCTTATATTGAAATTTGAGTGTTTGAATTTAGGAGGTTTAGGATTTTCTATGACTCCTGTTTTCTTCAGTGCGTAGAAGGACTTCCAGCTGTCACCCAGCTGTTTCAATACTTCCTGTGCCGTCTGAGAAGGGAGGCTTTTATACCAAAAATGATCCTTTAAAGCTTTTTTCTGCCTGTACCAACTTGGATATTCCAGACCACTTTCTTTAGTCCAGTTTTTTCTCTCATAGTTTGCCACAT
>NZ_JAJJPB010000053.1:0-8319 GCF_020908015.1 Clostridium aromativorans
ATTCTAATTCATCTAAAATTATATTGTTCATACTAAAGCTCCTTTCTATTTTTTATGGCAATTTAATTATAAAAAGTCTTTAGTATAAATAAAAGGCCTTTCAGCCAGGTAATTGCTGGAGGCCTTTCCTTATTTTCTGCCTAAAAATATTTTACTTACTCTATCCGAATACTTACTGGCTAATGCCTTTACTTGACAAGATGATACTTAAAACAGCTACTATATTATTCATCGAGTATTTCAACCATATCTTCTCCAAAAGTATCTTTTAACAATTGTTCCTTAGATTTAAATTCAGAATCAATTTGATCTTCTATAGTGTACTTAACAGTAACTCTTTCCTTCAATACATCCGAAAAAACTCCATTCACTATTTTCTGATTTTCATCCTTTTCCAATCTCTGTTTGTGAAAAGAATAATCTTTCCCATATTCTACAGTTATTATTCCTCTTTCACATTTTATCGGCTTTCCTGTAGTGAGTGCCGCAAATAACACCATCTGATGTTTGCCTTTAAGGGATTCAAGTATGTCTTTCCAGCTTTTTTTCACCATATCCAAAGTAAGCTTTGAATACATATTTTCTTCTTCTATAGGTTTTAAATCCTTAGATAAATTTTGCCTTGATTTGCAGGAAGTATCTTTTTTCACGCTATTAAGGTTTTTCTCTACTACATTTTCTTTGTGAGATACTGCTTCAGGAATTATCCTTTCACAGGATACCTTAATCTCACCCTGCTTAAATGCCTGCTCCAGCCTGTTCAATCTGGCAAGGATCACTTCCTTAGATGTATCATATTCTATTTTACACATTTTTATTACTGCAAGTTCTAGATAAATCCTGCTCTGTTTAACCCACTTAGACTGTTCCTGGGCATCTTGAAGTATTCTTATATTCCTCATTATTTCTTCCACGCGTATTTTCTGTGCCTGCCCCTTTAAAAGATTTATATTCTCCTCTGACATATCAAGTACGTCCTCAGGACTATTAGAAACCTTTACCATCAAAAGATCTCTCATATGAATTATCATATCCTTAATAAAATTAGCTATATCCTTCCCGCTTAAAACTATGTCATCAATTATCCTCATAGACGACTCTACATCTTTTTCTATTATACTATTTGTAAGTTTAAATAAATTCTCATTTGTAACCAAACCCAGCATATCCACTACACTGCTGTACTCAACTTTTCCGTCACCCATGGATATTGCTTGATCCAATATACTGAGGGCATCCCTCATGGCTCCATCACACATTCTAGATATCAAATTCAAACTTCTATCATCTGCAAAAATCCCCTGTTTATCCACTATGCATCTAAGTCTATTAAATACATCTGAGCTCTTTATCCTTCTAAAATCAAACTCTTGACATCTCGAAAGTATGGTAACAGGAAGCTTCTGGGGATCAGTAGTTGCAAGTATAAATATTACATTCAATGGAGGCTCCTCCAGAGTTTTTAAAAATGCATTCACCGCTTCCTGGGTGAGCATATGTACTTCATCCATAATATAGACCTTGTATTTTCCCTCCTGAGGAGGATATTTTACATTTTCAATTACATCTTTTATATCTTCCAATCGACGTTTTGAAGCTGCATCCATTTCTATTACATCCATAGAAATTCCCTCATTTATCTTTTTACACATTTCACACTGATTACAAGGTTCTCCATCTTTTAAATCTAAACAATTTACTGCTTTAGCTAATATCTTAGCCATTGAAGTTTTCCCTGTACCTCTTGTTCCTGAAAATAAATATGCATGTGCCACCCTATGATTCAATATTTGATTCTTAAGCGTAATTGTTATATGGTTCTGGCCTACTACATCAGAAAAAGTTTTAGGCCTCCATTCCCTATACAATGCGGTATAAGCCATGTTATCACCTTCTTATATATATTATAACCTTTATTTAAATACATGACAAAAAAGATACCATATGGTATCTTTTTAATTCAGTTTAAAGTATTAAAGTCGTGCACCTAGCTTCGCCTGATAAACTATAAGCGTTACCCATATAGTTAACTCAAACCAGATTTATCCACGGCACACGAAAATGTTCACTTACCGCTGCTTCCTTCCGGATCTGACGGGGTTCATGAGTTTCCGTTGCGTGGGATCAAGTTCTCAACGCCACTTTTATGAGCCAGGCCTTACATTTTACAGACTAAGCTAGGAATTCAATCCTGCTGCAGCGGATTGCAGGCTACAGGGCACCGCTAACTCCCCATCTAGCACGACAAAGTTAAAATGGCGGAAAGAGGGGGATTCGAACCCCCGGTAGAGTTTCCCCTACACACGCTTTCCAGGCGTGCTCCTTCAACCTCTCGGACATCTCTCCATAGGTTTACTCATGAAATAAATTTTATTAAGTTTTCAGCAAAATATCACTAACTGCTGCTTTTTCCACTTATGTATTCTAACATATATTTTTGAACAAAGCAACACTTTTATCAGAAGTTCAATTTGATATCTACTTCCAATCCTATTTTACAATCTATATCAATGATAAATTATCCTTTTAATTTACTAATATAGTAATCTCAATTCAATTAAACTTATCTTTCTATCTCATAGATAAGAAGATGCTTGTCCTTTTTACGTTCATATGTAAAATTTCTTTGCTTATCTTTGATGCTATTATTCAAATGGCTGTTCTCAAAAGCTTTATCTATGTACTTTGTTGATATATCAGTATAATTTCCTTTAGGTTTACCACCAATATACATAGTTGGATTTCCTGAATTATTTATCATGTTTTTCTCCTTTTAGTTTAATTTAAAGCTTATTTTATTCCAACGTTATTATAATATCATTTTATACATTGTTTTGACAATAGTTTATTTTATATTAAAGAACCTGCAAAATACAACAAACAAGCCTACCTTTAACTATGCTAAAAACAGGCTTGTTCATTATGGTGGAGACAGGGGGGCTCGAACCCTCGACCTTACGGATGTGAACCGTACACTCTAACCAGCTGAGCTATACCTCCATATATCAATTTTAACGATCCTATTATACCAAACAAAAAGGAAAAATTCAATATTGGCAATTTGTAGCTTCCAAAAAAAACCATCTGTTGGTAACCCTTCTTGGTTCATCAATAAGTGATAGTCTATATGGCGGAAGCGGTGGGATTCGAACCCACGAGCCCAGTAAGGACTACCTGATTTCGAGTCAGGCCCGTTATGACCACTTCGATACGCTTCCACACTTATTATTTAATATCTATCTTCTATTTTTAAAAAATCGTTTTAATATGTCACTACATTTTTTCCTATAAGTCCAATGAATATCAGTCCAATGATTCAAAAATTCATTTTGCAATATATTGACTACAGAACCACAAGCTCCTGCATCCGGATCAAAAGTACCTATATACAGCCTACTAATTCTGCATTGTAATATAGCCCCCGCACACATAGCACACGGTTCTAAAGTAACATACATACTGCAGTCTTCTAATCTCCAATCTTCAAGTACTTTGGAAGCATCCCTTATAGCAATAATTTCTGCATGGGCAGTAGGATCTTTTAAAGTTTCTCTTAAATTACATGCTTCTGATATAATTTTATGATTTTTTATTATAACAGCACCTACAGGAACTTCACCTAACTCTAAAGCTATTTTAGCCTGTTTTAAAGCTTCAGCCATAAAATCCATTATATAGATACCTCAAAAACAATATATTAATTGACTTCTACTTAAATTTTTATTCTTTTAAATAAACATATAAATGAATATTGATAAATAAAATATAAATATAGAATAAAGGATATACTATCTCTAAATAGATAAAATTTTTCTAAGATAAATATCCCTTAAATATTGCACTTACGAAACTCTATGGTGCGCCCGAGAGGAGTCGAACCTCCGGCACGCGGTTTAGGAAACCGCTGCTCTATCCTACTGAGCTACGAGCGCATATACATTTGCTACCTTCATATTCTATTATAATTTATGAAAATTGTCAATTTTTTTATGAACTTTTATTAAATAAAGCATAAATCAGCATTATAAAAAACTTTATATTATCTACAATCCTACCAATTTCTAATCATATGGATTGTTAGGTAATTTATTTATAAATTTATATAGGAGGATTAAATATGATCAATGAATTAAAAAATTTATTTTTGGCAGGCATAGGTTCAGCTGCATATACTTATGAGAAAGCAGTAAAATTAATTGAGGAAATGGTTGAAAAGGGGAAAATAACAGTAGATGAGGGGAAACAACTATCTGAAGAATTAAAAAAAACAGTTATAGCTAAAAAAGAAGATATAAAACCTATAAACAAGAATGATTTGCTATCAATACTAAAGGATATGAATCTTGCGTCTAAAGAAGATATATCATCAATAAATGAGAGATTAATTGCACTTGAAAATAAAATAAAAGAAATGACTAAAGCTTAAAGCTTTAGTCAGAACAAAATATATGTCATGAAAACTTTATATTCGAAAAGATTTAAAGAAATAATGAAGGTATTAGCTAAATACGGTTTTAAATTTTTAGTATGTACTAAAAATCACAATAAAGAAAAGTCACCTCAAAATCTCAGAAAAGCTTTCGAAGAACTTGGACCTACTTTTATAAAGATAGGTCAAATATTAAGTTCAAGACCTGATATAATGCCTTCTCAATACATTGAAGAACTCTCAAAGCTCCAAGATGATGTACTTCCTGAAAGTTATGAAAATATAAATAAAGTATTTTTTGAAGAATTTAATAAAAACATAGAAGATTGTTTTCAACATTTTGAAAAGATCCCCCTGGCATCGGGATCTATTGCCCAAGTATACAATGCAACTTTAAAAAATGGGAAAAACGTTATCGTAAAAATACAAAGACCTAATATAAAAGAGAAGATGGAAACAGATATATATATACTGTATAAAATTATAAAAATTACTAAAGTTAAATTTAAAGAATCCTTAATTGATCCTGAAGAAGCTTTGGATGAATTACTTTTTTCAACTAAACAGGAACTAAACTTTAATCTGGAAGCTAGTAATATGTCAAAATTCAAAAAACTAAACGAAAATGTAAATTTTTGCTATGTGCCTTATGTAGTAAACGAATTATCGGGAATTAAAGTATTGACTATGGAAAAAATTTATGGATTTAAAATAAATAACATAGAAAAACTAAAAAAAGAAAAATATGATTTACAGGATTTAGGTAAAAAATTAGCTTTATCTTTTTTTAAGCAGGTATTTACCGATGGCTTTTTTCATGCTGATCCCCATCCTGGAAATTTAATGGTACTCAATAAAAAAATATGTTTTTTGGATTTTGGAATAGTAGGTACCATTTCGCCCCGACTTAGACTTCTTTTAAATGAGGCTATTATGTCCATAGTACATAAAGATACAGACAAACTTGTATCTGTTATTATATCAATAGGTGTAAAAAAAGACCTTATAGATAGAAATAAATTGTATGAAGATGTAGAATTGTTTTTAATAAACTATCTGTCTACTTCTCTTAAAAATATAAAGATTTCAGTATTATTAACAGAAATTTTTAAATGTGCAAAAAATAATAGTATTACTTTACCCAAAAATTTAATATTACTGGTGAAGAGTTTAATTATGGTAGAAGGTCTAGTAACAGAAATATCACCTGAAATTGATATTCTAGACATAGCAATACCCTTTGTTAAAAGCAACAATAAATTTTATTATTTTGATGATATAAATCCAGAAAATATCCTTATAAATTCCTATAATTTTACAAAGAATTTTTCAAAGTTTCCAATAAAAACAATAGAATTAATGGATTGTATATTAAATGGAAGAACTAAAATTGAATTAAAATTTAGTAAAATTGATGATTCCATAAACCAGTTAAATAAAATGGTAAACAGGCTATCACTTTCCCTAATAACATGCTCCATAATTGTAAGTTCATCTCTGATTTTAAATTTTAATATAGGTCCTAAAATCTACAATATCCCATTAATAGGTATTGTAAATTTTATATTTTTTATATTGATCGGAATTATATTGATAATCTCCATAATTAAATCCGGAAGATTTTAAAAAGGAGATTAAATCTTATTCTCCTTTTCTACCTTTATTCCATTTAAAATATAATTCATAAGACTTTCTATCATATCATCCAGATCTTTTTTATCTTCATTCATTAACTCATAAACAGCAACAGAACAGACTGTTCCAAATAAGGTGTACGATAAAAAAGATAAATTACATTTTTTTATGCTGCCATCATCCACAGCTTCTTTTAAATAATTTTGTATATAAACTATGTAAGATTTTATACATTCCCTCAATTCTAATTGCCTTGCTTCCTGTCCCCAAATCTGACTCATTATTACTTTTATAAAATCTCTGCTCTCATAAATCAATCCCCACTGAACTCTACAGAGAATTCTTATCTTTTCCAAAGAGTCACTTACATCTTTAGAATCACTTTCTATTTTTCCCTTTAGTACATTCATCCCTTCTTGAACTATATATTTAAATATCTCTTCCTTGCTTTTAAAATGATAGTATAATGTTCCCTTTGCCACACCTGCATCAGCTGCTATAGCATCCATTGTTGCACCATTATACCCGTTTTTAGAAAAAACTTTTATAGCAGATTCAGAAATCGTTCTTTTCGTATTATTCATAAATACCACTCCAGATTTTTATCGCATAATTATTGACTGGTCAGTATAATTATATCCATTTTCATTATACTCTGTTATTAAAATAACTCAATAGTTTTTAATAAAAGGATTTAAAAGCCATTTTCATATAATTATTATAATGTTAAAATAAATAATAAACAAATTCAACTATTTAAAATGTTAACTGGAAGGTAGAAAATGATTAGATATTTTAACAGAAGGACGAAAAATTATAATATAGAAAAAGTGGCAGGAGATGCTTATTTAAAGTGGATCTATTCTTCCCCCCTGGGAATGAAATTTCTTGAAATCATAGTTAAAAAGAAGATATTTTCTAAATTATATGGCTTATTTTGCAGCACCAAATACAGTAAAAGGAAAATCAGGTCCTTTATAGATGATTTTAATATAGATATGTCTGAATGTGCCATAGATTACAATGATTTTAATTGTTTCAATGATTTTTTTTCAAGGTCTCTCAAAAAAAATGCTAGGCCAATTAATATGAATAAAAAAATTTTAATATCACCTGTTGATGGAAGATTGACAGCATATGAGCATATAAATTTAAACAAAATTGTCCAAATTAAAGGATTTACATACAGCCTATGTGATCTAATAAACAATAACAAAACACCTGTAAAATTCAACAATGGCACCTGTTTAATATTCAGGCTATGCCCAACAGACTACCACAGATTTCACTTTATAGACTGGGGAAAATGCGAATCTTATAAAAAAATTAAAGGAGACTATTATTCCGTAAATCCAATATCTTTAGAAAATATTTCTAATGTGTTTTGTAAAAACAAAAGGGAATGGAGTATTTTTCATTCTAATAATTTTGGTGATGTAATTTATGTGGAGATAGGCGCTACTTGCGTGGGTTCAATAATACAAACTTATTGCCCCAAAAAAGATATTTCTAAAGGTGCTGAAAAGGGGTACTTCAAGTTTGGTGGATCAACTGTAATTTTATTTTTTGAAAAAAATAAAATTACAGTTGATAAAGACATAATTGAGCAGACAAAAAAAGGTTATGAAACAAGGGTATTAATGGGAGAAAAAATTGGAATTCAGTATGAAAATTAAATTTTTTCTTCATTTCTTATTGCAGCTCTTTAACAAAGCTCTAGTTGTTATTTTTATCTATAATAATTAATATCAACACTATTAAAATAGGAAGAATTACTGACAGTATATTTAATATTTTCGACAGTATATCTGATGAACCTAAATTTTCAATCACTACATTCACCTGTTTATATTTATATTCTTACATTTTACTTTACCGTTTTACTGTTGATTTTATACATAAAAAATACGGAAAAATCTCTTTTCAGATTTTCCCGTACATGGTGGACCTGAAGAGATTCGAACTCTCGACCTCTCGGATGCGAACCGAACGCTCTCCCAACTGAGCTACAGGCCCATGTACCTATTCAATTTTGTGATATGAATCGCATGCTCTCCCAATTGAGCTATACTCCTAAAATATTTCTTGTAAAACAAGCACCCTTCATATTATATAGCTGTTTTTTCATAGATGCAACAATTTACCTTAATCTCTCAGTGAACTACCACCACTTATAGAAGTGGATGGCTTCTTAGTCAATATTCCTAATGGAACAAGTTTACCTAAGCTCTAAAGGTCGAACCAACCTCAGTGTA
>NZ_JAJJPB010000054.1:0-7828 GCF_020908015.1 Clostridium aromativorans
ATTGAATTAAAATAGTTAAGGGCTATTTGAAAATTAAAATATATTCAGTTCAAAAATTCAAAAAATGTGTCTACTTTATTGACATAGATCCACATCTGGGTTGGACTTATTCGAAGAGAGTTATAAGAAGATTTTAGGATACCTATAAGGAATTGAAACCGGAGAATAGTTCAGAAAGGGCATAGCCCAGAGGCGATTTTAGGATACCTATAAGGAATTGAAACTTCTGCACCACTCCAATTGGCAAACTGTTTTCCCTAGGATTTTAGGATACCTATAAGGAATTGAAACCACGTACGTGCGTGTATAATAAAAGTAAAGATAAGGGGATTTTAGGATACCTATAAGGAATTGAAACTACGAACCTTAGGCTCTAATATTCTATCTGTAAGGATTTTAGGATACCTATAAGGAATTGAAACCCTGTAAAAGGTTCTCTGCCAAATAATACAACAGGTGTGATTTTAGGATACCTATAAGGAATTGAAACTCCTCCTATTTACCTTCTTTAAGCTTAAATTCTTTTTGATTTTAGGATACCTATAAGGAATTGAAACTGAGTCCTTCATCATCAACCCATATTTCCATCTTGGGATTTTAGGATACCTATAAGGAATTGAAACTAAGCAGAATATTCAAAATAAAGAAAGTAATAATTCAGATTTTAGGATACCTATAAGGAATTGAAACTATTGATGGTATGGTAGACAAGAATGGACAGCCTGTAGGATTTTAGGATACCTATAAGGAATTGAAACGGGAATTTACCAGTTTTAAAAGCATCGCCTATAGCATGATTTTAGGATACCTATAAGGAATTGAAACCATACACAGAAAGCTACAGATAATCTAAAAGAATGTAGATTTTAGGATACCTATAAGGAATTGAAACCTTATAACAGCTTTGGAGAATGCAAGATAGACAAGGATTTTAGGATACCTATAAGGAATTGAAACCCACCAAATCTTTCTTGTGGCCCTTCCGTTATGCCGGATTTTAGGATACCTATAAGGAATTGAAACTTTCTTCTATCGGGTCACCGTTTATCCAAACCGCACCGATTTTAGGATACCTATAAGGAATTGAAACCATCTTCTATGTTCTTTAGAACTGTCTCTGCGTTTGATTTTAGGATACCTATAAGGAATTGAAACTTTGTATTCGCATATCTAACCTCCAAATTAGTTTAAGATTTTAGGATACCTATAAGGAATTGAAACTGGTTTTTATACATACCCTTTCACCTCCGGGAAAGCGATTTTAGGATACCTATAAGGAATTGAAACTTTGTATTCGCATATCTAACCTCCAAATTAGTTTAAGATTTTAGGATACCTATAAGGAATTGAAACTTGGCAAGACATACAAAAATTTTGCTGACAATTGGAGATTTTAGGATACCTATAAGGAATTGAAACCAAATATATTGGCTTATTCTATCCTTGCAATCTCCCCGATTTTAGGATACCTATAAGGAATTGAAACCTTTCTGCCTTGTTCCATGGTACTTGTTTTCTGTATTGATTTTAGGATACCTATAAGGAATTGAAACTCCAATGGCTGAACATCAAATTTGCTTCTGTCCTGGCTGATTTTAGGATACCTATAAGGAATTGAAACAATATGTATTAGGTAGGTGAGGTGACATGTAAGGATGGGATTTTAGGATACCTATAAGGAATTGAAACTAAGAGAATCAACTATATTAATGTTCTGCTGTGAACCCGATTTTAGGATACCTATAAGGAATTGAAACTTAAATATTCCTCGGCTGCATTTACTATGGCCTCCCTGATTTTAGGATACCTATAAGGAATTGAAACACATCTTCCATCTTGAATATGTGTTCAATCATCTTTGATTTTAGGATACCTATGAGGAATTGAAACGCAGATAATTCAGGGTGTTTTTCAACTTGATTGATGATTTTAGGATACCTATGAGGAATTGAAACAGTCATGTTGGTCCACCTTCCCAGTATGTTGTACCCATTTTAGATTACCTATTAGGAATTGAACCCCAAATTACTAAAGTACAACAACTTGCAACATTGTGGATTTGGCCTATATTCGAATTGATGAACATATATGAGTTAGCTATAATAATCATATGGAGGGGATAAGAAATGTCAGGTAATGGTAAGAGGTATAATACAGAATTCAGAGCAGATGCTGTAAGGCTTGTAGTAGAAGAAGGTAGATTTGTAAACAGTGTGTCAAATGATTTAGGCATAAATGAGCAAACCTTGAAAAACTGGTTCAGACTCTTGGTTTTCAGCAGCACAAAATTTTGGAGTAAATGCTAGGGAGCTAATAGAGATATGTACATGGGCGCAAAATTCTGATATGTCGTATGTTTCGAATACTAGGAATTTTAGATTGCAATTAGATATAAGCTATTATAATAATTATACGACTGTTATGTTAGATTAGGAGAAACTAAAATGTATAAATTTCAATACAAAGATGGTGCTGAAAAGCAAAACATAATTGACCAAAACAAAGATAAAATATTAATTGAGGAAGATAGCATTAAGGAGGGTAATTTTCTTATCTTTAGTGATATTAAACCACTGGAAAATCAAATGTAAGACTTGGATAATACAGCAAATATGATTTTACTTAAATAGGAGGAGATTATCATAGAATACAGAGCAAAATAGCAGCTAGAGGTAGCTTTTTTTATTTTTTGCCATAAATATTAAAAAATATGATAATATTAATTTGTAGAAGTAAATGCTATTTTTAGAAATGAGATTATTATTAACTTTGAGATAAGTTATCTTTCACCAGATCACAAAGATTATTGATTCGAATTTTAATAAGTACAGATAAAATTATATGAAAATGGAGGAGTAAATATGTTATCAGGAAAAATAATAACTTTAGGAATCACGGCATGTAGCCCAGCATACCAATCAATTACGTTAATTAGGGAATTGAGAAAGCGTGGTGCACAGGTACATGTAGTTATGACGACAAACGCAGTTAATTTTGTTACACCACTTATGGTACAGAGAGAGGCAGGAACGCCTATCCAGATTGAGCAGTTTGAACTTCCAAAGGCTTATGATATGAATCATCAGTCACTGTCGTTTAAATCTGATTTAATGCTTGTTGCACCAGCTTCTGCTAATACCATTGGAAAGGCAGCAAATGGAATAGCAGATAATCTTCTTACTACAAATCTATTATCAACAAATTCGCCTATTGTTTTTGCAACTCATATTAACCCGACAATGTACAGTAAACCAAGTGTACAAAGAAATGTGAAAATACTTAAAGAAGATGGGGTAATATTTGTTGAAAATAAAGAGGCCAAATTCCCAAGCATGTTTCCGAGCATAGAGGCTATTATTAAAACAGTCGAAGAAGTAATTAGTTACTGTGGCTCCTGCACAAAGCACAGCTAGTGTAACAGCTCCTGCGCATCCAGTACAACCAGCACAATAAATTTAGCCTCGGGTTATTTATTTAAGCTGAGGCTTATTTTTGTTATAAAGTGTATTATAATATACAAAATTTAAAAGTTTTGTATAAGATAATATAGAGATTCTCATGATATGAAAATATCTGTAATTAATTTATTTTATCATAAAATGGGAAATAATGATGTTGACAGAAAATGATGTTGTTGATGCAACGTGTAAGGCAATTGAAAATGAAGGATATACGATAAATCAAAAATTAAATACCATTCAGAAAGGAATAGATATAGTTGGAGAAAAAAATGGTATTAAAATCTACATCGAGGCTAAAGGTGGTACAAGTTCTAAATTAACAACAAACAGATATGGCAAACCGTTTAATGGTAATCAAGTTAAAGATCACGTTGCTAATGCTTTATTGAAAACTTGTGAAACTATTTCAAAGTATCATGGACCCAACACGGAAGTAGCGATGGCATTTCCAGACAATGAGGAACATAGGGATAGAATTGCTAAAATTCAGCCAGTAATAAGAAAATTGAACATTAT
The DNA here is from genome assembly GCF_020908015.1 of Clostridium aromativorans. NCBI lineage: Bacteria > Bacillati > Bacillota > Clostridia > Eubacteriales > Clostridiaceae > Clostridium > Clostridium aromativorans. The sequence continues at coordinate 3,978 of NZ_JAJJPB010000054.1, forward strand.
ATTATTTTGGGTTAAAGAAGATAAAAGTGTTGAAAAAGTATGATTTAATAAAATTTAAGTCCGTAAAAATTGTGAGGCAAATATAGATAAAAAGCAGATTGTCTTTAAAATTTCATAATATTTACAAATAGTTAACTTGAGTGACACTAAGCCGTAATAAAAATCATATATACTTATAAGTGTCCTAGGGAAATAAACCTTAGCGAAAGTGAAAAATAATGTGTTTACATATACAAGAGAAAAAAGTAATGGTAATTACCAAGGCAGTGTCTGTGGCTGCAGGACACTATAAACTTAAATGCAACCACCATAGAATATCTAGTCAATAGATCTCCCTTAGTTTAATCACACAAAATAAGCATCTGTCATTTAGGATGCTTATTTTTATGATGTTTACAAATAGTTTATGAATGAGACATTGGGATGTAACAAATATTCTATATAATTATAAATATTCTAAGGGATAACCTTAGTTTACATAAATTAATCATTCTCTTTAAAAATAGTTACAGGTGTATATTAGTGTCTGTGGTTGCAGGGCACGTTAAACTTAAATGCAACCACAACAAGATTCTATGTAAATTTAGACTCCTTTTTAAAGATGTGATGTAAGATAAGCACCCTAAATGATGGGTGCTTATCTTAGTTGAGGTTTATAATGTTTAAATTTAGTATATTTTATAGAATAATAATATTTTTTTAATGATTAGCACTAGTAATTGAAATTATCTTATAAATGAAAATTTGAAAGATAGAAGTAAGAAACACATTTAAGAGAAGTCTAAAGAAACTAAACTAGATAGTGAAGTTATTACTCGAAACGCAGTGGGTAATACGGATGACAAGTTTGAGAAGTTTCGTACTCTTTTAGAACGTCAATAACTATATCAAGTGAATATAACTGGATTTGCTTAATCATTTCTATTTCTTGGTCGCTAAGGTCGGTACTTATAAATTTTTTGTTTATTTTATCTTCGATTGTAGCTTTTATCTTGGCAAAATCCGTGCTCATAATTATCACCTCCTTTTATAAAGTGATAATTCTACAGAAATATGATAATACCTTTAAAAAAATATAGGTTTAGATAATATGAGTGAGAATCAGATGATTGAATACAAATTGGTTATAATTGTGTAAGAGTTCCAAATTTTTTGGAGCTCTTTTTTAATACTATAAAGGAAAGTCCTATGAGTGAATGTTAGAGGAAGAGGGGAACGAGTGACAAAAATAATTCTTATCACACGAAAATAACAATGTTATTACATTCTTTAACCATAGTGGGTATATATACTATATTTAAAGTTAAATTTAACTTTAAATAATTTAGTTTAGGAGGTACAAGAAAATGTTAAAGATGAAATACAAAGTAATATCAGCTGCTATGGTTATTGCACCATTATTTTTCAGTACAGGATTTGCTACAACGGTTCAAGCGTGTCCTACTAAGGCACCTATAGCAGTCCATAAGGTGGTACGCAAAGCAGCACCGAAGCCAGTTCGCAATATAGCGCCAAAGCCAGTTCGCAAAGCAGCACCGAAGCCAGTTCACAAAGGAGTAGTAAAACCGATAAATAAGTCAAAACATAAAGTAGCACCAAAGGTAGCACATAAAGCAGTACCAAGACCAATTACTCAAGTACATCATAGGTAAAGCAGTAGTTATTGCCCCGGAAACGGGGCTTTATTTTTTATTATGTATAGTTAATAAAAATAACCCCCAGCCCAATGATATGCTTCCCTTTTATCATAAGGAGGAGCATATCGAGAAGCTGGAGGTACTGAGTTATAGGACTAATAAAATGAAAGAATTTATCAATTAGTAATATATCCATAAAATATGGAATTATTCTTAATATTATAAACTATTGATTTTTAGAGGTTAATCTAAGTGTTTTTTCGATGGAGAGCCGAATTTTGCTCTTGAGCTTTCAGCTTGAGGATCGTGATTTATATGCTTCTTTTTAAATTTACCATCTTCTTTTTTATTGTTGTTTCTTATTTTATTATGCATAAATATATCGCCTCCCTAAGTATAGGTTTTCCTCAGCCTCTGTTTTTATACTGGAGTATAAATGATTAGAAATAATATAAATTCCTTTTAAAATGGGATTTTGTGGTACGGGGCAGATACTTGATAGGTACTTAAAAAACTGCTATATTTTAATGAAGTAAAGTTATACAGTAATATTATGTGAAATTATTAAGCTATTAAAACTGTGAAGAATTATGGAGGATGAATATTTATGGAAAATAAAACTTTGTATTATGAATTTGTTCCTGCTGAGGGCAATTTGGTTAAACCTGATCCAGAAAAGACTGCACTTCTTATTGTGGACATGCAGAATCAGTTTGTGAAGAAGGATTTTGGAGATGCCAGGATTGCCAAAGAGAAAGGAATGTGGGACAGCTGGAAATATTTTTATGATCGTTTAGAGAATACTGTTATTCCAAATAATAAAAAACTTTTGGATTTTTTTAGAAAAAATAAAATGGAAGTCACTTATGGGAGGATAGCCTGTTACCATAAGGATGGAAGGGACAGATCTCCTGTACAGAGAAGACCTGGATGGAATAATATACTTCTTCCTGTTGGAACTTATGGGGCTGAGATTATAGATGAACTCAAGCCTTTAAAAGATGAAATTGTAGTTGAAAAAACCACTGACAGTGTACTTTATGGCTCCAATTATGAAAGAATTTTGAGAAACATGGGCATTGAATATGTGGTATGTACTGGAGTTGTTACAGATCAATGCGTGGCATCTACAGTAAGGAGCCTTGCAGATGCAGGCTTTGAGGTGATACTTCCCGAAGACGGCTGTTGTGCTGCCACAAAAGAGCTTCATGATGCGGAACTGACTATAATGAACCAGATCTACTGCAGTGTGTGCCGTCCATCCCATATTGGGTTTGGGTGCTCATAATTGCGGCTGTTATTACTGCAATAAATATAGTGGGCATAGAATTGGCAGCTAAAACCAACAATATTCTGGTTTTATTTATGGGAATCGTAGTAATTGTGTTTATTGTTTCCTGTTTTAAAGCTGTTTCTCAGGGGGCGGGAGAGGGAACTTTAATTTCTATAAAACCCTTCTTTGACAGTGAGAATTTTTCTACTACACTTATAATCTCAGGTGCTGCAATGGCCTGTTTTTCTTTTCTGGGTTTTGACTCCATAACCACACTCTCAGAGGAAGCAATAGATCCCAGACGGGATATGTGGAAAGCAGCTATATTATCCTGCTTTATATGTGGAATACTTTTTATAGTGCAAGCTTATGCAGCACAGCTTCTGTGGCCGGATGTTACTACATTTCCCTCAAGTGATGCAGCTTTGTTTGATATAGCCAAAAAGGCTGGTGGTCCTGCAATGGCAACTTTGTATACAGTGGCAGTTATAATATCTACTTTAACAGCGGGACTCACAGGGCAGTCAAGTGCCTCCAGGCTTATGTTTGGAATGGGGCGTGATCAGGTGCTCCCGGAAAAGTTTTTTACCCATCTTCATCCTAAATTCAACACGCCTGTTTACAATATCATGCTTATGTGTTCCATAAGTATTGTAGGTGCACTGCTTCTGCCTATTTCCACGGTTGCAGAATTGATGAATTTTGGCGGCCTTGCCGACTTCATGTGTGTAAATCTTTCAGTTATTGTATATTACTTTTTTACAAAAAGAGAGAAAAAGATTTTTCGTAACTTGATAATTCCAGCTTTGGGGTTTATAATATGTTTTTATCTATGGATTCATTTATCTCACGGCAAAAGCATGAAGGAATGTTTATCCAATGGATAAATTACCACTAACAATTATAGTTCTGTTATAGTAGAATAACCTTAATAAAATACT
>NZ_JAJJPB010000055.1:0-7751 GCF_020908015.1 Clostridium aromativorans
AATGGACTGGAACTCAATCTGTGCTCTATACAGGAAAGTAATGAGTTTTTAGATGGAACTGGCAGAGAAGCAGTGGAGTACTTCTGCAATTCACAATCCACAGGACACAGTGTACAGCTGAAGGAGGATGTTAAGTATTTAATTGAAACCTTTAAAGATGCCGGGGAGTATGGCTCCATAATTGAAGTTGAAAAGGTTGATTTTGAATTATTAGAGCAGAGACTTGAGGAGATAGCCGGGGAAGATAATCTGATGTTTGCAGATTATAAAAGCATACTTTTAGACAGGATGGGAGCGTTGGTGAAGCAGGCTGAGATAATGGGCAGGGAATATGAAATCTGTGTTACTAATCCGCCCTATATGGGATTTAGAGGGATGAATAATAATTTATCTAAAAGAATATCAAGTGAGTTCGAGAAGTCTAAATTGGATATGTTTGCTGTATTTATCGAAGTGTGTATTAGATTTTCGAGTGTATTTACAGCATTGATAACTCAACAGTCATGGATGTTTTTAACAAGTTATGAACGACTTAGAAAATATATCATAAAAAATGTAAATATAGAAACATTGGTTCAATTTGGAGCAGGGGCATTTAGTGATATCAAAGGTGAAAAAGTTAAAGTGGCATCTTATATTTTTAGAAAGAAAAGGATTGATAATTTTAAACCAACTTTTATCAGGCTAGTTCAATACATGGATCCAATGAAGAAAAGAATAGAGTTTTTTAATAAAAATAATGTATATATAAAACTGAAACAGAATGATTTTGAAAATATATTGGGAAGTCCTATTGCATACTGGGCTAATGAGACCATGCTTAATGTATTTATTGAGGGCAGCAAATTTGAAAGTAAAATCGATATAACAGGAAGCCAACACATTACAGCTGATAATAATAGATATTTGAGAATGCTGTGGGAAGTTAATAAATTTTCAATAGGACAGAGATGGATAACATATGCCAAGGGAGGAAATTATAGAAAATGGTATGGCAATATTGAGATGCTGGTCGACTGGTCAGATGCTGCTAAAAATTTTTATAAATTCAATAGGACGTCAAATATGATAAATGAAAAGTATGTTTTTAGAAAGGGAATTACGTGGACTGCTACTACAACATCCAAATTTTCAGCACGAATTTTACCTAAAACAGGTACTTTTGACAAGAAAGGCCCAGCACTTTTTGTTATGGATAATAAAAAATTTTATTTATATATAGGATTTATGAACAGCTCTGTCACAAATTATATATTATCTATGTTCAGTGATGGCCAGGATTATCAAAATATAGATATAAAAAGATTGCCGGTAATTGAATTAAGTGATTCTAATATAGGATTCATAAATTTATTAGTGAAAAAATGTATAGAAATTTCAAAGAATGACTGGGATTCTTTTGAAACGTCCTGGGATTTTAAAATTCACCCACTTTTACTGGCCGATAGTAGAAAGCTCACGGCAGACAACGGGAATATGAGATATACTAATAACTATCCACTTAAAACTGCCCGCTTATCCGATGCTTTTTATATGTGGCAGTCCTTTGCGGACAGGCAGTTTCAGCAGTTAAAGCATAATGAAGAGGAGCTTAACGGGATATTTATCCGTATCTATGGACTGCAGGAGGAGATTGTACCTGAAGAGGAGGATAGGGATGTTACTGTCAGAAAGGCAGACAGAGAGAGGGACATAAGATCATTTATATCCTATGCTGTAGGATGCATGTTCGGCAGGTACTCCATCGATGTAGAAGGCCTTATATATGCGGGAGGGGAGTTCAGTTCTCATTTTAGGGTGAACAATTCACAGTCTGGAGAAAAAACCTGGCAGGTGAGAAAAATAGAGAGAGACAATGACGGGAACATCATATCGGACTTTTGGACAGATGTCTCCTTTGATCCTGAACGGGACAATGTCATTCCCATTACGGAAGATGAATATTTTGAAGATGACATAGTTTCAAGGTTTATCAGATTTGTGAAGATTGTGTACGGTGAAGATACCCTGGAGGAAAATCTGGATTTTATAGCTGATTCTATAGGAAGAAAATCTTTTGAAACGGCGAGACAGTCCATTAGGAGGTATTTTGTCAGAGAATTTTACAGTGATCATGTAAAGAACTATAAGAAGAGACCTATTTACTGGCTCTTCGATTCCGGGAAAAGCAACGGATTCAAGGCGCTTATTTATATGCACAGGTACAGCGATCAGACTGTAGCTAAAGTCAGGATGGATTATCTGCACGTGCTTCAGAGAAAATATGGGACTGAAATTGAGAGACAGAGGCTTATAGTTGATTCGGAAGATTATTCATCAAGAGAGAGAAATTCTGCTAAGAAGAAAATATATAGGATAAAGAAGCAGATGGAAGAGTGCAGAGAATATGACCAGGCTGCGGCATATCTAGCAAATAAGAGAATACAAATTGATCTAGATGAAGGAGTTAAAGTAAACTATGCCAGATTTCAGGAAGTTGAAGTCATTGATTCCAGCGGGAAAAAAGTTGAAATGAATTTGCTGGCTAAAATATAATGTGGAGGTAAACAATGAACTTACAGAAAGTAAAAAATTTTTTGAAACAATTATTTTCAAAGCCGCTGGGATATGGAAAAAGACGTCATATTGTATTTTGGTATGACAGTAACAAAGATTTTATCGAAGATATAGACGATTTGGACATTAAATCTGTAAAAATAATCAAACTTACAGACAGAAATGCCTTTAAATTTAAATATTATATAGAAAAAGAAAATACAACTGACAATATACTTATATATTCAAATTTGGAAAAGCCACTGCCTCAGGAAGATTGGCTCTATGATATTTATCGTTATAGTGAAGAATTTTCTACAGATAGAGCTGCTGTGATAATGAGGGAACTCAATATAAAAGATCCTTCTTTTAAAGAAAAATTTAAATTTTATAATGCTTTTTTTAGGAGTAAAGAGAGAATAACTTCTTTTAAAAATTTAAGTATAGAGGATTATACTGAAGAAAAGATTGATATTGGAGTCCTTGCAGTTTTAACTAAAGTTAAAATTATGGATATGGAAGAAATATTAAAGGCCATATTAAAGGACTATTTAGATGGCGAAAATAAAATCTATGAGAGCATAGGCAAATTTGGAAATTTGAATTCACTTTGGGATCTGATAACAAAGTACTACGGGTATGGATTTGAAAAGAGGAACCTGGGCATGTTTATGGCAATGCTTCTGATCACCAATATGGAAAGTGCCATCAGCTTTCAGATTCCAAAACAATATAAAACACTCATATCTTCTAAAAAAACAAACTGTATAGTATTTGTTAATCATTTTATGAACAGCAGTGTAGATGAAAAACACTACGACAAAATGCAGCAGCTTATTTCAAATAAACTGAAAATAAATATGCTTTTAAATAAAAATAGTTTGGATACTTTTATTGACTGTGATATTTTTGATGAAATTGATAGGATTATATTGCTGAGAATCAGCAATCTTTTAGAAGATGGAGTAGGTGAATACAGCAGATATTTGAGTATTATAAGCAGGAGAAGAACTGCACATTTTTATAGAAAATATGAAAATGAATATAAGACATTAAAGTGGACTATAAATATGTTAAATGAAAAAGAGAAGCTCAATTCAAATATAAAGGAAGAATCCTCCTTCGATATGTTTAAATCCTATGTAGATAGATATTATTATTTTGATGAGGCTTATAGAAAATTTTATTATCACTATGACAGCTGTAAATGTAAAGATGAACTGAAGGATTTAAAAGAGATAGTTGAGAATTTATATAACAACTGGTATTTGAAGGAACTGTCCATTAAATGGTTTAATTCTTTAGAAGGGAATAAGAACTGGAGAATAGAGGGCTTAAACTGGCAGAATAAATTTTATGAAAAATTTGTTGAACCTTCTAAAGAAAGAGTATTTGTAATAATTTCTGATAGACTTAGATACGAAAGTGCCAGGGAACTTTTTGTAAGGCTTAACAATGGGAGAAAAGGGAAAGTTGAAATTGAATACATGCAGGGAGTAATTCCTTCCTGTACAAAACTTGGTATGGCATCTCTGCTTCCAAATACAAAAGTAGAGATCGATGATAAATACGATGTGTTGGTAGACGGAATTAACAGCAGTGGAACTGAAAATAGGGATTTAATTTTAAAAGATAAAGATCCTAAGTCCCTGGCAGTTAGATATGATGATGTCATGGTTATGAATGATATTGAAATCAGGAAAAACTTTGTCGGAATGGATGTGGTTTATATTTACCATGATGAAGTAGATGCCATGGGAGACAATTGTAAAACTGAAGGAGACGTATTCTCGGCAACAGAACTTGCTTTTGATGAGATAATTTCACTTGTAAATAAGCTTGTAAATAGAGTTAGTGCTGCAAGTATAATCATAACGGCAGATCATGGCTATCTGTACAGGAGAAGCGGAATTCAGAAAAGCGATAAAGTATCATGTGTCAATTATGTTCATGATGGAGCTATGCTCCAGGAAATAGTGGTTCCACTCATTAAGTTTAAAAACGACAGAAGTGCATTTTCAGTCAATGATATAAGAAAAGCAAAAATATCACTTACAAGTATATCCCGAAAGATTACGAATATTATTATTTATCTTGAATTTTTTCAGGAGGAAAGAATTCAAGATAAAGTTATTGTACAAAAAATAAAATGTTATTTTGAGGATAAAGATGGGAATAGAATATCAAATGAAAATATCATAATTGGAAATTCTGTATCGGAAAATCCTAAAGAAAGAACGTACAGGGAAAAATTCGTTTTAAAAAGTATGCACTATGACAAAAAAGAGCAGTATTTTTTGATAATTCAAGATGCTGATGAAAGTAATAAAATTTATGAAAAAATACCATATACCATTGATGTTTCTGCAGCTGATGAGTTTGATTTCTGAAAGAAGATATACATGAATCTCGATGAGTTAGGAGAAAAGCAGCCGTGGATAAAAATAAAATAAAGGCATTTGCCGTATGGGCCAGGGAAAATTTAATAGAAGCAGTTAGTGAAAAAGCCAACCTGATAGGTGTAGGCGGGCAGAAAATAGACACTGCAGTGGAAATCCAGGGCGGATTCAAATTAAATGGAAGTGGAGATATATTCAAGCTTCCGAAGAATCAGAGAGATGCCCTTGTAGGGCAGGTAAGGAGAAGGGGGTTTAAGCCAGTTATGGAGGAGGCTGCCTATACCTGGTTTAACAGATTTATGGCACTTAGGTATATGGAAGTTAACAATTACCTTCCCCTTGGTGTGAGAATACTTTCTTCAATAGAGGGAAAAAATGAACCGGATGTACTTTTTAGAATTTCAGAGACAATAGAGGAATTAAAACTTGATGGAGACAGTGTATATGAGCTTCTGGACAGTGGGAAAATTGAAGATAGAGAAGAAGCTTATAAATACATATTGATAAAACAGTGCAGTGAACTTGGCAGTATAATGCCCCAGATGTTTGAGAAAATAAGTGATTATACGGAGCTGCTCTTTCCTGGTCATCTTCTTGATAAGGGTTCCGTGATAGGGAAGATGGTGGAGGACATACCGGAAGATGACTGGAAAGAGGGAGTGGAAATAATAGGATGGATGTACCAGTACTACATATCCGAGAAGAAGGATAAGGTGTTTGCAGCACTTAAGAAAAATGTAAAAATAACAAAAGAGAATATACCTGCCGCAACACAGCTTTTTACTCCTGACTGGATAGTTAAATACATGGTTGAGAATTCACTGGGAAGGCTGTGGCTTGAGGGTCACCCGGATGCAGAACTGCAGGGAAAATGGAAGTATTATATTGAAGAAACCGGGCAGGAGCCAGAAGTTGAGGAAGAACTGGAGAGTATAAGAGAACAATACGGCAAATTCAGACCTGAGGATATAAAAGTGCTGGATCCATGTATGGGCTCGGGACATATACTGGTTTATGTCTTTGAAGTATTCTATGAAATATACAAGAGGGAAGGGTATTTGGAGAGGAAAATACCAAGGCTTATACTTGAAAACAATCTGTACGGGCTGGATATAGACGAGAGGGCAGTACAGCTGGCTTCATTTGCACTTATAATGAAGGCAAGACAATACAACAGGAGGCTGTTTAGGGATATAGAGAAAAATGGACTGGAACTCAATCTGTGCTCTATACAGGAAAGTAATGAGTTTTTAGATGGAACTGGCAGAGAAGCAGTGGAGTACTTCTGCAATTCACAATCAACAGGACACAGTGTACAGTTGAAGGAGGATGTTAAGTATTTAATTGAAACCTTTAAAGATGCCGGGGAGTATGGTTCCATAATTGAAGTTGAAAAGGTTGATTTTGAATTATTAGAGCAGAGACTTGAGGAGATAGCCGGGGAAGATAATCTGATGTTTGCAGATTATAAAAGCATACTTTTAGACAGGATGGGAGCGTTGGTGAAGCAGGCTGAGATAATGGGCAGGAAATATGAAATCTGTGCTACTAATCCGCCCTATTTAGGAAGAAAAGGTATGAATAGCAATCTAAAAATATACCTGGAAGACAAATTCAATGATTCAAAATATGATTTGTTCTCTGTATTTATGGAAAAATTGAGTTCATTTTCAGGTGATAATTGTATATATGCCGTGATCAGTCAGCATTCGTGGATGTTTCTATCATCCTATTATAAATTGAGAGAAAAGATGCTGGATAATGAAGTTACAATAAACATGCTGCATTTAGGTGCTAGAACATTTGATGAAATAGCCGGGGAGGTTGTACAATCTACTGCTTTTGTTCAGAGAAAGTTTGCCAACAGCAAATATAAAGGTAGATACATTAGATTAGTGAATATGTCATCCAGGAAAAAAGAAGTAAAAACGATAAGTATTATAAAAAGTGGTTTTGGAATATATGATTGCAGTGAAAGTGTATTCAAATGTTTACCCGGTTGTCCAATAGCGTATTGGATTAGTGATAATATGAAAAGGTTGTTTGAGAATACAGCACCTTTGGGTAATATTGCAGAGCCAAAACAGGGAATGGCAACAGCAGACAATAACAGATTTACAAGGTTATGGTTTGAGGTAAACAGAGATTCTATGGGTATAAGATATAAAAATGCAAGTACTGCAGAAAAGAGTTCGAAGAAGTGGTTCCCATATAATAAGGGAGGAGATTTTAGAAAGTGGTATGGTAATAATGAATTTGTCGTCAACTGGAAGCACAATGGATATGAAATTAAAAACTATAAATCATCAGTAATAAGAAATGAAGATTTTTATTTTAAAAAGGGAGTAACCTGGTCTCTAGTTAGTACTTTTAATTTTGCAGCAAGATTAAGTCAGCAAGGTTTTTTGTTTGATGTAGGAGGCTCCTCAATATTTCCTAAAGAAACTTTTCTTGAATATGTCTTGGCATTGATGAATTCGAAAATTACCTATGAGGTTTTAAAGATAATAGCACCTACAATTAATTTTCAGGTTGGAGATATTAAGAAAATACCATTGATTTTACATGACAATAGTGACATCAAAAGAGACATTATGGAATTAACCAGAAACAATATAGAAATTTCAAAGAATGACTGGGATTCTTTTGAAACGTCCTGGGATTTTAAAATTCACCCACTTTTACTGGCCGATAGCGGAAAGCTCACGGCAGGCAATGGGAATAGGAGAAGTACTAATAACTATCCACTTAAAACTGCCCGCTTATCCGATGCTTTTTATATGTGGCAGTCCTTTGCGGACAGGCAGTTTCAGCAGT
>NZ_JAJJPB010000056.1:0-7227 GCF_020908015.1 Clostridium aromativorans
TACAGGTGGTGCCACCATTGATATTATCGAACAATACATTGAGAACCAGTCTACTCCTTCTGAGTAGGAAAAACTAACCCCTCCTAAGCCTTCCCTTATAGAAGGAGATTGCGTTTTTCAGTTTTGTTCAATTAAGAAGATTTCCATAGATTATAAAGAGAATAACTACCGCTTTATTGAATTATAAAAAATTATAAAGAGAATAACTAAAATTATATAAGTAAAAATGAAAATAATTGAACTTTTAGTTATCTCAAAATTATAAGCTTTATATAAAATCACTAAAAAAGGAATAAAAGAAAATGCTACTTGTTCGATAATTCTTTTTGTTCTATTTGTTCTATTAGTTTTATCCATTAATAAACTCCTTAATTTATGCAAAAATTATCATTTTTTCACCACTAGCGGGTCTGTAATACTCTATAACTTTTAATCTAACACTTCCGCCCTTACCATAAGCTGATGCTATTACATTTGCACTACTTTGAATTTTAGAAAAATAGGTTTGCCCAAAAAGACTTATATAGCTAGCGGCAACTGCACCAGATTTACCCATAAAACCAAGAGCTACAACTGAGACATTATATGCATATTGTCCAGCAACATAAGTAGACGACCTTATTGTAGATTGATACTTGTTATTTAATGTTCTTAGTTGATTATGTGTAAAAGTATGATAATAGGAAGTTCTGTAAGTCCATGCGGCACTTGGGCTTGGACCTCCACCTAACATAGGTACAAATTTTGCCGATTCTGAATTAACTATACTACTAGCCGAAACTGAACTAAATGTTGTAACCGAAAAAACAGTAGTTAAAAGTAAAAGCGATAATGCTTTTTTTAATTTATGTCTTGTCATTTTTCATACCCCCTTATTTTTCTTATATATAGAAACATAAGTATATTATTCTATATTTGTTTTAAATTTCCTTCAAAATATTATTAGTTTATATAATTTATAAATTTGATTAGTTAAACTTATCATTATATAAAATATTCACGTAAATATATGCCACTATAATAGTAGGTTGATTTTTAATTTTCGGTTCGTAACAAACTTTTTTTCATAACTGTTTACTGAACCATATCGTTTTGACATTTTCAGTTCCTCCCTATATTTTTTAAAATTTACGGTTAATGCATGTTGCATAAGTAAAACCCTACAGTATACCGTCCGGTACTGTCCTTATCCTTACATTACTAAACTCCTTGAACTCCTTCTCAAACTTTACGTACTGGCTCTCAAGGCATACAACAATCAGCTTAAACTTATTTGTCCTATTGTAGCGGTTTATTATCTCACTCTGCTTTACCTTAACTATTTTTTCTCCATCATTGGTTACCAGTACAACAACCTGTCCATCACTGGTTGTATAATCTGCATAGGCCCAATCAGGATCGTCGTAATCCTTATAGAGATATCTTACAACCTTCTCCTCTATGTTTTCACTCCCAATCTTTCCAATCAGATTGAAGCCTGCTTCCTGCCATGGAATTATAAGCTGTTCCTTTACATTCAAAGACATCAAACTTTCGTTATATAGAGCCATTACCGTCTTATCTTCGGCCAGCAGTATTACACGTTCCATTTTCCCATTGGAGGCTTTGTTCATTATTTCCTGTCTTACCTCCTGTATATATCTTTTTTTCAAACTTATAGCTCTGCTTACATATTTTGTACTATCTATTTTTCCAAGGTTATATATGAAATAGGACTTACCACTTGTTTTGCTTATTATTTCCCCGTAGTATTTGTCCTTTCTCTCACTTACAATATCCCTATTCTTCAGTTTCCAGCTGGGATATGTATAATACATCTTTTCAATAGCCATCAGTATTTCAGCTACCTTCCCGATACGTGTTCTTATATACTTTCCTGATGCTACTTCTCTTATATTTTCCATTCCCAGTTCTTCTTCAAGGTACCTTCTACCGTTTGCACCAAGACTACAGTATTTATTGTTCTTAACTATATACTTTTCATCAGCCAGCTTTTTTCTCCTTCGTACAGGATACTGAACTGCACCACCATATATTTTATCTATTGTTCTATTGTTTAGAATTCCATATTCTCCTATCTTTTTAAGCAGATATTCATCCCGCTTTTGAATCCTAATCATAACCAGTTCCCTTTCATTCATTTCATGTTTTTTATAAAAAATGATATATTTTTTTCCATTATTTTCTGCCTTATCTGGCTTTGTTTTATATATTGAAAATGCCTTGAATTTAAGATGGTGATAAAAATCAATTGAGTGCCGTAAAGCACTCTACTTTTGTTTTTTGAAAACCAGTAAATTCAACGGCTACATGTGTTTTTTGTATATACATATTTCACTTAGCAATTTTTAGGTCATTTCTGTACACCTTTTTGAGCCCGCAAACCCGCATTCCTAGGTAGTGATTTTCAAGTGATTTCTGTATACCTTTTTTGGATCAAAAAATACCCTTTTTTATAAACTCGGGAATACTGTCATCTCCAAATATATACAGCTCCATATGTGGATTTTCCCTGTCAAGTAATCCTTCCATTCCATACTTTACAATCTTAAAATTATCATCTTTTATAATTCCTGACTGTCTTATACCATCCAAAAAAGGCTTTATAAATTTGTTATCAACATCGTAAGAACTTACAGGGTTATAGCATTTGAGCCAAACAAACACCTTTTCAAAATGAATGTCATACCCTTTTAAAACATTTCTGGTTTTAGCTTTCCATAATTCCATAAAATAGCCTACTGCCTCATTCCTGGTCTTTATATATATAGTTGGCGGTACTTCAGGTACATATATTTTTATACGAATACCATCATATTCTGAAGTCCAGTTATTTTTCAAAGCATCTCTAAATTTCTTTTCATATTCCGGACTTAATGTTAAAGAACTCACTAATTTCACGTGCTCAGCAGCATTTTTATATAAAAACATTCTGAATCGTTCCAGTGATTTAATCATATCTATCATTTCCCTGGTCTCAACATCACTATTTAACTCAAAAAAAGTATCTATATATTCAATCCTTTCCTCTTTGCTCATAACTCATATCTCCCCCTGTAAAATTAGAACTTAAACATGTCTTCAACCGCACTTGACCACTTGTCCCTGGCATCTTCGGACTCTTTATCCTTATTATCTAAATTGGATTTATCATTATTGTTTTTTATTTTTATTTCAATACCTGAAGATTTTAACTCATCTATTTCTGAAAGAATTTCTTTTATATCCTGCTTCATATCATTCAAATCATTAATTTTATCTTTATTTTGCACATAGAAATTAAGTGCACTTTTAGTTAAATCTGCTCTTTCTTTATTTGTTTTACATTCTGAAAACAGTTTTCTAATTTCATCATCCTCGTGACTTTTTTTTATTCTAAAACTAATCAGAACATCACCTGTATCCATCACCAACTCCCCTTTTTTCTGAAAATGTTACATAGTAAAATCTTTATTATACAAAGTTCAGATACCCAATTTATATTTTTTGTTACATAATACTATAGACAATTTACTTATATCGTTACATTTTCATCAATTAAACTCTGTAGAATCCTTTAAATCCCGGTATTACAGATATGTTACATCATTTTGTTACATTTTTCATTTCAAGTATATTAATAACGGCTGTGATTACATGCAATTACAGCCGTTACAATTCATATTAATGTCCAGCTTTGGATTTGACCTCAGCAAGCTCTGCAATTTTATGGTATCCAAGTGCATTTCCCATCTGAGAATCCTTGGCCAGCTCCAATTTTAATACTTCGGAAACAGCTTTCAAATAGTCATACATGTCTATACTGCCGCCACCAGATGCAAAAACAGTATTGAAATATGCAATTATATCAGTCCACTTTTTAGTAATTTCATTAAGTACCTTCTCTGCTCTGTCTTTCTTGATATCTTCAATATCCCTGGAAAAATCAAGCTGCTGCCTGTTAAAATATATCTTTCCGGTTTCAATTAATCTAAGCAAGCTGCTGTATATAAGTTCAGTACCATATTTTTCTTTAAATAGAGTACTAACATCATTTTCTATCTGAAACATTCCCCCATCAATAGTACCTGAAAATTCAGGTACATATTGTGGAAATCCATTATCATCTATTCTGAAGACAGCATAATCTACAGTTTTTCCTCCCCAGTCTATAAGCCCAATATAGCTTCCTGGAATGGAATACTTTTTTATATTCTCCCATACGGCTGCATAGATAGCTGCAAGGCCTTGTGGTACAAGTTCAACTCGTTGAAATTTTATATGTTTTTTTATATTATATTTAGGTACTTCAACGGTCAGGTCGTAATTCAAAAGCATATTTTTAAATATGTCTTTTTGTTGGCTGAAGCTTGAAATTGGCAATCCTGATACCAGAAATATATCTCCTTCTTTTTCAGGAAGTAATATGGAAGATGCTGCTGCCAGACATATTTTATTTTCTATACTATTACATTTATTATCCAGAAAAGTTGATCTGACATTTCTTTCATTTATTGCAGCATTACCAACTTTGAATTTCTCCTTGTACTTACCATTTGAAATAGTTATATAGAGGTTATTTTCAATACCACTATTCCCAGTCTGATTCGAAAAAAATTTTCTGATATCATCATCTACTTCTGCAGATTTATCCTGAGCTATAACCGAGGGAAAGCATACTTTCTTTCCGTTGTCGGCTACACCCTTTGTATATTTATATCCCAGATCCAATCCTATCTTATACATACATGTCCTCCTTCTTAAAATATATTTTCTCTTTTTGAAAGTTCTGAAATTATATGAATTGAATTTAGCATTATATCCTCCTGCATAAAACTAGGAAAAGATATATACTGCCTGAAATAATTATAAATTGGATGATCCTCTTTAAGGTTTTGTATATATTGAAGGGCATTATCTGCCATTTCAATATCATCCGGCTCATTTATAATTTCTTTAAATTTCTTATCTCCAATCAATACCAAACCTGAAAACCCTCTTATAAAATTCAAATAGAACTGTTCAAAATTAGTAGTACCATGTGATTGCAAATACAGGTGTGTCCTTTGAATTGCCTTGTCAAGAATGACTTGATTCTTCTTCGATAATTCTGTTTTCATGATATGTTTACCTTCCTACAGATATTTTTCTCTTTAACATAATATCCGTATACATATATTATACCAGCCTTGCTGTTTTAAATCTAACCAAAACAAGCCAAAACCGGTTTATGTATACAAAAATTTATGGGACTTTTATAAGAAAGCCCCATAAATATACTTCCTATTTAGTTAGGCTTGTTACAGATACATCTTCTCCCCTATACTTTGACATTACAGCATTGGTTATAGCTGCTCTTGCCTCCCTTGAAATAGGATATACAACATTTTTTCTTGAACCATTTTTCCTTAGCCTGGTTGGAAATCCAAGGAAAATCCCATTGTCTCCATTAACAATCCTTATATCATCTAGTCTTATACTATTGTCCAGAGTAACTGCCACATAAGCAAGTATTCTGTTATTGGGATTGTCCTTTAAAAGAGAACCCGATTTTGATATTCTAATATTTGATATTTCCAAAATTCTACCACTCCTTATATAAGCTTTTATGTTCTTATACAGAATAGCATATATAAGGCATATAAATTATGCTTCATAATTTATATATTCTTTGGGTAATTTCTTGGTATTTTTCTCGGTACTTTTTTGAAAAAAATTTTAAAAAAATAAGACCTGCCATTACAAGCAGATCTTATTTTCTAGTTTAATTTTCTCTGTTTCAATTTTTCTTTAAATTCTTCAATGGAGTTACTCTTAATCACATCCTCAAATAAAAAATTTAAAGTATCTTCATCTTCTATTTTTTTTATTCTGGACATATAAGACGTATCAGAAAATTTAATCCCAAGCAATTTTTCCAATCCTTGTAATAATCCTTCTTTGCGTCCTTTTTCAATTCCTTTTTGCTCTACTGCCGGGTCATAGAAAGTTTTAAGCATCCTACTCACCTCTTCACTATAATTTTTAGGTGGAAATTTTTATAATCCAATTTGTAGTCTTTGCCAATAAGTATAATCATAACTATAAACCATATAATTATATTTAATATAATAAGAAATTTTAACATATTTTTTCATCTCCATGTTTATTTCTTTTATTTTTTGATATAATAAATATAAATAAGAATAAGGAAGTCATTGACTTTTAGAAATAGTAGATAATTAATTTAAGTAGATAGACAGTGGCAGCTGTCTATTTTCTTTTATCTGTAGTATTTATTTTTATATGGAAATTACCAATCTGTACATCCACTTCGATTGATCGTTTGCCATTACATATTATAAATAAGCCTATCACTATTGTTATAGACAGGATTATCTTATCTATATAATTCACATTCGATCACCCCCTCATTAGTTAAAACCAATGACTTCCCACGTATTTTAATGAGAGGGAATTATCTACTACATATAAAGTATATCACAGAAAAGGAGCATATGAATAGCTACCTTTTCTATGATTTTTGCCATATAAAACTTAAAAAAGGGTTAAATCTCTAGGTTTATCTTTTCGTTGTATATATAACTTTTACCAGTTACATTTCCCAATACCATTCTTTGACAAATATATACTTGCCTTTTTCAGGTAAATAAAATACATATAGTGATTCAGCCTTAGCTCCACAATCTGTACCCCACGTATCACAATTACTGTTAATCTTATGTCCTCTTACAGTAAATGTATCACTTATCTCATATTCTCCACAGTCACATTCAGGTTTTGCTATGTTATTTAAATTTTCACCTTCAATAAACTCATATTCTTGTCCATAATCATCATAATCATTAGTGAACTACCACCACTTATAGAAGTGGATGGCTTCTTAGCCAATATTCCTAACGGAACAAGTTTACCTAAGCTCTAAAGGTCGAACCAACCTCAGCGTATTACCAAAATTATATGGCTAATTTCAGCAGATTTTTACTGGCGTTTATATCCCTGTCATGGTGTGTGCCGCATTTAGGGCAAATCCATTCCCTGAGTGCCAGATTTTTCACCTCTCTATTCTTATATCCACAAACTGAACATAATTGACTACTTGCATAATTACCGGGTGCTACTATTATTTTTCTGCCGTACCACTCGGCTTTGTATTCCAGCATTCTTCTGAATTCACTCCAGCTTGCTTCGCTTATTGCCTTTGCCAGCCTGTGATTCTGCTGCATATTTTTAACTTTTAAGTCCTCA
>NZ_JAJJPB010000057.1:0-6313 GCF_020908015.1 Clostridium aromativorans
CAGAAAAGCACAGATGCTTTCTCATCTATACTAAAATATAAAAAATAAATAAGTTTATAGCAGTCATTTAACTGACTATAAACTTATTATACGAGGAGATGAATATTATGATGAAGGAATTGGATTCTAAGGGATTTGTGTTTCTAGATATTCTAAGTAGACCCTACAGATGCGCAATAAAAAAATTATAAATGTTCTAAGGAAATAACCTTAGTTTAGATAGATAAATTGTCTCCTTTTAAAATAATCCGTGAGTGTAAATTAGTGTCTGTGGTTGCAGGGCACGATAAACTTAAATGCAACCACCATAAGATATTTAAACTAGATCTCCTATCAAGTTTTATATTGTAAAACAAGCACCCGTCATTTAGGGTGCTTGTTTTGTAAAAAAATAATCAAAACAAAAACATATGTAAAAAACAACTAAATTTTCAACCACTTTTGACCATAAAAATTTTACAATAATGAATAAAGTTTAAGTACCTTATGCTGTAGTAGTATTTAATATGAAATAAATACTGGCCTGATACTGGGGGTGCTTAGATGCGAAACATCATTATGGCCATATGCTATAAAAATGAAAAAGACAAAAGGAAAATAGAAAAGTTAATATGCAAACTTGTTATATATGTACAGAAGTTCACTGATAAAAGCAGTATCAGCATAGATTTTCTAAAAGCTATGGACACAGTAACTATTAATGTTAAAAATCTCAATTCCATAGAGTACTATTTGAAAATACTCTCTTCAGGATGTCTAAATAATCCGAATTTCAAATCTCAAGCCATATCAATCATAGGAACCAAAAAGGAAATTCTCGAATTTATCAAATACAAAATTCCAGATTTAGAAAGTAAAAATAAAATAATGATCCTTAAGGGAAATGAATATTTTTCCATATAATGGGATGATTGGAGAAAAAGTTGATAGGGGTGTTAGTAGTAGTGGATCTTAATTTTAAAAAGATAAAGGAACTATTTGATGGAGGAAAGTATTCTGAAGTTATATCAATTCTGCAGAATATTGATGGTGATTCAACGAATTGTCTTGATGAAATGTATTTTATGTATTTTTCTTATGCCAGGCTCAGTCGTTTTGATATAGCACTTAAAGGGTTTAGAAAACTGTTGCAACTTGGCTACAATGGCTACGACAGCTACTATTCATATTTTATCTATAATATAGGCTTATGTTATTACAAAACCCTTCAATTCAGAAAAGCTTATCTGTTTTTCAAATATGCCCTTGCCTGCTGCAACAGACTGGAATTCATACCTAGAACCTTACAAACTGAAGAAATAATATTTCATAAATCAAGTAATCATAATTAAATGTCAAGGAGGTAATCTATGTGAAACATAAAAGAGTAATTATTGTATCTGCAGTGATATTTGGATTGATGGCTGCAGGTGCAGGAATTACATATGGCACCCATAAGGGTGAAATAGATTCCATTATTGCTGATGTAAATCAGAAAAAGCAACTTGTTATTGATTCCACTTTTGAAAGAAAAGGGTATACCACAATTTATGATAAGGATAATAAAGTTATAAGCAAACTCATTTCACAAAATTATACTTATACTTCACTTGAAAACATTCCGTCTAATATTCAAAATGCTTTTGTAGCTATAGAAGATAAAGATTTTAGAAAACATGGTGCAATAAGTATAAAGGGAACGACAAGAGCACTTGTACAGATATTTAGAAATAAAGGGGAAGCCGTACAGGGCGGCAGCACCATAACCCAGCAGCTTGTCAAAAACGTATTCTTATCAAATAAAAAAACTTTGGATAGAAAAATAGAAGAAGCCTTGCTTGCAATGGATGTTGAACACAAATATTCGAAAGACAAGATACTGGAATTCTACTTGAACAACGTATATTTTGGCAGGGGCAATTATGGTGTGGAGACAGCTGCAAAGGGATATTTCCAGAAAGACATCAAAGATTTAACCTTGTCTGAAACAGCTTTTCTAGCTGCAATTCCCAATAATCCATCTCTATATGATCCCATAACCAATAAAACCAATACACTGAAAAGAAGAAATTTGATTTTAAAGGCAATGCTTGATGAGAAATATATAAATAAGGTTAAATATGACAGTGCAGTAAAAGAGGAGATTGTATTAAAACTATCACAGCCAGAACTGCCAAAGGACAATTATGTAACTTCTTTTGCAATAGACAATGCAGTAAAAGATCTTATGAAATATGATGGATTTAAATTCAAATATGAATTTAAAAGCGACGTAGATAAGACCAAGTATCAGAAAAAATACAGCTACACATATTCTGATTATGACAAACGTGTCAGGGCAGGAGGTTATTCTATTTACACATCCATAGACATGTCAAAACAGAAACAGCTGCAGAATAGTGTGGATTCGGGGCTTTCAGGATTTACAGGAAAAGACTCGAAGACAAATAAATATAATGTACAGGGAGCTGCCGTAAGTATTGACAATGCTACAGGGTATGTGGCCGCCATAGTTGGGGGAAGAGGAACAGATGACGAGTTCAACAGGGCGTTTCTTTCTTATAGGCAGCCAGGGTCGGCAATAAAACCGGTACTTGTGTACACGCCGGCTTTCGACAACAAATATCATCCCCTGTCAAGGGTTGTTGATCAATATATTCCAGGCGGACCACAGAATGATGAAAGAACTTATTTTGGAAGCGTAACTTTAAGGTATGCAACTGAAATGTCATTGAATACAATACCGTATATATTGATGACAAGGCTTGGTCCTAATAAATTAATGCCGTATCTTCTAAATATGCACTTCACTGGAATCTACAAGGAAGATTATAATTCAATAGCAGCAATAGGTGGTTTTACAAAAGGTACTTCTCCGGTGGAGATGGCAGGGGCTTATTCCACACTTGAACATGGTGGGGGATATGCGGAAACTACTTGTGTAAGAAAAATGACATATCAGGATGGATCTATTATTGTAAAAGATCAGGAAAACCTTGACAGGAAGAAAGTATATACCAGAGAATCCGCCTATATGATGACGGATATTTTGAAGGGGGTACTTACTGAAGATTACGCTACCGGCCATAAGCTTGCCCTTGCAAACGGACAGATAGCAGCAGGCAAGACAGGAACGACTTCGAGCAACAAGGATGGATGGTTCTGCGGATACACGAAATATTATACGACTGTTGTTTGGGTAGGGGCGGACATGCCGGAGGAAATAAGCAATTTATATGGAGCCGTGTATCCCGGACATATATGGAAAGATTACATGGATAAGATTCACCAGAATTTGAAACCTATAGAATTTAAAAAGCCTGATACGGTGGTTTATAAATATATAAATCCGCAAACAGGTGAAAAGGTTGATTATAACAGCGGACTACAGGATATGTTTTCAAAGCCAATACTTGATGAAATAGAAGAGGAAAAGAGAAAGGCCGAAGCTGCAGCCAGGGCACAAAAGGAAGCTGCTTACAGGGAATCTGAACCTCAAAGGGAAAAGGAAGTTGAAAAGTTACTTGAGAAATATGAATCTCAGTCTTATACAAGTGTTGATAGCATACAAGCTATAGATAGCCTGCGAGATAGTATAAATTACCTGATAGGACAGATTATTGATATTGATAAGGCAAATTTATATAAAGACAGACTTGACAAAAGGACTGCCCAGCTTAGACCAAGCAGGGACAAATGGGAAAATGTAAAAAAAGATCAGGAAAAACAGCAGCAGCTGGAAATAGAAAGAAACAATTCTGAGGCAGAGAAACTAAACAATCAGAAAGAGCTTCTGAGGGAGCAGCAGGAATTGCAGAAGCAGAAAGAACAGCAGCAAAAACAGGAACAGGCCGATATTCTTGAGAAAGAAAAAGAAGCGGCAGGATCGGTTCAGAAAGTACAGTCTTTTTCAGCTGACACCAATAAAAATGATTCCGACTTTCAAAATGCAGTGAACGATGCTGTTTCCAAGATTTCAAAAGTTGACAATCAAAAACTTGCCTCAGTACTTAAACAGGCAGTTCAAGATAAAATTTTATTACTCAAATAGAAAGCTGGCAGGAATAATACATATCCTGCCAGCTGTTCTGTTTTTCTGGCTTTAATAGAGTTTCAGAGTATGATATAATTTAACATGTAATAAGAAAATTGTATAAGGTTGCCTCTTCTTTATTTGTGGGTGGATTATGATTGATAATGTCTGCGTATGAAGAAGAGGTGATGCGTTTATGGCAGAAGGATATTTAATATTATTCTTCAGTTTATTTTCAATAACTGCTATTTGTATAGTGGCATTATCTAATAAAAAGTCAGATATTAAAATCGAAAATAAAATTACTTTGAGACCTGATGAAATATCATCTGATACCAAAGTAAACATAAATAATTCCAAAAAGAATAATAGATAGTCCTCCAAAGTCCTATCTATTATTTATAATACCATATACAATTATAAAGCAGACTAAATTCATAATCCACCCTCTTATTACTAATATTATATCATAGAATTTTAAAATTATACAGTAGAAAAATTTATATCGTTAAAGTACCTATATAAATGTTAAATTCCTAGTCTTATAAAGCCTATGTTAATAAAAAGGAACATATTTATTTCATGGGAATTAAATTGTCAACAAAAATCTTATAATATTATCATAAATAGATTAAAATAATTAATTATATAGCTAATGTATATATTATGTCGGGTGGGGATCTTATATGAGCATAAATATTCTTAAAGGACTTAATGAGGCACAGAAAGAAGCTGTTACAACAACAGAAGGATATATACGTGTAATAGCAGGAGCTGGGAGTGGAAAGACTAAAGCATTAACAAGCAGATACGTTTATTTAGTAAATGAATTAGGTATTTCTACTGCTAATATTTTATGTGTAACTTTTACAAATAAAGCTGCACAGGAGATGAAAAAACGTATAAGAACAGTGATAGGTGATAATGATACGGGATTAATATCAACTTTTCATGGCTTTTGTAGACTTTTATTAAAAGAAGATATACATACAATGTATTATCCAGATGATTTTATAGTAATGGATACTGAGGATGTAGAATCAATATTAAAGATTGTTTATGAACAAGCAAACATAACATCAAGGCAACTTACATTTTCAAAAGCTAAGGAAATGATTGGATTTAGGAAAATAGCCGAGAATCCTCCCATTTTCAAAGGGGAGATGAAAGGCTGCTATCAAAGTTACTATATGTATATGTTGAAAGCCTTTATTCTTTTGGATTATAGAGTAATATATAATATACTATATGTATGAGTAAAAATAATATAATACATGCAAGAACCTGTGTATACAATGTAAATTATCATATTGTTTGGAGTGTAAAATATCGAAAGAAAATATTAAAAAATGGAGTTGATGAATACTTAAAAACATTGTTTAAAAAGATAGCAGAAGAAAAGGGATTTGCAATTCAAACAATGGAAGTCATGGAAGATCATGTTCATATATTTGCAACAGCACCTCCTAAAATAGAGCCTTCATATATAGTTAAAATGTTAAAGGGCATAAGTGCCAGAAAACTTTTTATAAAATATCCTGAGCTGCAGAAACAATTATATAAAGGGCATTTATGGAACAGTTCTTTTTATATAGAAACAGTAGGTTCTATATCAGAAGAAGCTGTAAGAAAATATATTGAACTTCAAAAAGAAAGGGGGTAAGCAAAATAAAAAGAGTAGTTAACTTCATATTAAATCCAACTAAAAAAGAAAAAATAATCATTGGATGTTTAACATATGCGGCCTCAAAACTGTGGAATGTGGCAAACTATGAGAGAACAAACTGGACTAAAGAAAGTGGTCTGGAATATCCAAGTTGGTACAAGCAGAGAAAAGCTTTAAAGGATCATTTTTGGTATAAAAGCCTCCCTTCTCAGACGGCACAGGAAGTATTGAAACAGCTGGGTGACAGCTGGAAGTCCTTCTACGCACTGAAGAAAACAGGAAGTATAGAAAATCCGAAACCTCCGGGGTATAAACATGCAAACTTCAACGTGAGGTACCTCAATAATGGTTTTGTACTGCAGGACGGAACTTTAAGGCTGTCACTGCCTAAAAAACTGAGAATATACCTGAAAGAAAAGTACAGCATTACAGACAGGTATCTGTTTTTAAAAATGCCTGCCGGCAAAGAAATTTCAGGTACACCAAAGATAGTGGAAATCATACCCCTGCCAAATAACAAAAAATATAGTTTAAATATCATAGTAGAGAAACAGGATGTCAAATTAAAAGAGAACAATGGTATTTACATGGGTATCGACCTGGGGGTGAACAACCTTGTTACAGCATATATATCA
>NZ_JAJJPB010000058.1:0-6275 GCF_020908015.1 Clostridium aromativorans
ACTCAGGGAATGGACCTGTCCTAAATGCAGCACACACCATGACAGGGATATAAACGCCAGCAAAAATCTGCTGAAATTAGCCATATAATTTTAGTAATACACTGAGGTTGGTTCGACCTTTAGAGCTTAGGTAAACTTGTTCCATTAGGAATATTGACTAAGAAGCCATCCACTTCTATAAGTGGTGGTAGTTCACAGTTGTAAAAAAGCAATGTAATAATGACTACAAAAATACTCATTCCCTCAATATATGAGTTTCAATTCCTTATAGGTAGTCTAAAATCAATGTTAAAAATAGCACTTACAAATTTAGGAAAATAGTTTCAATTCCTTATAGGTAGTCTAAAATCACAACAGGTATTTTGGCATCAGGTATATTACTATCTAGTTTCAATTCCTTATAGGTAGTCTAAAATCCTGTCATCCTGGACATCAACTCCTGCAGTAAGTATGTTTCAATTCCTTATAGGTAGTCTAAAATCTAGGTTCCAGACCTGTATCTATATAAGATTTTTCTGTGTTTCAATTCCTTATAGGTAGTCTAAAATCAGCCTCCATGAAACGCCTATATGGAGAACCAAAACAGTTTCAATTCCTTATAGGTAGTCTAAAATCCAGGCAATATAGACACAGCAAATTCTACAGCAAGTAGTTTCAATTCCCTATAGGTAGTCTAAAATCGCTGCCTTGGTCTTGCCATGTCAAGCCCTCCTCTCAGGTTTCAATTCCTTATAGGTAGTCTAAAATCCTTTTATTTTACCAGAAGGGAGGAACTTACTTGAATTGTTTCAATTCCTTATAGGTAGTCTAAAATCTTATATACACGGCATGACAAAGCACCATGATATTTAGTTTCAATTCCTTATAGGTAGTCTAAAATCCTATTTTCTTATACTTTAGATACCCGAATAAGAATAGTTTCAATTCCTTATAGGTAGTCTAAAATCCAACGATATAAATAAATGGTGTATATGCCCTCCTAAGTTTCAATTCCTTATAGGTAGTCTAAAATCCTCTATCATATTTAAAATTATGAATTCCCTTGCAAGTTTCAATTCCTTATAGGTAGTCTAAAATCCCATATTATAAGCCAGAAGTTACGGTAAGTGACATTAGTTTCAATTCCTTATAGGTAGTCTAAAATCAAACTTTACTGTAATGGGAAAAATAAATAAAGGTAGTTTCAATTCCTTATAGGTAGTCTAAAATCACCTTGTATCGTCCTTGAATAGCCAGTCTATATCTAGTTTCAATTCCTTATAGGTAGTCTAAAATCATGTGTCCTCTTCTTTGAAATTGCATTGCAAAAGGGTTTCAATTCCTTATAGGTAGTCTAAAATCAAACTTTGTAAATTTAAATCCTTAATGAGAGATTTGTTTCAATTCCTTATAGGTAGTCTAAAATCTTTAGAGAAAAGGTAAATGCTGTTTTCGCATGGTTGTTTCAATTCCTTATAGGTAGTCTAAAATCCCGCAAGCTGTGAAATTATTGGTGATATATATAGAAAGTTTCAATTCCTTATAGGTAGTCTAAAATCTTTAAGAGACCTGCAAGAGAAATATAGGCTGAAATAGTTTCAATTCCTTATAGGTAGTCTAAAATCTAACTTATTCTTTCTATCTGTTGCCGCTTGGTGTGGTTTCAATTCCTTATAGGTAGTCTAAAATCATAAATTAAGGGCAGCACAGGATAAGGCACAGACTTGTTTCAATTCCTTATAGGTAGTCTAAAATCCCAGTCTTCTCCATACTGGAATTTGAACTGATATACAGTTTCAATTCCTTATAGGTAGTCTAAAATCTAAAATACTCCTCATTTATATCCTTAATAAACTTAGTTTCAATTCCTTATAGGTAGTCTAAAATCCTGAAGCATTTATTCCTAATCCTGATCCAGATAAGTTTCAATTCCTTATAGGTAGTCTAAAATCTTATATTCCCGTTAAAAGTGGCACCCTCTGACACTGGTTTCAATTCCTTATAGGTAGTCTAAAATCTAAAGTCGGGGCGTTCCAGGAGCAAGATAAGTCAATGTTTCAATTCCTTATAGGTAGTCTAAAATCGCATCTGCGGTTATACCGACAACAATACTAAAAGAAGGTTTCAATTCCTTATAGGTAGTCTAAAATCGTTCATACGTGCTTTTATTTTATCTTTCCGTTTGTCTGGTTTCAATTCCTTATAGGTAGTCTAAAATCTCTGTCTGTATATGTTCCTGCAATCTTTTCTTAGGCAGTTTCAATTCCTTATAGGTAGTCTAAAATCTTCTTTTATCTCTATATCTCTATTCCTCCTTTAAAAGTTTCAATTCCTTATAGGTAGTCTAAAATCTCATCGTCTGCCCTAATTAGCAAATCGTAATATAAGTTTCAATTCCTTATAGGTAGTCTAAAATCTTATTTCCATCATCATCAATTTCACTTGAGATTCCCAGGTTTCAATTCCTTATAGGTAGTCTAAAATCTAACATTGCGGATAGTTATACCCTGAAAAATTGGAAGTTTCAATTCCTTATAGGTAGTCTAAAATCTTGTTAGTTCGTCAGTTGTATAAACTGTATAACCGTGTTTCAATTCCTTATAGGTAGTCTAAAATCTTCCTGCCTTGTAGAAAACTAAATTTTTTTATGTTATGTTTCAATTCCTTATAGGTAGTCTAAAATCTACTGGCAGATTTAATTATTTATGATGCAGATTTAAGTTTCAATTCCTTATAGGTAGTCTAAAATCCTATCTGAGTACTACGACAAATGGATCGTAACTTAGTTTCAATTCCTTATAGGTAGTCTAAAATCAATAGGAAGAAATCTGACCAGAACAAAATATTGTATCTGTTTCAATTCCTTATAGGTAGTCTAAAATCCAGAATAGAGAAACACTTGAAACTAAGGCAAAGTACTGGTTTCAATTCCTTATAGGTAGTCTAAAATCATTGCCAATTTCTTAGCAAAGACAACTGACAACTTAGTTTCAATTCCTTATAGGTAGTCTAAAATCGCGTTGAACTTCCGAATTTAGGTAAAAGTTGGCTAAGTTTCAATTCCTTATAGGTAGTCTAAAATCATATGGATATTGATTGACATAAACAGCATAGTTCAAAGTTTCAATTCCTTATAGGTAGTCTAAAATCATATGCCATTCCATCTTTAGAGCCTACCAGTCTTGCAAGTTTCAATTCCTTATAGGTAGTCTAAAATCTTTGAACCATGGGGTGTATTCCCCCGCATGAGGCAGAGTTTCAATTCCTTATAGGTAGTCTAAAATCATAAAAACTTAATCCTAGTGCCCTAGCATATAACAAAGTTTCAATTCCTTATAGGTAGTCTAAAATCCGGTTGAATTTGAAGAAGATGAAGATTCTGACATAAAGTTTCAATTCCTTATAGGTAGTCTAAAATCACGGAAAAGCATTATGCATGGATTGTCAAAAGGCTTTGTTTCAATTCCTTATAGGTAGTCTAAAATCAACTTCTGTCACTCAATCCTTGCAATTTCTTTGAGAGTTTCAATTCCTTATAGGTAGTCTAAAATCTAGAATTTTTGGCACAGTTTTGAATTGCAAGCCTGTGTTTCAATTCCTTATAGGTAGTCTAAAATCTGGCAAAGGTGATTCTATAGAAAACCAAATTGAAATGTGGTTTCAATTCCTTATAGGTAGTCTAAAATCTAACATTCCATCACGGTTAAGCTCAAAACAATTTCTGTTTCAATTCCTTATAGGTAGTCTAAAATCCTTATCATATTGAATATTACCACCGTCTACAGATAACTGTTTCAATTCCTTATAGGTAGTCTAAAATCGAAGGAGAAGAATTTACTAAAGAAGATAAAGAGGACATGTTTCAATTCCTTATAGGTAGTCTAAAATCTTTAGTGCCAATGGCTGGAATGTATATCCATAGGGGTTTCAATTCCTTATAGGTAGTCTAAAATCATCTGGAGTAATATCAAATACATAATTTGTATCCATAGTTTCAATTCCTTATAGGTAGTCTAAAATCCGTTGGTTTCACCGAATACTTTCCATCCATTTTTTAGTTTCAATTCCTTATAGGTAGTCTAAAATCCAGAATATATCATTTAGTTATTATGGATTGGAATGGTTTCAATTCCTTATAGGTAGTCTAAAATCTCACCCCTAAGCATTACATCAGCATTGAATTTCATAGTTTCAATTCCTTATAGGTAGTCTAAAATCTTTTGATAATTCTAATAAAGTTGAAAGAGAAAGTCACGGGTTTCAATTCCTTATAGGTAGTCTAAAATCTTAAGCGGTATACTCCCTGGATATGCAGGTAAATAGTTTCAATTCCTTATAGGTAGTCTAAAATCAGCCGATTAGCTCGACTACAGATCAACCTGTATCGGCGTTTCAATTCCTTATAGGTAGTCTAAAATCTTATATCCAATCTATTTATCCGTTACGTAAAACTTAGTTTCAATTCCTTATAGGTAGTCTAAAATCTGAATCTTAAACAAGAAGATATTATACAAGCTATGTTTCAATTCCTTATAGGTAGTCTAAAATCATATAGACTGGCTATTTAAGGACGATACAAGGTTCTGGTTTCAATTCCTTATAGGTAGTCTAAAATCCCTAACTGTTTTTGGTTTAAACCTTTTTCCATTCTTTGTTTCAATTCCTTATAGGTAGTCTAAAATCAGACCTTCTAAAGTGTCCATGCAACTCTTCCCCGGGTTTCAATTCCTTATAGGTAGTCTAAAATCGTATTACCATTCTTTAGTTTTACTACAGAATCTATTTGTTTCAATTCCTTATAGGTAGTCTAAAATCAGGTACATATGGAATTAAAAAGAAAGAGCCAACTAAGTTTCAATTCCTTATAGGTAGTCTAAAATCTGTACTACTATATTATTTTACTCATACACTTAGCAGTTTCAATTCCTTATAGGTAGTCTAAAATCTATTCCTTCTCAATATTCCAATTTTATATAAAAAAAGTTTCAATTCCTTATAGGTAGTCTAAAATCCAGGGCTTTTTAAAAGGACTTTCAAATCCTCAAACGGGTTTCAATTCCTTATAGGTAGTCTAAAATCGGATAGTTTAAAAGCTATTCTAGGGTTTATTTTTTTAGTTTCAATTCCTTATAGGTAGTCTAAAATCGTAGCCTTTTCCGTATGTAATTTAGAACTAGAACAAGTTTCAATTCCTTATAGGTAGTCTAAAATCTCTCCCTCATCTGTAAATATTTTTATTAGGCTTTTTAAGTTTCAATTCCTTATAGGTAGTCTAAAATCTGATATAGGTGTGCCTGTTATTGCTAGTGCTGCCGGTTTCAATTCCTTATAGGTAGTCTAAAATCCAAATAATATTTTAATTGTGCCTATATGAGCAGTACAAGTTTCAATTCCTTATAGGTAGTCTAAAATCTGCAGCTAGAAGTTTATCCAAGCTTATGGATATAGAGTTTCAATTCCTTATAGGTAGTCTAAAATCAAGATAGGTAAATACAACTTTGTACCTATTATAAAGTTTCAATTCCTTATAGGTAGTCTAAAATCTAAATGGCCGATAGAGAAGGCAGCCACATTGCCAAGTTTCAATTCCTTATAGGTAGTCTAAAATCAGGTACTGCCCTCTGTAGCCTTTTGAATTACTGTTGGTTTCAATTCCTTATAGGTAGTCTAAAATCTTTTATCTGCATTATTCTTCACTCCAATCTAAATCAGTTTCAATTCCTTATAGGTAGTCTAAAATCCAAGCTGTAGTTATTTGGGTTTACACCATTGCGATAGTTTCAATTCCTTATAGGTAGTCTAAAATCCCATCAAATATAGAATACATCAGCATCTAGAAAAATGCAATATTCAGAAATATTTCTACAAAAGTTTTAGAAATTAATCTCAGGCGGCTAATTAACTGCAAACATAAAAATCGTCGACCTCCGGTAATTTTTACTCTATTCATGGTCGACGACATAAAATTTAATATAATTCCAAAATATTTTTTAAACTAATCTTATGTTAAGGTTCAGCTCCAATATATCCAAAAGATTTAACAATATTCTCTCATTTAAATACATCTCATGTTAAGGTTCAACAATTAAATTTAAAGCTAGAAGATGAAGGTAGTTGTTATTTAAATACATCTCATGTTAAGGTTCAGCACCATTTAGTCTCAATACTATTTCATTTTGTTCATCATTTAAATACATCTCATTAAAGTGCACCCCTTTGTCAAGACAATTTTTTAGTAGATTTATAGTTAGGTTGATAAACAGTATCATAATGCTTTCCCTTAAATACACTTCACC
>NZ_JAJJPB010000059.1:0-5923 GCF_020908015.1 Clostridium aromativorans
TATAAAAAGTCTTTAGTATAAATAAAAGGCCTTTCAGCCAGGTAATTGCTGGAGGCCTTTCCTTATTTTCTGCCTAAAAATATTTTACTTACTCATTATACCATAAAAATGCACAAAATTCTTAAACCCGTTACCCTCCGTAATGTGGGCCTTTGCGCTAAATTCAGGCTCTCAATACTTGGCCACTAAGCGTTCAGTGCCTTGACAAGATTTGACAGTGATTTGGAATTGTCTTTTTATCGTTCTTCTGGGTTCCAGGTAGTTATCCACCCCTCCTAATTATCCTTCAAATGGAAATATCAATTTATTTTATAAATTAATTTTCTCTTTCAATATTCGTTCTACAGCAGACAGATAATCTCCTTCAAAAAACACATTATTGGACACCAGTATTGATGTCAATCCTTCCACTACAGACCACATAACAAGTACATCAATACCATGATCGGCAGATAACACATGATTATCCGTCAATTTCTCCCTTGCGGCAGCCTGTAGAATTGAAAAGGGCGGAAAGTCATCACATAATATTTTTGTATCAGTAATTCGCATGTGAAAGCTGGGTTGTGAAAAAAGAAAATGATGATATGCTGGATTTTCAACAAAGTAACATATATAACTTTTCCCCAACTCAATCAATACCTTATTTTTGTTTCTGCATCGTGATCTGGCATTCTGTAAGTATTCAGCCAGAGAATTGGTAACATGTGCCTGCATAGCTGCAATCAAATCATCCTTATTTTTAAAATGCTTATAAGGTGCTGAATGGCTGACTCCGCACCTTTCGGCAACCTTGCGAAGCGAAAACCCATCAGCTCCCTTTTCATTAATTAATTCTATTCCTGCATCTATCATGGCAATACTGCAAAGATTGCATGGGCCGTGGGAAAAACACTGAATTGTAATACAGTAACGATGAAACAGGCTGAAAAGTTGAATCTTCAAGAATATAAATTTATAGGATTGGGCTCGGGTATTTATTTCACATCCCATCATCCCAAATTAATAGAACTTGCCAGACAAATAGAGTCCTGGCAAAAAGTGTTTTTATTTTCTACCCACGGTTCACCGTTTCTCGGAAAATACCATAACAGTCTGAAAAATGTACTGAAAATGCATACTATTGAAATAATCGGTGAATTTTCCTGTCCCGGTTATGACTGTACAGGACCGTATATTCTCTGCGGCGGCGGAAACAAAGGAAGGCCAAATGAAAGTGATCAGAGACGTGCAAGTATCTTTGCAGCTAAATTGTTCCCTCAATATTACAAAGACACCGGAACAGTGAAAAATGGAAAATATGTGGGAGTCAGTACATCTGAATGCATTGGCTGTGGTAAGTGCACAGAAACATGCCCCATGAAAGTTTTTAAAATGAAAGATGGCAAATCTACAGTCATCAACGCAATGGACTGTATACACTGCAGTTTGTGCATACAAAATTGTCCTGTAAAAGCCATATCAGTTCAACATTCATGGAGAGAAGCCATTGCCATTGCCAGGCGGCACTTCAGAAGAAGTTCTCTATAACTATGAAGATACAAGCTTTAATCCCAATATACCCACCATTATAAATCCAATACAAATTATCCTAATCATATCAAATTGTAATGATTTTTGAGAGTTTAAGCTCCATTTACTGTCTGTTTACCGTCCATTTACTTTCGCTTTTTATAATCTTATTAAAATACAGATAAGGTATTTTGAATTTGGCACAGAAAGGACAGTTATATATATGAACAAAAAAACAGTTGTGGAATTAAAACACGTATCAAAAAAAATCGGCAAAAAGGAAATTATTCATGACCTGTCGTTTACAATTCCAGCTGGAGAAATATTCGGATTTCTAGGGCCCAATGGAGCAGGCAAAACTACCACTATCCGTATGATTACGGGACTGATAAAAATAACCGAAGGAGATATTTTTATTAAAGGACACAGCATTACAACCGACTTCAAAAAAGCAATTCAGAATGTTGGCGGTATTGTTGAAAATCCAGATTTATATAGATATCTTACGGGTTATCAAAATTTAAAGCACTATGCCAGAATGTCACCCGGCATCAGCAAAAAACGTATTTATGAAATGGCTGAAATTGTCGGACTCAAAGACAAAATGCAGGACAAAGTACGAACTTATTCACTTGGTATGCGTCAGAGGCTTGGGCTTGCACAGGCACTATTACACCGTCCATCTCTCGTGATACTGGATGAACCAACAAACGGACTTGATCCAGAGGGAATCCACGAGCTGCGTAACTATCTAAAGAAAATAGCTCATGAGGAAGGTGCTGCAGTTCTGGTATCAAGCCATTTGCTCTCAGAAATGCAGTTGATGTGTGACAGAGTGGGTGTTTTGCAGCACGGAAAGTTAGTAACTATTCAGCGTATAGATGATTTTGTCAAATCCGGCGGTTCAATGCAGGTGGAACTTATTGTAAGTACCTCACAAATTGTACAGACAAAAAATTTACTTCACACCATGCGGAAAAATGTACTTTCTTCCAGTCCAGCCGGGCATATTATAATTCAGATGACAAAAGAGGAAATTCCATCAGTGAACAAACATTTAATGAAATGCGGAATTGAAATTTATAGTATTCAGATGAAAGAAGAAACTCTGGAAGACAAATTTTTAGAAATTACGGAGGAACAGAAATGATCAATTTAGTGAAAAATGAGTTAATGAAAATATTCAGCGGCCGATTGACAAAAATCCTTTTCCTTTTACTGATTATTGTCGCCGTCAGTTTTTCAGTCTTTGCAAAAATCGCAATAAATAAGGAAACTGCAGGGAATTGGAGAACAGGACAGGAGCAAATTATAGAAAAAAATAATGGACGTTTACAGGTTGCAGATCTATCACCACAGTTGCAGGCAGAGGCGAAAAATAAAGTGGCAATTGCCGAGTACCGTTTGAAGAACAATATAGCCCCACAAGAAAATAACCTCTGGTATACGTTACTGCACTCATCGGGGTTGTTTGAATGGGTTGTTATTTTTACAATTATTATTGCTGCCAACATTGTTGCAAGAGAATATACGGATGGAACAATGAAGCTGTTATTGATTCGCCCACACAGCCGGGGTGCAATTCTATTTTCAAAATACACAGCAGTTGTCATATATGCTGTATTTTCACTGATACTCACCATAGGGGCAGCATATATAACCATTGATGTCTTATATGGCTTTGGAAGCGGAATACGCACTTTGGGAGCGGCAGAGCTTTTTATCAATTCACAAGGACAGATAGAATCATTAAATATTTTCAGGCAGTGTGTAAAAATGTATTGTCTGGATATTTTCCCAATTATGAGCTATGTGACCATTTCCTTTGCTGTCTCAACCATTTTGAAAAGCAGTGCAGTAGCGGTGGGCAGCTCTCTTCTGCTTATGATTTTAGGAAATTCAATGATTGAAGCCACATCAAAGCTGGCATGGCTGAAATTTCTTCCCTTTGCAAACAGCGACATGAGTTTGTATATCTTTCATTTACAGCCCCGGGAAGAAATGACAATAGGCTTTTCGGTATCTGTATTGCTGATATATATAATTGTTTTATTTGGTGTCAGCTTTGCAATATTTAAAAAACGGGATGTATCTATCTAATGACTGCTTTTTCAATCTGTTATATAATGAAAATTAAAGTGCAGGAAATGCAGAAAGGGGATATAACAGGTGACTATGCAGAGAATACTACTTGTTGATGATGAACTTGGAATCATAAAAATGCTGAAAACCATCTTACACAAAGAAGGTTACACAAACATCGACAGTGCTTCAACAGGGAAAGAAACTATGACAAAAATCATGAAAAATACCTATGATTTAATTGTACTGGATGTTATGCTGCCGGATATTGATGGCTTCAAGCTGTGTCAGAAAATCCGCCAGCATACATTTGTGCCAATTCTTTTCCTCACTGCTCGAACCGGGGATTTAGACAAATTAACAGGCCTCGGTATAGGCGGAGATGATTATATTACTAAGCCTTTTAATCCTCTAGAAGTTGTTGCAAGAATCAACGTACAGTTCAGGAGGATGAAACAGTACCGGCAAAATTCAATGAAGCAGGGGATCTATCATTTCGGCACTGTCACTGTAAATAAGAAAGAAGCAAAACTTCTTGTGGATAACAGGGAAATAAGCTGTCCGGCAAAAGAATTTGAATTGCTGCTGTTTTTAGTGGAACACCCAAATCAGGTGTTTACCGCAGGACAGTTATATGAAAATGTATGGGGGTATGAAAGTATGGGAGATGAACAAACTGTAAAAGTGCATATTAACCGATTACGTAAAAAAGTGGAACCAGACTTGAAGAATCCCTCTTACATTATAAATATCCGTGGAATTGGATATAAATTCTCATTTCCGGAGGGTGGGCAAATATGAAAGTAGATCTTACCAATGGACGTTTGACAGTCCGTTTTACCATCAATTTCATAGTACATCAGATTTTACTCTGGTTATTAATGGGGATCCCGGGGATTTACTGGATGCTGGTACTACAACACCAGTCACAAAACGAGACAGAAATTGCAATTCTTGCCTGGGTGACAATTTTTATCGGATTGTCTTACTGTCTGTTTTATGGTTATTACGTTGCACGCCCTCTAGTGGATATTTTGATGAATATACAAAAATTGTCAAGAGGTGAATATCTGGACTTACCCGGAAAGAGAATACGTTTAAGTTTTTTCTCAAAAAGACTTTACAGAGAAGTCTATGATAATCTGAAAACATTGTCTGATATTTTACAGCATAACGAAAAAAAGCGAAAAGAATTTGACGAAATGCGCCAAACCTGGGCGGCTGGAATTACACATGATTTAAAAACACCGCTATCCTATATTTCAGGGTATGCGGATATGCTTTTATCCGATAAACACAAATGGAGTCTGGAAGAAAAGAAAGAGTTTCTACAGATTATCAGCGATAAATCTGCTCATATAGAGGAACTTATCAACGATCTGGGTACGGCGTTCCGTATGGATGAATTTACAGGTCTAAAGATGAATCTCCAAAAGATAGAATTATCGGAATTAGTTCGCAGAGTGACGGCAGAAACAGCGAATATGCCCATTGCAAAGGAAAATCATTTTGAAATGATAGGTGAAGAAAAAGAGTTATTCGTTTCGGGCGATACTGAATTACTGAAACGAGCATTTTCAAATCTGTTAGTAAATGCAGTAGTACACAACCCGGAAGATACATCAGTCACTGTGAAATTAAGCCGTGAATCTTATGTTGAAGCAGAAATCTGTGATAATGGCAGCGGAATGAATGAATATGATATAAATCACATGTTTGACCGCTACTACAGAGGTACTTCTACAGATTCTCCAACAGGAAGTACAGGACTCGGCATGACCATTGTAAAACAGATTATTACTGCCCACCATGGAACTATCAGTGTAAAAAGCAAGATAAACTGCGGCACAAAAATAACTGTTAAACTTCCTCCTTATTATAAAACAGAAAAATAAAGCTGCAGTAAAATAGGAATTTTTACAGCAGCCCCATTAAATAAAACCAGACTTGTTTTCCAGTTTTAATTATTTTGTTACTTCAACCTTTGCCAGCTTCTCATAGAACTTTATGATAGCAGAGTGGTCACTCTGTCCTTCTCCATCAAGATGCAAATTCCTCAGTATTTCCAAAACCTGATTTGTAAGAAATAATGGTGCTCCCACACCCGCTCCTGTTTCAACTGCATTCGTAAGATCCTTTATGTGAAGGTCTATCTTGAATCCAGGTTTGAAATTCCTGTCAAGCACCATAGGTGCCTTTGCATCGAGTACCGTACTTCCTGCAAGTCCACCTTTTATGGCATTGTATATGAGTTCAGGTGATACCCCTGCTTTTGTTCCGAGCACAAATGCCTCCGACATAGCTGCTATATTGAGTGCAACTATAACCT
>NZ_JAJJPB010000005.1:0-154867 GCF_020908015.1 Clostridium aromativorans
GCTTTCGCCCCCCTCACTACAATTCCATCAGGTCTTCTTTCAACTACCCTTAGAAACAAATCCGGATCTGCCTGTTTACTCGGTGACAAGCTTCTATCACCTTTTGGATCTGTCATGGCTCCGTCAACAGTCAGATCGTTTTTCTGCACATATTTTATAAAGCCAGTAATATTGTCAAGATAATTAGTATTATATTCCTTATCTACTTCATAAGCTGTACTGTAAACGGCATTTATGGCATCCATTCCCACACACCTCTGAAAACACGAAGCTGTTTTTTGTCCTAATAATCTCTGCATTTTTACTTTTTTAACTAAATCCTCCGTGCTCTGGTGCAAGTGGGTAAATCTATTGATCTTTTCTCCCGTTAAGTTTGAAGTCGCTGTCATCAGATTTTCATATTCAGGAATTTGAGCTAAATCATAAGTCATTTTTACAGAATTAAGAGACGGTTTTAAAATTGAATTATTAACAGGATTGTCCACCTTTTTTCCTAACATGTATATGTTTAGGTTTAATTTGCTGATACTTTCTAAATATTGTTTTCCCGTCATTAAAGTCATTGAATTCATTCCTTTCATAGCTTAAAATTGTTTATATAACAATATGACAGCAAGACTTGTGCCAACAAGTAAAGTGTCAAGTTAGAAACTATTTTTATAAATTTGATAGTTATCATAAGAACAAGTTTTTTACATCTCTAATTGTTTCAAAAATAATTAAAGAGGGCTTTATTTAGGCTTTTATTATTATTTTGTGCAGCTTTCACAAATATTAGATGTAATTGTGCTATTATTTACTCGTATTGTGTGCTAAATTGCATCATTTTAATTATATGTTATATTTTTTAAATTTTTCAGCAGCTATAGACTTATATATCTCTAGTTTTTTTACTATACTTCTCGAAGATTTGCATTTTCTTTTACTCATATGATGAATATTGTTCAATATATTTGATGGCTTTCTGCATCACAACAGTTTTTTCATATTTGATCCTAGAAATAGGACAGCATCTCACGTTTAGAAAAGAATCCAAAATTTTAATGGTATTATGGATAATTTTATACAGAATATTATAATTGATTACAAAATAATAATCATGCGATATTGATAAAATTCATAAATCTGAAGTGTCTATTTTTTCAAAAAAGATTTATGAACTTATTGATAACTTTTGATAACTTGTACAAAAAAGAGTTATATTTAAAGGCGAAGAATAAATAATAACAAATATTTCAACTCTTTGTTAGGATAAGGTTGATTTTCACCGTATTTTCCTAAAAGTATCCAAATTAGTGTTGAATGATTGGAGGTTAGAAAATATAAAATAATTTGAAAACGATTTTTTTATTAGTGATAAAACCTGTAACCTGAATCATAGCGCATAGGGTTATATAACTGTTTTATGTAAAGTAATATAATTAAATTTCATAGTGAGTTAAAATAAAAAAACCTGACTAAGGAGGATTAAGACAATGAGTTCTAAAAAGGTGAACAATAAAATAAAAATTAAACAATCACCAGACGGTATAGTATTTACAGATAATCATTTTATTATAAAATACTTTAATCCTGCAGCTGAACAATTAACTGGCATTAAAAAAGATAAAGCTTTAGGCAAATGTTTTTTTGATGTGTTTCCGCAAATGCAACCAAGTGATGACGTCTTGAACGAGAATAAAATAAATCGAATTTTAATTAATGGAAAGAGTTTATGCATCCGTAATTTCGAAAATCGTGATGAAAGGGGCTATACTCAAGGGAATCGGGTATTTATTATGTATGATTATTATGAAGCCTTAGCACTTATTACAGATCTGGAAAAGACAGAGTACGTAATAAATGAGCTGCAAGAGATAATTGAGGGTTCTTTTGACGGAATCCTTGTTACAGATGGTGAAGCTAACGTTTTGCTTGTAAATCAATCCTATGTAAGAATTACGGATATTAAAAAAGAAGAGCTGATAGGGCATAATATGAGGGAACTTATTAATCCTATTTGGATGAAAAATTCGGTTGCACTTTTGGTAATAGAGCAGAAAAAACCTATTTCATTATATCATACAACAAAGCGTGGAAAGAATATTATGGTAACTGGAACTCCAGTTTTTGATGAGAAAAATGATATTAAGAAAGTGGTTATTAATTGTAGGGATATTTCTGAAATTTATAAACTTCGTGATCAACTCTCAAAGGCACGAGAAATGGAAAAAATTTATTTTCAGCAAGATCCTGACGATGATGAACATAATGCTAATGAAAATAGTGACATTGTGGTAAATGATGAGAAGATGAGAGAAATATTTTCTTTAGCAAAAAAAATAAGTAATTTTAATATTACGGTACTTATATCCGGAGAATCTGGGGTTGGAAAAGAAATAGTGGCAAATTATGTACATAGAAAAAATGCATTGAAAAAAGATAAGCCATTTATTGCAGTTAACTGTGGAGCGATTCCTGAGAATCTTTTAGAATCAGAATTATTTGGATATGTGAATGGAGCATTTACAGGTGCAGCAAAGGGAGGTAAGGCAGGACTCTTTGAAGCAGCTGATGGAGGGACTCTTTTTTTAGATGAAATAGGTGAGATGAGTTTAAAACTTCAGGTAAAATTGCTTAGAGTTCTGGAAACACGAACGGTAAGAAGGGTGGGCTCATCGCATCCTTTATCAATAGACATTAGGGTAATTGCGGCGACAAATAAGAACCTACTAGAAAAGGTTAAGGAAGGCACCTTTCGAGAAGATCTGTTTTTTAGATTAAATGTAATAAGTATAGAGATTCCACCTCTTAGGGAAAGAACTAGCGATATCGCGCCGCTAGCTTTAAAGTTTATACGTAAATTTAATCGGCAGTATGGGCAAAATAAAAAAATTACCTATGAGGTAATGAAAGAACTCGAGGCATATTCTTGGCCAGGCAATATTCGACAGCTGAAAAATACGATTGAAAGTATGGTTGTAATAAGTGACAATGAATATCTACA
This sequence comes from Clostridium aromativorans, assembly GCF_020908015.1. Taxonomy (NCBI): domain Bacteria; kingdom Bacillati; phylum Bacillota; class Clostridia; order Eubacteriales; family Clostridiaceae; genus Clostridium; species Clostridium aromativorans. The sequence goes on from NZ_JAJJPB010000005.1 coordinate 2,987, forward strand.
GCTCAACGATTTACCTTGGATCTCGTGTGAAGCCATAGAAGCTAAAGCAAAAAAGAATAATCCCCCATCACTTAAAGAATCATTAGAGCGGGCTGAGAAGAAAATTCTTATTGAAGCGAAAAGAAAATATGGATCTAGTAGAAAGATGGCGAAGGTTTTAAAAGTAAATCAGTCTACTATTGTAAGAAAAATGAAAAAATATAATTTGTGATGCAGATTTAGTTTTTTTAAGAGGAAAGAGATGCACTGCAGCATCAAAATGTTTAATAAGAAAATTGAAATATATTATATAATTTAAAAAAATCTAAAAAATATAGATAACGGAGAATCTCCAACTCATAGATTCTTTGGCTTTTTTTGTGTATAAAATTTTATTGAAAAAAAAGTTGGCACGTTAATTGCTCAAAGGTTTGGTGTAAATTAATATAGACTAAAAGGAGGTATTATCTTGGAAAATCAAAAGACATCAAAGCAATTGCTGGGAGAATTACTAGATAAACATTATGCAGATGCTTTTCAGGCAAAGGCAGATGGGAAAATAATCGCTTGGTCTACTTCTATTGCGCCTCAGGAGCTGTTAGAAACGATGGGAATTCACGTAGTTTATCCGGAAAATCATGCGGCTGCAATTGGAGCAAGAAAACATTCGCAGCAATTCATCAACTATTCAGAGGGAAATGGGTATTCAGCGGATATATGTTCTTATGCTAGGGTGAACCTTGCATATATGGATATACGGGAATGTGAAGCAGCAAATATTCCTTTACCAGATCTAATTTTCTGCTGCAACAATATTTGCAATACAGTAATTAAATGGTATGAAAATATTGCTAAGGAATTAAAAATTCCAATGATTTTATTTGATTTGCCCTTTAATCATCAATATGAAGTTAATGACCAAAACGTTAAATATATTAAAGGACAAATACTTCATGCAATTGAGAAGCTTGAGGAAATTACTGGAGAAAAATTTGACTATGATCGATTTTCTGAAGTAATGAAAATTTCCTCAGAAACCTCACAATGGTGGAAAAAAGCATCACTGTTGGCTAGGGCAAAGCCATCCCCATTAAATGGGTTTGATCTTTTTAATTATATGGCAATCATCGTATGCATGAGAGGAACAAAAGAAGGCTTAAAATTATTTAAACTGTGGCATGATGAACTAAAAGAAAAAATGGAAAAAGGAATTGGACCTTGGAAGGATAAGGAGGAGAAATATAGGGTGATGTGGGATGGCATCGCATGTTGGCCATATTTAAGTGCTACTTACAAGGTTTTAAAAAAGTATGGAATTAATATGGTGACCTCCACTTATCCAGATTCTTGGCATATTGTATATGATGCAGGTGATATTGATTCAATGGCGAGGGCATACAGTTCAAATTATGCTAATAGAAATATTGATTTTGGAGTGGATAATATAAAAAAATTAGTGAGGGATTTTAGTCTTGATGGGATTATATACCATTCAAATAGAAGCTGTAAGCTTATGGATTTTAGACAGTTTGAAGTGCAGAGAAGAGTAGAAGCAGCCACGGGAATCCCTTCCGTAATGTTTGATGGAGATCAGACAGATCCAAGAGCGTTTTCACTTGCACAGTATGAAACAAGAATTCAGGCATTGGTTGAAATGATGGAAACTAGAAAGAAGAATGGGGGGACAAGATAATGAGCAGTGCTCTTGACATGATAAATGAATTGGAGGACATTGGAGCAAATCCAAGTCGTTCTACATTAAAAGAAATGAAAGTGACAGGAAAAAAAGCCATTGGATGCTTCCCTATCTATACGCCAGATGAAATCGTTTATGCAGCAGGTTTGCTTCCAATTGGCATGTGGGGCGGACAGACTATTGGAAAATTATCAAGTCATTATTTGCAAAGCTTCTGCTGTTCCACTATGAAAGCAAATACAGAACAGGCATTAATGGGTAAATATGACTTCTTATCAGCAGTTATTATCCCAACTTTTTGTGACACATTAAAGTGTATTGCAGAAAATTGGAAGATTTCATCACCCCAACTCAACATTATTCCTATGGTTTATCCCCAAAATAGAAAGATAAAAGTGGGAAAAGAATTCATGCGGGAAGAGTTTATAAGAGTAAAGAAAGCGCTTGAAAAGGTTACGGGAGAGGAAATAACAGAGAAAGCATTAGAGGAGAGCGTTGAAATTTATGATGATTATAGAAAAACAATGCAAGAATTTGTAGAACTTGTTCAACATTATCCAACTATGCTTAATGCAGAGAGCAGACACTTAATCATAAAAGCATCGTATTTTATGGACAAGAAGATTTATACAACAAAAATGAAAGAGCTAATTAAAGCAATAAAGGAATTGCCGGAGGAAAAAAGCAGGAAGAAAAAAATAATTATAACGGGTTTGATTAGTGAACCGACCGAATTACTGGAAATATTTACAGATAATGATATGTTCATCGTAGCAGATGATTTAGCGCACGAATCCAGGCAGTTTAGAACAATTGCTCCTAAAAAAGGAGATGCGCTTAATAGAATGGTAGAAAGAATTGCACTTCAGGATGGATGTGCATTCTTACATGACGAAGCAAAGAGCAGAGGACAGATGCTGATAGATATGAGAAATAAATATAAAGCCGATGCTGTTGTAGTATGCCAGCTAAAATTTTGTGACCCGGAGGAGTTTGATTATCCTATTATAAAGAAAGAGCTAGAAGCAGCAAAAATACCGACTTTATATGTAGAAATAGAACAGCAAATGGATTCCCTAGAGCAATTGAGAACCAGGATACAGAGCTTTGCTGAAATGCTTGCATAGAATGCAAATTTGAGAAGGGGTATTGGTATGTATTTAGGAGTGGATATAGGTTCATCATCTTCAGAAGCAGTGGTTATCAATGCTGATGGAGTTATATGTGGAGAAGGAATTTTCAATATGGGGACAGGCAGTAAGGGACCTCAGCTATCTGCAGAAAAAGCGTTGATGCAGGCAGGTATCAAAAGAGAAGACATCAAAAAGTGTGTAGTAACAGGTTATGGAAGAATGATGTATAAAAGTGCAGATAAGCAGATTACAGAAATAAGCTGCCATGCAAAAGGATCAAAGTTTTTATGCCCTACTGTAAGTACAATTATTGATATTGGAGGGCAGGATGCCAAAGTGATTCGAGTTTCGATGAATGGCAATGTTGAGAACTTTGTTATGAATGAAAAGTGCGCAGCTGGAACAGGCAGATTTTTAGAAGTAATAGCAAGGGTATTAGGCTGTCGTATAAGTGAACTGGCAAGCTTAGCAGCAAAGGGTAAGCCAGGAGTAGCAATCAGTAGCACCTGTACGGTTTTCGCGGAATCAGAGGTTATTTCTCAACTTGCATCAGGAAAAAGCATAGAGGATGTCGCTCTAGGAGCGCATAAATCTATTGCACAACGAATTGCAGGCTTATGTAATAGAGTTGGGGTTGTGGAAGATGTGGTTATGACGGGTGGAGTTGCATTAAATAATAGTGCAGTAACAGCAGTAGAAAATGAGATTGATCATCCAATTATAAGACTTGAAGATCCTCAGATCATAGGTGCTTTAGGTGCAGCAATTTATGCTTTAGAAATAGACTAAGAAGTAAGTAATATGGATAGCACGAAATATAAAAAAATATTACAGGGATAAAAGCCTGTTAGAAATGGAGGAAAAGATGAATATTAAGAAAGTTGCAGTTGTAGGTGCAGGTACGATGGGAGTCCAAATTGCAATGCGTGTGGCTATTTCAGGATATAAAGTGAGTTGTTATGGTATAAAAAATGAAACAATTGATGAAAAGAAAAAAGCGGAAGCTTTTTCAAATGACTGGTTTTTTAAAAAGATAACCAAGGGGAAAATGACTGAGGAAGCAGTGGCAGAGAGCAAGAGTAACTTAAAATTTACAACGGATCTTGCCGAAGCTGTGAAGGATGCAGATCTGGTTATCGAAGCGGTGGCAGAAATTTTGGATGTAAAGAGATCGGTGCTTAAACAGGTTGATGAACTGACTCCTGAACATACTATTTTTGCTACTAACAGCTCTTATATAGTAAGCTCCAAGCTCTGTGATGTAGTGGCGCATCCTGATAAGGTTCTGAACTTGCACTTTTTTAATCCGGCTCTCGTAATGAAACTGGTTGAGGTTGTAAAAGGTCCTCATTGCAGTAGGGAAACCGTTGAAACTATGGTTAAATTTGTAGAATCTATCAATAAGGTTCCTGCCATTGTAAATAAAGAAATTTACGGTTTTATCGTAAACCGTATTTTCAGTGCAATTACCAAGGAGGCCTGCTACATATATGATCAGGGCGTTGCTTCCTTTGAAGATATTGACAAAGCAGTAAAGTATGGATTGTCACACCCCATGGGTCCCTTTGAATTGCTTGACATGACAGGAATTGATCTTGAATTTAATGTTCTGACTGAGAAATATAAAATGACAGGGAACCCGTCTGATAAACCAAGTCCGGCAATTGTGGAAAGATATGCCAGAGGAGAATATGGAAGAAAGGCAAAAAAAGGTTTTTATCAATACAAGTAGAACAAGCTAATTTATACAAATAAGTAGATGGGAGGGCAGCTATGAAAAATTTATCATTTGAAATGATTGGTAGGATAGGAGTAGTCAGGATAAACAGGCCTAGGGCACTTAATGCATTAAATAAGCCGACAGTAGAGGAATTAGATGAGCTCATTGAAAAGATTAAGAAGGATTCGGAAATTAAAGTGTTGATTATCGGGAGTGATAATAATTTTGCAGCGGGTGCGGATATTAAGGGAATGGTTAACTGTAATGTAGAAGAAGCTAAAGATTTTTCATTTTCTAAGACATTTCAGAAGATATATAATTTAGAAATTCCTACGATAGCGGCAATAGATGGATATGCTTTAGGAGGTGGCTTAGAACTTGCATTAGCATGTGATTTTAGAATTGCTTCAACAAATGCAAAAGTTGGATTTCCAGAAATCAATTTGGGAATTATGCCAGGTGCAGGGGGTACGATAAGAGCACCAAGGCTGCTTGGCGTATCTAGAGCAAAGGAATTAATATTCTTTGGTGAGATGATAAGTGCCGATAGGGCAGAGCAAATGGGATTGGTAAATAAAATAGTGGAACAGGAGAAACTTATGGAGGTGGTTATGGAATGGGCGGAAAAACTCTGCAAAAAACCACCGGTGGCACTAAGGGTTGCAAAAAAAACCATAGATGCTGGGATATCAGAACCAAAACTGAATTATGCAATAAAAATAGAGTATGAGAATTGGGCAGATTTATTTAATACAGAAGATCAAAAAGAAGGTATGAGAGCCTTTATTGAAAAAAGACAACCAATTTATCAAGGTAAATAAGAAGGGGGAATAATAATTGAGAAATGTAGTAATTGTAGCAGGATGTAGAACACCAATTGGAACAATAGGAGGGCAATTTAAAACAATTACTTCTCTGGATCTATCCATGCCTGTTATGAAACAGCTTATAAGGAGATCAGGAATTGATCCAAAACTAATTGATGATGTTATCTGGGGTTGTAACTACCAGAGAACGTATAAGGAAAACAATCTAGCTAGAGTAGCGGCAGTTAAGGCTGGCCTTCCTGTTACTGTTCCAGGTATAACTGTTCATAGAAATTGTACTTCATCTATGTCATCAATACAAATAGGTTATTACCAGATTAAGGCCGGAGAAGCTGACTGTATTATGGCAGGAGGGGCAGATAGCATGAGCACAGCACCTCATATGATGTTTGATGCAAGATATGGGAAAAAGTTTGGACATAGCGAGCTCAGGGATTCTATGTGGGACTCATTAACAAACCTAGGAATTGGTCCTGCTATGGGCATTACAGCAGAAAATGTTGCAGAAAAATATGGCGTGACAAGGCAAGATCAAGACGAATATGCACTATTAAGTCAACAAAGAGCAATAGCTGCAATTGATGCTGGAAAGTTCAAGGATGAGATCATTCCGATAACTGTCTCTGGGAAAAAAGGGGATAGCACTTATGATACAGATGAATACCCAAGAAGAAATGTGACATTAGAAGGGCTGGCAAAATTAAAACCAGTTTTCAAAGAGGGCGGTACAGTAACTGCTGGAAATTCATCAGGTATGAATGATGCAGCATCAGGAGTACTTTTGGTCGAAGAAGAAAAAGCTAAAGAATTAGAGCTGCCTATTTTAGCAAGAATTGTATCTGTTGCAACTACTGGAGTGGATCCACAAATAATGGGTATCGCCCCGATTAGTTCTTCTCGGAAAGCACTTAAAAAAGCAGGGCTAAAAATTGAAGATATCGATTTGTTTGAAATTAATGAAGCTTTTGCAGCACAGTGCGTGGCTTGTGAAAGAACGCTGGGGATTAAGCGTGAAATTCTCAATGTAAATGGTGGTGGAATTTCACTTGGACATCCAGTAGGCGCCACAGGAAGCAGGCTTGTAATTACACTAATCTATGAGATGAGAAAAAGAGGTAATCACTATGGACTTGCATCTCTTTGTGCAGGTGGGGGAATGGGAACAGCAGTAATAGTAGAAATATAATATTATAAATAAGGTGGGATGAATTTATGTACAAAATGAATGAACTATCAACAGAATATAAGAAGAAATTAGTATCGGCAGATGAAGCTGTAAAAGTGATTAAATCAGGGGACAGAGTTCATTATGGACTTTTCAACGGGCTTGTCTTTGATCTTGACCGTGCTTTAGCTAAAAGAGTTGGGGAGCTTAAGGACGTACTTGTAATGACCTCTATATGGTCTTATCCCGATCCACCTCAAATCTTGGTTGCGGATCCAGAATCAAAACATATTAAATACTTAAGTACCCAATTCAGTGCTTTAGACAGAAAAGCTAATAAGAAGGGTAATTGTTGGTTTGTACCTGTGCAGTTTAGAGAGAATCCAAAGTATTGGAGTGAAAATGTAGGTGACATAAATGTTGCAATGTTTCAAGTAGCACCTATGGACAAATATGGTAATTTTAATTTTGGACCTCAGGTAGCTGACTATCAGGGAATTCTTAAAAAAGCGAAAGTTGTTATCGTAGAAGTAAATGAAAAACAGCCAATAGCCCATGGTTATCAAAATACGATAAATCTTTCACAAATTGATTATGTTGTAGAAGGGACAAATCCGGATTTGCCTATTATTAAAGCGAAAACACCGAGTGAAGTAGATAAAAAAATTGGATCATATATAGTTGAAAAAATTAAAAGCGGAAGTACGCTGCAGCTTGGTGTAGGAGGGCTTCCAAATTATATAGGCGCAATGATTGCAAAGTCAGATATAAACAATTTAAGTGTACATTCAGAAATGTTTGTTGATGCATATCTGAACTTGTATAAGGAAGGAAAAATTACAAGTAATAAAAATATTGACAAAGGCAAGATGGTCTATACTTTTGCACAGGGTTCAAAGGAACTCTATGAATTTATTGATGATAATCCTATTTTATGTGCAGCTCCTGTTGATTACGTCAATGCATTAGAAGTAATTGCGGCTAATGATCAAGTCGTTTCAATCAATAGCTGCTTGCAGGTAGACTTATTTGGACAAGTTAATTCCGAATCAGCAGGTTTGCAGCATATTGGTGGAACAGGAGGACAGCTTGACTTTGTAATGGGCGCATTTAAATCAAAAGGAGGTCAAAGTTTTCTTTGCACGCCGTCAACAAGAAAAAAGAAAGATGGAAGCATTGAATCACTTATTAAGCCAAGATTGGCCGAAGGTTCAATTGTCAGTGTACCTAGATCAGCCACACATTATGTTGTAACTGAATATGGGGCTGTTAATTTAAAGGGAAAGTCAACTTGGGAAAGAAGTGAACTTTTAATTTCCATTGCTCATCCCGATTATAGAGAACAGTTGATTAAAGAAGCCGAGAGAATGGGAATCTGGACAAACACTAGCAAAATTTCTTATTAATTTAAAATAAAAAATCATCTATACTGATTTTTTATAATTTTAATTTGCACTGGAATTCTCCCTTTTGTTTGTTTTTGAGTTGGCAATTAAGAAATCTACAATTATTGGGAGAATTCTTGTAAATATATAAAAAAATCAATAAAAATTAAAAGGAGTGTATAATTATGAACAAAATTGGAATCCTTATGGATTCTGACCTTGAAAAACGTACTGTAAGTAGGATCAAAAAACATATTCTTCCGTTTATGCTTATACTCTACATCATATGTTATATTGATCGTTCTAATTTCAGTTATGCAGCATTGACGATGAATAAAGAGCTGGGAATTAGTTCGGCAGCCTTTGGGTTACTTTCGAGTCTGTTCTTTATTGGATACGTTATCTTTGAAGTACCAAGCAATGTCATGCTTCACAAAGTGGGAGCCAGAAAATGGATTTGCCGTATATTGGTTTCCTGGGGTATCGTTAGTTTTATTACCATGTTCGCTGACAACTTCGTTCACTTAGTTGCTATCCGTATATTGCTTGGAATTGCTGAAGCTGGTTTCTTCCCTGGAATAGTTTATTATTTGTCCTATTGGTTCCCTGAAAAGGAGCGTGCAAAAGCAATTTCGTTTTTCATGCTTGCCATACCTATTTCATCGGTAATTGGATCCCCTATTTCTACATGGGTTATGCAGAACGTACAGTGGATGGGACTTTCCGGGTGGAGATGGATGTTCTGTATTGAAGCCATTCCTGCTATTGTAGCTGGAGTTGTAACGATATTTTATCTGGTAGATGATATAGATAAAGCAAAATGGCTTCAATCAGATGAAAAAGCCTGGCTTAAAGCAGAACTTCAAAGAGAAATAGATGCTAATAAAGATAAGATGAAATCTGAGCAGATGAGCATCAAAGATACTTTTAAGTATCCTATAATCTGGCAATTAACTTTCGTATATTTCTGTTACGTTCTCGGTGGTAACGTTCTTATGTTATGGTTGCCGCAGATTGTAAAGGGTTTAGCGCAAAGCTTATCTTTGACTTCTATAGGAGTCTTTATTACAATTCCGTATACAATCGCTGCTATTACTATGTATATATGGGGACGCCATTCTGATATCCATAATGAAAGACGCTGGCATACAGCAATAATGCTATTGATTTCCACTGGTGGTTTTATAATGATTTTAGCAAGCAGTAATGTTATCTTAAGGTTTGTAGCGCTTATTATTACCATACTTGGTTTATATGGTGGATACCCATGTTTCTGGGCTATGCCTACAGTATTCCTGGCTGAAGAAGCTGCAGCAGTTGGTCTTGCTATTATTAACGCTTTTGCCAGCTTTGGTGGATTTATTTCCAATAATGTAGTTGGGATTTTAATGGGTCGCTATGGAGTGAATTCCGTATTCATTTTTCTTATGATATTTAGTATATTAGGTTTCTTTGTGACAATTAAACTGCCTAAGGAGAAAGTTAAATCTATACGTTCTAATGTTAATGATAGGCAGGGGGCTTAAATAAGTAAAATGTTTTTTAGACAAAAAATAAAAGAGGTTAATCCGCAATTACCTTGTAAGGAAATCTGTTATTCATACTAAAGACTTTATATAATTAACATTGAGAAAGCAAATATAGAAAGGAGCTTTAGTATGAACACTATAATTTTAGATTAATTGAAGTTAAATTTCAACAATATAAAAAGAAAAATTTTCGATATTTCTGTAGGATTAAACTAAATAAAGAAATTGTAGGCATGTGTATATTAAAAGAAATTGAGAACTACCGCAGTATTTGAAATCGTATAACTTTCAACAGAATAGATAAAGGCAGTTGATCCATTTGGACAGTTGACCTTTTTTCAATAAATTACATTGCAGAAGTATTATAACTTTATTTGATCGCTACCATTGCTAATACTCCCAGTTCCTTTAAAGTGAGAGATAAGCACTGCTATGCGCTTGGATAAGTTATTCTAATATTCAAGTTCCAGTAGGTCACAGATTCGACTCCTGTTGGAAGCACCAGAAAAAAAGATAGTCATCCTTATGATGGCTATCTTTTTTTCTGGTTAGATACACTGTATGAATCAGCAACAGAAAGAGTTCAGGGAAAGAGCATCGTCCCCGAATAGAGATGCCCATTGAATATGTCGATATCTTTTAACTAGTATTGGATTATCGCTCTGGTGGTGACAATAAGCTGCTCCCTTAAATAATTGACGATGGCTTTGTCGCCAGGAGGAGGCAGAGCTTTCTATAGAACACCAAAGGTGTTGCTGCTGGTTCGATTCCAGTCGGGCGTACAACAAGGCCTATGAATGAGACACTGGGGGATTATTATTCCACTGAGATCATGCCGGCTCAGGTTCGAAAGTCAAAGCGTAAGCTGTCTGTTAAAGGCATGATTAGGAAAATTGCTGCTGTGATCGCCTGCCTGGCTCTCAAATGAGGTTTTTTATTCCATGGACAGCCTCAAGTCAGCTATTGCAAAGGCTTTGCAAGCGAAAGAGGCTCTTATTGCTTATAGTCTTCAAATAGTCCCAAATAAAGCGCTGTAATAGTCCGGCAGTCCGTCAGGTCAATCTCAAACAATTCAATCAGTCGCTGCATTCTGTATGAAACCGTGTTTTTGTGTATGTGCAGGCGCTTTGCCATCAAACTGTAGTTCCTATGGTAAAGCAAATAGGCACGCAGGGTCTCATAATATTCACTGCTATGCTCTTGGTCATATTTTTTTATTTGTAAAATAGCAGGATGAACAAGTTTCAAGGAGGTCGGATGATGTTGTTTCAAAAACAAATAAGCCATCACTGATTTGTAGTTTTGAACAAGTACAATTCTTTCACTGTTTTCTTCAAAAGCAGCCAGATGTAATGTTGTCTGTGCTGCATGGAGGTGCTTTGTCATCTCACGGAGCTTAGAAAACGATTCGCTGACACTGATTGGGCTGATTTTTCCGCATTTATCTGCCAGCATATTCAGGTCGTACTGTTTTTCCGCATTCATTAAAATCACAGCGCCGCCTTCATACTCTACGAACCAAATATGCTCATGACAGGCACAATACAGTCCCAGTTCGTTACGGCGTTGTCTGGCCCACAATTCACCTATAGAAGGGCTCCATACAAGCTTCCATGACGCGATGTTCTCCAACGGAGGCTCATAGATATTGTGTTCCTGGTACCATTCGTTCGGGTTTCCATGCAAGATACCCAGTAAATACGTTTGCATGGCCATCGTCGTCTCATCGTTCAGATATCCGCCAAGCTTCAGTGCTGTCATGAAGATAGGAGCAGCCATTTCTATAATGGCAATGGCTGCATTCGTGTCGATTTTCTTCGTGATTGGGCAGTCCAGCACGCCAAGCATATAGGTATGATGGAAGCAGCCGCAGTTAATATGTTTATATCGCATAAAAGGATAACAGCTCACCAAAGTTTTGCGCATATATAGATTTTTTTCTACTTCAGTACAACGCTTCCTCACTTCTGCTTCTGTGCACAGAAGCAAGTGATTCATGTATTCATCCACCAGTTCTTTTGTGTAGTTTGCAGACTTGGCAATGATTGTGCGTGTTGTTAAAGTAATACAAACCGGTGTGCCGCAATGCTGTGCAGTTACCTCACACAAATCAGCCAAACCTGCCCCATTTGTAAGTATTTCCAGATATTCACTTCTGATTTTCATCATATCTGCATCCATACCCATTACCCCCATTATTGAATCTATAAAATTGTGATACCTATTATTAACATTATAACAATTGAGTATGAAAATATAATAGTATTTGTATTACTTGGGTTTGGTTTTCAGGCCAAATTTCCTCCAGCTTTTTTAATTTGTTAGACATTGCCAAAAAGATTTTTTTCTCTTATTCTTTAATTACTTAAATAATTAGGATAATTTAAATTATTCTGATTATTTAAGCTGCCGAATGCAACATGAATGAAAGGTGGAGAAAAGTATGAGCAAAACCATTCGGATGATTATCAATGGCAAAAAAGAAGTATTCCACATCGGACATGACGATGGGTACGGGATCATTCCCGATGAGGAAACACTGTGCGAAACGCTGCGAGAGCGTCTGAATCTGACAGGTACGAAACTGGCCTGCGGTCAGGGAGCGTGTGGATGCTGCACGGTGCTGATGAATGATGTGGCCGTGCCCAGCTGTCAGATTCTGACTGCCGCCTGTGACGGCGCTGACGTCGTAACAATTGAAGGCCTACATGATCCCAAGACCGGTGAACTTGACCCGCTACAGCAGGCGTTCATCGACAAGTATGCCTTTCAGTGCGGTTATTGTACGCCCGGTATCATTATGGCGCTTAAAGGGCTCTTTATCAACAACCCGCATCCCAGTAGGGAAGAAATTGGTGAAGCGCTTTCCGGCAACATGTGTCGATGTATAAGTCAGTATCATGTCTTTAATGCAGCAGAGCTGTATATGAAGCAAAATGCGTAAAGGAGGAACGAAATGAGCAAGATTGAGTATCGCTACATAGGCAAGAATACAGAGCGTATGGAAGCGAAAGAAATTGTCACAGGCAAGACTATTTATCTGGACGATTTCAAAATGAAGGATATGCTTTATGTGAAAGCGCTCAAGTGTCCATATCCGAGTGCGAAAATCAAGAAGATTGATATCAGCAAGGCCGAGGCATATCCCGGCGTTGCCAATGTCATGTATTATGGCAATATGCCTGAAATCTGTAAAAATTGGGGACTTAACATGCCGCCGCTGGTTCCGGTTCTGCACGATTACGGCTGCTATGTTGGTGATGCTGTCGCACTGGTCGCGGCGGAAGATCCAAACATTGCAGAGCGTGCGCTTGATTTGATTGAAATCGAGTATGAGCAGCGTACCCCTGTTTTTGACATTAAAAAAGCTATTAGGCCGGATGCGCCAAAAGTGCATCCCAAGGCGTTCCCGCGTGGTAATATCGTGTGGCCCGTTGTCCCCTTTGTAGGTGAGGATATGATGATGCATCTCAAACGCGGTGACGTGGACAAAGCCTTTGAGGAATGTGATTTTGTAGATGAGAGCGAGGCGGATTACAACTCTCTTGGCTCTCCTGCTGCTATGGAGCCCCCGATTACTGTTTTCAAGTATGACAGCAGGCATAACAGAATGAAGGCATGGGCCACGACCCAGACGCCCCACGGCTATCGTCTGAACGCTATGATTCTGCAGGACGGTATGCCCAACGACACCACAGTTTTCAATGTTGGCGGCGGCTTTGGCAATAAGGCCCCTATGGCCACGCCGACGCAGTATGCTGCCATCATGGCGGTCGCAAACCCAGGGCGTCCCTGCAAAGTGTGCTTAACCAAGAGTGAACAGCTTACTGCCTTCGATGTGCGCATCGGTATGTACATGAAGATTAAGGTTGGCTTAAAGGACGGCTATGTACATGCGGTCAAAGGCGATGTTTATCTAAACTGCGGCGCATATAATTCCTGCGGACAGTGGCAGATGGGTGTCGGTCTCGGGGAAGCACAGATCGCTCTGGGCAAGTGCAAGAACTGGGATTTGGACGGCAAAATGGTTTTCACAAACCATGTTATGACAGGCCCGGTGCGTGGCTTCGGTGGTCAGGAGATCAAGTGTGCCATGATGCCCGTTGTTATGCGTCTGGTTCGCAAGGCAGGGCTTGATCCTGTTGATTTCATTGCAAAAAACTTTGCTCAGACCGGCGACGGTTGGTATTGGCGTAATAAGTTATGGTACGAATGCCGCGAGCAGGACTACGCACCGGTTACCTATTCCACGGAGAAGAGGTTCGGCTGGAAGGACAAATGGAAAGGCTGGATGAAGCCGACTAAAGTCGTGGGCAACAAGGCCTATGGCGTTGGCGTTTCCTGTCATGGAAATGCCGACGTCGGTGAAGATGATTGTGTTGCTTATGTCCGCCTCGATCCGTTCCAGGGCTGTGCATATATTCATACCGATGTTGCCGAACAGGGCTGCGGCCAGCGCAGCAACCTCAGAAAGATTGTTGCCGAAGTTATGGATATGGAGATCGAAAAAGTCTACGTTGTTGAAGAAAACACGGAAAACAGCGGCTATGGGCAGGGCCCTGCAGGATCACGTGGAACTATAACTAGCGTTACTGCCGTTACACGTGCGGCGGAGGACGCCCGCCGTCAGCTGCTTGAAGAGGCAGCCGAGAAGCTGCACGCCTCTCCGGAGGATTTGGATACACATGACAGTATGATTTTCTACAGGCACCGCCCCGAAAAGAGATGGCGCTGGAATGAGGTTGTTCCGTTTGCCTATCAGGCGCACGGCATTGGCAAGTACTATCATGATTATACCAAGTCCAACTACTGCATCTATTTTGCCGAGGTTGAGATAGATCTGGAAACCGGCGAAGCTAAGCTTGTTGACGTGGCTGTTGGCTCCGACGTCGGACAGGTTATCGATCCAGCCACACTTGAGATGCAGTTTCAGGGAGGATTTGGTGCCGCAGCCGCGGACACCGGTTTGATGGAGGAAAACGTCCTTGATAAAAAGAATGGCCGTCTCCTAACAGGCAATCTTATCGATTACAAGTGGCGTCCCTTTAACGCCTTTCCGCCGATGGACATCGTGATTGAGGAATCGCTGCCTGAAGTTTCCCGCTGGAAGGCTGTCGGCCTCGGCGAAATCTCAGGAGCTCCCGGTCCCGCCGCGATGATGATGGCTATTTCCAACGCCATTGGCGTTGATTACTGCGAGTATCCAGCAAGCCGCGAGGGCATTCTCAAGGCCCTGGGCAAACTGTAAGGAGGATAAATCATGAGACAATTTGAATATACGAGTGTAACTTCATTTGGAGAAGCCTCCGCAATGCTGGCCAGGGGAAATGCTGATATTTTGGCCGGCGGGACGGATCTGATTAATGTTTATAAGCATGCCATTCTGAACGAAAGCCCCGCAAGTGTTGTCGACCTTAAGACAATTCCTGATGCTGCGGGTATTGTGGAAAATGAGGGGAGTATTACGGTTAAGGCTTTGACCAGGTTGACCGATGTTGCTGAGTCTCCTGTTCTTCAGCGTAGCGCAAAGGCTCTGGCTGATGCTGCCCATTCTGTAGCCACGCCTTTGATTCGCAATGTCGGCACTATTGGCGGAAATATCTGCCAGGATGTACGCTGCTGGTATTATCGCTATCCGCATGAAATCGGTGGGCGCATGGACTGCTCCCGCAAGGGCGGCGCAACTTGTTATGCATTGCAGGGAGAAAACCGCTATCACTCTATCTATGGCGGCATGAAGACGCATGTGAATCCCTGCGGCAAGGGCTGTCCGGCCGGCATCGATATTCCGGCCTATATGGAGCAGATTCGCAAGGGTAACTGGGATGAGGCCGCAAGGATTATTCTGAGGGTGAACCCTATGCCCATGTGTACTGCCCGTATCTGCCCGCATCCCTGCCAGGACAACTGCAACCAGTGTCAGTACGGCGAGAATGTAGGTATCCATTGTGTTGAACGCACTCTGGGTGATTACATTCTCAAAAATGTCGATAGATTCTATGTGAAACCCACCAGGGAAACCGGCAAGCGGGTAGCCGTTGTCGGCGCAGGTCCCGGTGGCCTGACTGCCGCTTACTTCCTGCGCTCTCAGGGACATAGCGTAACTGTGTTCGATACCCATGAGAAGGCCGGCGGTGTACTGTATTACGGTATTCCTCATTATCGTCTGCCAAAGAGTATTGTTGAGGGCTATGTACAGGCTGTTGCCAATATGGGTGTGAAGTTCATCATGAATACTACCATTGGCAAGGACATCAGCATGGATGAGCTGGTGACGGATTATGACAGTATTTATTTTGGCACCGGCGCATGGAAGCAGCCTATACTTGGCATTCAGGGAGAGGAACTGACTGAGTTCGGCCTGAACTTTTTGGTAGAGGTCAATACCTTCCTGAAGAAAGCTATCGACAATGATGTTCTGGTCTGCGGCGGTGGTAACGTGGCTATGGACGTGGCGCTGACGGCGAAGCGCATGGGTGCAAAGCATGTCTGTCTGGTCTGTCTGGAGCAGGAAAAGGAAATGCCCGCGACAGCGGAAGAGATCGCCCTTGCAAAGGAGGAAGGTGTTGAAATCTTCAACGGCTGGGGATTGAAGGGGGTTGTAACTGATGATGACGGAAAAGTGATTGGCCTGGAATCTATGAGGTGCGTATCCGTCTTCAATGAGGAGCATCGTTTCAGTCCTGTCTATGATGAGAACGAGACCTGTGTATTTGATGCGACTACCATCATTCTGGCTACCGGTCAGCGTGTGGATACCAGCTTTCTGGGTGACAAGTTTGGTGCGCAGCTCAAGACGGCTCGTGGATTGTTTGATGTTGACATGGAGACATATCAGACAAAGAACGACAAAATCTTTGCAGGCGGCGATGCAGTCACCGGTCCCGACATTGCCATTCGCGCTATTTGCTCAGGTGGTATAGCGGCAAAAACCATGAGCAAGAAAATGGGTTATCCAGTGGAAGCCCCCGCTGAAAGCAAGGCCTTCCTCTCCTACGATATAAACGGCATCAAAAAGACGGAGAGCAAAAAGCTTACTGAACATGCTTTGGGTGAACGTTCACTGACAGACGAGGATGCCTCGTCTCTAAGCCTGGAAGAGGCGCAGGCTGAGGCAGGACGTTGCATGAACTGTGGCTGCTACAGCGTCAACGCTTCCGACATTTCCCCTGTGCTGGTTGCGTTGGACGGTAAAGTGATTACCACAAAAAAGGAAATCGCAGCACGCGACTTCTTCGCGACCAAGTTAAAGGCCTACGATATGTTGGATCAGGATGAACTTGTCACCGCGGTGAAGTTACCTGACAGACCCGATTATGTGACAGGCTATGAAAAGATGCGCATCCGTGAAGCCATAGATTTTGCTCTGGTCAGCCTGGCTTATGCATATAAGCTGGAGGACGGCAAGCTTGTGGATGTATCGCTGGTTATGGGCGGCGTAGCGCCGATTCCAGTCAAGCTGGATGAAGTGGAGGAACTGCTGAAGGGTAAGACGCTCAGCCGGGAATTGGCAGAAGAAGCAGGTGCTTTGGCCGTGAAGGATGTCATCCCCATGTCCATGAACCACTACAAGGTCAATACGGCGCGGGCCATCGTCAGTCGTTTCGTGGAAGCGTTACTGTAAAGTTGTTTACTGTCCCTGATGGATTACGCTGTCCTCGGGACAGCTTTCATGATAGAATAAAGGAGGTAAGAAGTTGACTGCTATACGGAAAATTCTGAAAGCATTTTTGGTAGGTGGCTGTTTTGGCTTGATCGGTCAGTTACTGATTGCCTTGTTCGCAATATTTATTTCCGATGCAACTATGGTTATTATGGTAAGTATTCTCGCTTTTGGTGTTATCGCTGTGGTAATAATTGCAAACGGTTTCTACTTTAAGGTTGCCGAGTTCGGTGATAGCGGCGCCGCAATTCCAGTTTGCGGACTGATGTTTGGCGCTGCTACCTCAGCGGCGGCTGCGCAAAAGGCCGGTGCAAAATTAGAGAAGGCTTTCATTGTAGGCTTTTGGAATGTATTGAAGATCCTGGGCACAGGATTTGTCATTGCATTCATACTTGGCCTGCTGTTGTGCTAAGGAGGGTGAATCATGGCTTTTTTGTATGCATTTTTGATTGGCGGACTCATTTGTGCGCTGACACAATTTCTGACAGAAATCAAAATATCTTTTCCTCTTGTGGCAATCCTGCTGATAGCCATCGGTGGAGGCGTTCTGACTAAACTCGGCGTAATTGATTTTTTAAATAGTCTTGGCGCCGGCGGTGTGAGCGTAACTGCGCTGGGCTGTGGTAACGCAGCTTACAGTGCAGGCGCCACCCTGGTCAAGACCGGTTCGGTGACACCGTTGATTCTGGTTGGACTGTTGAACATCATTCTGATCGCTTTAGGCGCTGCCTGTGGGAGTACGCTTTTTAAAAAATTTTCTGAAGCCATTCCGGCGTCTGACAAAAGTCAAAAAAACAGTGACGTTTTGCAGAACGTCAGGCATGATAAAACGCCGGACGACCTGATGTTGTCTGAAGGAGGATGCCATGAGCAAAATCGCAGTACCGATCAATAAGGATTCCATTAGTTTGACACTGGAAAATGCTCCGCTCTATCAAGTTTTTAATGTTGATGGCAAAACCATCATCAGCATTACTGACCATGAACTCGAAGCAAATTTGAGTCGCCAGCTGCGTTCCCATCAGGTGGATGCCGTTCTCTGCGGTATGCTGCAGAACCAGACGCGTCGTGATATGGCAGTAGCTGGTGTAGCTGTATTTGCAGGCGTTTATGGAAATGCCAGACGTGCGGTACAACACTTTATTGAAAACGAATTAAACTGTGAGCCAGATACAGGTCGTGCCTTTTTTGCAGGACATTATTCGCCCTGTGCTCATGAAACCGAAATATAAGGGGGGATTTCTCTATGGCTACAGTTCCGGAAAAGCTTGCCGCTTACGCAAAGATGGAGAACATTATGCCGCCGGATGCGCAATGCACCGGCTGCGTGCAGGGAGATGACCGTCTAGTTATATTGGGCTTTAAGACGGAACGGGAGCTTATTACTGAAATTGGTTATCTTTCTTCCGACGCGAAGTTGCCCATACTTCACGCATGTATGAATGCACTGTGTGAATTGATGAAGGGCAAAGCAGTTGTTACGGCAGGTCTGCCGCAGCGTAATGCCATTGCAAAACTGTTAAGCGACAACGGCACCCTGTCTGAAGCTGACCAATCCTTTGTCATCATGGCGGAGCTTGCTTTGAACTACGCAGTTTGCGATTATGCAAGCAGATGTAAAGAATAGCTGCGACAGAATCCAGATCGTGAACTATGACAAAAACCACGGCCCCGGCCGATACCAAACGGTATCGGCCGGGGCTGTGGTGATACAAAAAGCAAAAGTCAGCTGCAGTTTGGAAACTCTATCTAAGTCCAGAAAAATACTTGATTGTTCACAAATAGTTTATAAATATGACATTAAGACGTAACAAATACCATATATAATAATAAGTGTCCTAAGGAAATATCTTAGCGAAATTGAAAATGATGTATTTGAACATAACATATAAATGGAAATGTTGGTAATTACCAAAAGGTGTCTGTGGTTGCAGGGCACGGTAAATTCAAGTGCAACCTCCAGAAGATACTGTAAGTAAAGTTTGTAGCATTACCCCCTTAAAATTATAATTTAAAAATAAGACATTGACTGTTTGCAATGCCTTATTTTTTTATTGAAATAATGAAAATTTATTGGTAAGTTAATATTATTAAGACTTTTTAATGTGTTATTAATCTTTTAGTAATATTGATTGTATAAAATAAAATTGGTGATAATGAAAAAACCAATATAGAAGGTGATACTTTTGATAAAAAAGTTCGACGATTTTATTTTGGAATTCATACAGGATAATATGCGCAGACCAGCTGTGGATAAAGCTATGATGTTTACTACAGCTTTGGGAAATGGAGGAGTACTTTGGATTGCAATAGCTCTGTATTTAATGCTGTGCATGGATTATAAGACAACGGGAATTATGGTATTGGTTACTTTAATTATAAGTACTATATTTGGAGAAGGAATAATGAAGCACTTGGTTAGAAGAATAAGGCCCTGTAATTGTAAAAATGATCTTCAACTTTTAATTTCAAGACCCATTTCTTATTCCTTTCCATCAGGTCATACCTTTTCTTCCTTTGCAGTAGCAGGTGTTTTGTCAGCTCAGTTCAGTGAATATAAGGTAATATTTTTGTTAATAGCATTTTTAATAGCGTTTTCAAGGGTATACCTTTGTGTTCATTATCCCACTGATATAATATCAGGAGCCATACTTGGACTGTTATGTGCTAAATTGATACTTCTATTTTTAGGCTGTAATTATTTCCAGAACAATGTGTTAAATATATTTAACCGTAATATAAACCTTTATTAATATTGATGAGATAATATATATCCGTAAAGAAAATTAATGGAGGTAATTAAATGGAAAAAGCATCAAAGCAAGTTTGTTTGATTCAGAATAAGACCGTTGAAAGTAAAAAAATTATAAATATCGTGGAACCTTATCTGTATATTATCCCATGTATAGTCATATTTTTGGGATTTACCTATTTTCCTTTTTTTAAAACTATATATTTAAGTTTGTTCAGTACTAATGCCCAGGGAGAGCCAAGCTCCTTTGCAGGTTTCTCCAATTATATTGATTTATTTAAGGATCCCTCTTTTATAAATAGTGTCGTTGTGACTTTTAAATATGTAATTGTGACTACAATATCAGCTATACTCATTGGACTTATGCTTGCACTTTTATGTGATAACAAGTTGAAGTTCAAGGGACTTTTCAGCACTATGTATGCCATGCCCATGGCAGTATCCTCTGCTTCTGCGGCAATAATATGGATGCTTTTGTTTAATCCAAGCATAGGTTTTGTTAATTTTCTCCTGGGAAAGAGTATTGGCTGGCTTACAAGTCCCTTCTGGGGATTTATAGCAGTATCCATAGTAGGTGTATGGCTAAATGCCTGTATAAATTTTATTTTTATAACTTCCGGTCTTCAAAATATACCGAAAGAACTAGTAGAAAGTGCATCAATAGATGGAGCAAATTATCTTCAAAGGTTGAAAAATGTAATACTGCCCTGTCTTTCTCCAACTCTTTTTTTTGTACTCATTATAAATATCATAAATGGATTTCAAACTTTTGGTCAGATAAATATAATGACTCTGGGAGGGCCTGCCGAAGCCACTAATGTTCTTGTATATTCCATTTACAGAAATGCGTTTTTTAACAGCAGATTTGGCGCCGCCAGTGCTGAATCCATAGTCTTGTTCCTGCTTATGTTTGTCATAACCCTGCTTCAATTCAGATATGAAGATAAAAAGATTTTTTATAAATAAATGTGGAGAGGTAATGGTACATGAAAAAAAATATAAATAAAATAATTCTTTATATTGTGAATACAGTATTTGGTATTATAACTATAGTGCCTATTTTATATGCCCTTGCTGTTAGTTTTATGCCGCCGGAGCAAATATTTTCCTATCCGCCCAAATTGATACCTAAGGAATTGTATTTAAATAATTATACAGATGCTTTGAATGCTGCTCCCATAATGAAATTTATAGTCAACAGTTTTGTAGTATCTCTGGGGGTAACTATAGGTGAGATTTTCACATCCTGTCTGGCAGCTTTTTCGTTTTCATTTTTTGATTTTAAAGGTAAAAAGGTATTGTTTGTAATTGTAATAGCCACTATGATGATACCGGCGGAATCCATTATGATATCAAATTATTTGACGGTAGGATCTTTTGGATGGCTGGACAGCTATAAAGCTCTCATCATTCCCTATTTAAGCGCCGCCATGGGAATATTCATGATGAGACAGTATTATCTCACTCTTCCGAGGGAACTCTATGAAGCCGCAAAGATGGATGGCTGCAGCAATTTTAAATTTTTTACCAGAATAGTTTTTCCCATGTCGAGGCCTATTGTAGGATCTCTTGGTGTATATACTTTTTTAGTTACCTGGAATCAATATCTATGGCCTCTGCTTGTAACCAGCAAGGACAGTACAAGAACTGTTCAGATAGGTATAAGTATGCTGCAGTTCTCTGAGAACCAATCTTTTGGACTTATAATGGCAGGTATTATAATGGTGCTTTTACCTTCAATTATAATTTTCATATTTGGTCAGAAGCAGCTTATTGAAGGCATGACTTCCGGTGCAGTAAAGGGGTAGTTGTAAAATTCATATAAAAAATATGCCAATAATTAATTTTGAGAGGAGAAAAATAATGAAAAGGAAATTCATAAGTTTATTATTAGCTTCGTTGATGGTAGGAGGTATTTTTACCGGATGTGGAAGCAACAATTCAGGTCAATCCTCAGGATCCGGCAAAACTGTTCAGATTACATTCTGGCATTCCATGTCAGGTAAAAACGGGCAGGCACTTACCAAAATGGTCAATGATTTCAACAGTTCCCATAAAGACATTAAAGTCAATGCGCAATTTCAAGGGAAATACGATGAGGCTATAAATAAATTAAAGAGTGCGGAGAGAGCAAAAAATGGGCCTGATGTTATGCAGACCTATGATATAGGTACCAGATTTATGATAGACAGCGGATGGGTAAAGCCCATGCAGGATTTCATAGACAGTGAAAAATACGATACATCCAGCTTGGAACCTAACATAGCAGGATATTATACTGTGAACAATAAATTGTACTCTATGCCGTTTAATTCATCAACTCCAATACTTTACTACAACAAGAATGCTTTTAAAGCTGCAGGGCTGGATCCTGAAAACCCTCCTAAGACATTTTCAGAACTGGAAAGTGCAGCGGCAAAGCTTACTAAGAAGGACGCTTCAGGGAAGGTAACTCAGTATGGTTATGCAATGGCCATATATGGATGGTTCTTTGAACAATTCATAGTTAAGCAGGGACAAAATTATGCAAATAATGGCAACGGCAGAGAGAAAGCTCCTACAGCTGTGGAGTTTGATAAAAATGGAGCAGGCGTAAAAGTATTGGATGAATGGCAGAAACTAGTTAAATCCGGTAATGCAGCTAACTTTGGAAGAAATGAAGATGATACGGAAAATGCATTTATAGCAGGCAAGACAGCTATGTACATTGAATCTACAGCAGATTTGTCGGCTGTACTAAGTGGCATAGGAGGAAGATTTGAAGTAGGAACTGCAGCTTTACCATCTTTTGATGGAATAAAGGACGGCGGTGTATCAATAGGAGGAGCCTCATTGTGGGCACTTGACAGCAAGGACACTGCCAAGGAAAAAGCAACCTGGGAATTTATAAAGTACATGGTGTCACCGGAAGAGCAGGCTTACTGGGCCAGTCAGACAGGATATTTCCCTGTTACCAAAAAAGCTTATGATGTTCAGACAATGAAGGATAATCTGAAGAAAAAACCTCAGTTCCAGACAGCCATAGATCAACTTCATAATTCTCCTTCCACAGCTAAAGGTGCACTTATGTCTGTATTCCCGGAGGCAAGACAGACTGTTGAGACAAATATAGAGCAGATGCTTCAGGGTAAACAATCTCCGGAAGAGGCTGTTAAGAATTCGACAGACAGCATAAATTCGGCTATAGAGAAATATAATCAGAATAACAAGTAATATATGAGGAGAAAAAGGAGAGTACAGTGGTAATGGTCAAAACTTTAAATATTGCACACAGAGGATTCAGCGGAATGTATCCTGAAAACACCATGCAGGCTTTTAGAAAAGCAGTGGAAACAGGTGCGGATGGAATAGAGACAGACCTCCATATCACAAAAGACGGCGCAATAGTTCTCTGTCATGATGAGACAATAGACAGGACTACGGATGGAACCGGGTTCATAAAGGATTATACTTGTCGGGAGCTTATGAAGTTCAATGCCGGACATGGAGAAAGAATTCCAAGTTTGGATGAGCTGTTAGATTATATGAAGGATAAAAATCTTCTCCTAAATCTTGAACTTAAAAATGATATTGTACATTATAAGGATTTAGAAAAATATACAATAGACAAGATTCATCAATATGGATTAGAAAAAAATGTGATAATATCATCTTTCAATCATTATTCTATGCAGAAAGTAAAAGAGTATGACAGCAGTATTAAGACAGGGCTGCTGTATGGATTACCAATTCATAAACCGGGAGAATATGCAAGGAGGATAGGGGCTGATGCACTCCATCCTCTCTTTTCCCTTATTATGGATAAGGATATAATTGGCGATATAAAGGAAAATGGTATACTTATAAATACCTATACTGTAAATAAGGAAAGTGATATGAAAAAGCTTATTCATTTGGGAGTAGATGGTATAATAACGAATTATCCTAATGTGCTTAAAAAATTAATTTAGGAAATGATGTTTAAAAGGAAGGAGTATAGTAAAGATGGCGAATTTATCCCTGCGGCACATATGCAAAACTTATTCAGGTAATGTTGACACCATTAAAGATTTTAATCTGGAAATAAAGGATAAAGAATTTATAGTATTCGTGGGGCCTTCAGGCTGTGGAAAGTCCACTGTTCTTAGAATGATTGCAGGGCTTGAGGAGATAACCGGTGGAGAGCTCTATATAGATAATCAGCTTGTGAATGAAGTGACACCCAAGGATAGGGATATTGCTATGGTATTTCAGAACTATGCATTGTATCCGCATATGACTGTTTATGATAATATGGCCTTTGGACTTAAAATGAGAAAAGTACAAAAACTTCAAATAGATCAAAAAGTAAAAAATGCTGCTAAAACGCTGGATATATATGATTTGCTTAAAAGAAAACCTAAGGAATTATCAGGTGGACAAAGACAGAGAGTGGCTATGGGGAGAGCTATAGTCAGAAATCCAAAAGTATTTTTAATGGATGAACCTCTGTCAAATTTGGATGCCAAATTGAGAGTTCAGATGAGGACAGAAATATCAAAACTTCATAAGAAGCTTCAGACCACCTTTATATATGTAACCCATGATCAGACAGAGGCAATGACACTGGGTACAAGAATCGTGGTAATAAAGGACGGGGTTATACAACAGGTGGATACTCCGCAGGAGATATACAATCACCCTAAAAATGTATTTGTGGCAGGATTTATTGGAAGCCCACAGATGAATTTCATAAATTCCAAATTGGATCATGTAAATGGAAAACTTGCAGTTTTATTCGAAGGAGAACAGATAATTCTGCAGGATAGTATATCAAATGTTCTGGAAAAGAAGGGTTATGTGGGTAAAAATATTATAATTGGAATAAGACCTGAAAATATAAGAATACCTGGAGAAAACACAGAAAATGAATGTCTGGTGGAATTCAATGTGGACTTAACGGAACTTATGGGAGCGGAAAGCTATATATATTTATCTAAAGGTGAATCCAATGTTATAGCCAGGGTAGAAGGCATAGTGAATTTTAAATCCGGAGATAAAGTCAAATTGGCTTTGGATACAAGTAAAATTCATATTTTTGATATGGACACGCGATTAACAGTATTGTAGTATGATTTTCATAGTTAAAATTTGAGATCACGGCTAATTTTTAAATAATGGCCGTGATTTTATTATTGACATTGGGATAGTAAATATTTATAATGTATTTAAAATATGGAATAGCGTTTCATATATAGAATAGTGAGGTGAATTGTTTGAACAAGGCAATTTTAAGAGGCTTAGATATTTTAAAATTTATCGGTGAAAGGGAAGAACCTGTTACTATAGCTGAATTAAGTAGAAGCCTGAATATACCTAAAACCAGTGTGTTTAATATTGTAAATGCACTGGTTGAAAGAGATTTTCTCTCGATAAAGGATAAAAAGTTGAAGAGCTATGAATTGGGTATTGGTGCATTTAAGCTTGGAAGTCTATATTTAAATAAAACCGAATTGATTAATATTGCAGATCCCATCTTAAAATTGGTAACTGATAATATAGGGGAAACTGTATTTTTAGCAGTAGTAAACAATAATGAGCTTGTATATATAGATAAGAAAGAATCAAAAAAAGCATTGAGAACAACTGCTGATTTGGGATCAATCATGCCTCTCTATTCTACAGGTTTAGGGAAAGCTATTTTGGCTACTTATAGTGAAGCAGAAATTAGTGAATATCTATCCAAAGTTAAATTGATACCAAGGACTAAAAGTACATTGGTAAATCCTGAAGACTTGCTAAAAGATTTAGAGGCAACGAGAAAAAGAGGGTATTCCATATCTGATGAGGAAAATGAAGATGGTATATTCTGCATAGGCGTTCCGGTATATAATAATGTAGGAAAAGCTATAGCTGCAGTATCTACTTCAAAATTGAAAGTTAAAAAATATGATGAAAATGTGGAAGAAAACAAGAATTTTATAATAAAGGCAGCTTTAGAAATTTCAAAGAAACTTGGATATACAAGAGAAAAATTATTTTGAGATAATAAGCTAAAAGCATATTATATATAAAAATAATTCTAAGGATAAAATGAGGAGGAAGTTTTAATGTTTAAAGGAATTTATACACCAATGGTCACTATTTTTGATGATAAGGGAAGTGTTAATAAAGAAGCTACTAGGATTTTAATTGAAAAGTTAATTTCTAATGGCATTGATGGTATTGTAGCTCTTGGAAGTACGGGAGAATTTTTTAGTATGTCGCTTGAGCAGAGAAAAGATTATGTGAAATTTGTATGTGAAGTTATTGCAGGGAGAGTTAAGTTTATAGTTGGGACAGGCTCCAATAACATAGAAGAAGTGCTGGAATTAAATAAGTTTGCAGAGAGCATAGGTGCGGATGCAGTTTTGATTGTAACTCCTTATTATTTTAGTTTAAATGATCAGCATCTCTATGAATACTATTCTATAACAGCCAGAAATACAAAATTGCCTATATTGTTATATAATTTTCCAGATAGAACAGGGACTAATTTATCACCTGATCTTGTGTTTAAACTGGCCGTTGATTTTGATAACATTGTTGGTATAAAGGATACCATTGATTCCATAAGCAATGTAAGAAAATATAGTGAAAAATTCAAAAATTCCCAAAGTGGTTTTTCTATATTTTCAGGATTTGAAGAATACCTGATACCCAATTTACTGTCACAGGGTTCAGGGATTATAGGGGGACTTACAAATATAAATGCCAAAATATTTATTGATGCTTATAAAGCATTTCAGAAAAAGGATGTTGACAAATTGATGATCTGTCAGGGCAAGATAAATAAATTGATGGGAATATATAATCTCATGGATCCATTTATGATAACATTGAAAGAAGCAGTAGGTATGCGTTTAAATATAAATATTAATACATCTTTAAAAAATTACAGTATCGAAGCAGATGAAAATATAAAAAATAAAATAAGGGAATTTATAAATATAAAATAAAAAGGGATAAAAATATTGAAAGATTAAGGAGGTAAGTTATGGATAGGCCTAAAGTATTTATAGCAAAGCCTGTTCCTAAAGAGGTGGAAGAGTTTATTGCTAAATATTGTGACTATAAAAAATGGGATTCCGATTCAGAAATATCTGAAGGGGAACTCATTAAAAATTTAAAGGATGTTGAAGGCCTCTTAACTTCAGGAACTAAAATCAATGATAGAATTTTGGCACATTCACCTAGGCTTAAAGTTGTTAGTGATATTTCTGTCGGATATGATAATTTTGAAATAAATGCTATGAAACAAAGGAAAGTGATAGGAACCAATACACCTTTTGTATTAAATGAAACCGTGTCAGATCTTATAATGACTCTTATTATGTCTACGGCTAGAAGAATCTCTGAATTGGATTCCTATGTAAAAAAAGGTAAATGGAAAAAAGATATTGACAGCAATCTTTTTGGAGTGGATATAAATCATGCCACTTTGGGAATCATAGGAATGGGTAGAATAGGTGAATGTGTGGCCAGAAAGGCAAAGTTTGGTTTTAACATGAATGTTTTATACCACAATAGAAATAGAAGGTTAAATATTGAAAATGAACTAGGTGTACAATATGAAAGCCTTGATGATTTACTTAAAAAGTCTGATTTTATTTCAGTAATGGTTCCATATAATAAGAATACCTATCATATAATTGATTATAAAGAATTTGATCTAATGAAGAAGTCAGCGATTTTCATAAACGCTTCTAGAGGGCAGACGGTTAATGAAAAGGCATTGGTGGATGCTTTAAATAACAATAAAATACTTGCTGCAGGACTGGATGTTTATGAAACAGAACCAATAGATCCTGAAAATCCTCTTTTAAAAATGACCAATGTTATAACTTTGCCTCATATTGGTTCAGCTACTGCGAAAACTCGTTTTGATATGGCAATGCTTGCTGCGGAAAATTTAGTAAAAGCAGTACTTGGAAAGACTGTACCCAATATGGTACCTGAATTGAAAGATTTAGTATAGATTTTTTTGTGCCAAGTTTTGTCTATTATAATAGTGAATTTATATTTTTTAACTTCTACGGGTATAAAAGCAAGAGATGCTTTGAATTAGTTTATGGTAGTTCAAAGCATCTTTTATTTATTTAAATGATATGGGTTGATAGTATAATGTAAATGAAATAAGCTTTTATTTAGTAATCCCAATCGTCAAAATCAAATGGAAATATGATTGGGAATATCACTGGACCAAATCCAGGATAATATGGACGTCTACGTCTGCGCCTTCTCCTGCGCCTTCTTCGGCCGTGTTGTCTGTATGCTGAGTCAAGATCAATTGGCTCTTCTATGCTTTCATCGTCATATTGGTCCGCTGCAGACGGAGCATAGGGACAATTGTAAAGGGGGCAATAATAGGGGTAAGTATTTCTAGTATAATCATAATTTTCCATGGATTCCTCGTTGATATCTTTATTGTCGTTGTTCATTAAATACCTCCATAAAATTTACTACAATAATATATTATGGAAATAGAGCTAAAATTGTTAATAAAATTATAATGTAAAGTTGTAATTTTTATTTAACTAAAAGTGTATACTTTGAAAATTTACGAATTTTTATTCAAAATTCATGAAAAATATTCGTATATTTTGTTGACTGGAGCGTCTAATTTTGATACCATGTTGAAGGAGGGATGCTACTTGAAAGAAAAATATGATGTTGTAATAGTTGGAGCTGGCCCTGCAGGAATATTTACTGCTTTGGAAATTACTAAACTTAATAGGAACATGAGTGTATTGATAATTGATAAAGGGCGAAATATAGAAAACAGGAAATGCCCTGCGAGAACGACTGGAAAATGTATGAATTGCAATCCATGTGGTATTACTTCTGGCTGGTCAGGTGCAGGAGCTTTTTCTGATGGAAAGCTTTCACTGAGTCCAGAAGTAGGAGGAAGGATTTTAGAGTATTTTTCAGAAGATGAATGTAAGAAATTAATAAAATATTGTGACGATATATATCTAAAATTTGGAGCCAATAAAACTGTATATGGATTAAATAATGAAAAAGTAGATAAAGTGAAATATGAAGCAAGCAAATATAATATAAGGCTTATAGAATGTCCGGTTAGACATTTGGGAACGGAATTAGCCTATGATGTATTGAAAAAAATGTATTATCATCTTTTAAATAATATAAATATAGAATTCAGTGAGCTTACCACGGTGAAGGATATATTGGTTGAGAATGGTGAAGTTATAGGGGTAGCTATTAAAAATAAAGATGGAGAAAAAAATATTCTGGCAGATTATGTAGTAGTGGCTCCAGGTAGAGGCGGTGCAGAGTGGTTTGCAGTTCAGTCCAAAAGACTGAAATTAAAAACCACCAACAATGCTGTAGATATAGGAGTAAGAGTGGAAGTTCCAAATTCTATAATGGATAACCTTACAAAAGATCTATATGAGGCAAAACTTATATATTATTCAGACACTTTTGATAATAAAGTTAGAACTTTTTGCATGAATCCAGGAGGAGTTGTATCGGAAGAACATTATGATGGTACCATAGCTGTAGTAAATGGACACAGCTATGAGGAAAAAGAGCTCAGAACAGAAAATACTAATTTCGCTATGCTGGTTTCTACATCTTTTACAGAACCGTTTAATCAACCCATAACCTACGGTAAATATATTGCGAAACTTGGGAACATGCTTACGGGAGGAGGGATTATGGTTCAAAGACTGGGAGATCTGTTAAATGGAAGGCGAACAGATTATTCAAGACTTAAGAAATCCACTACTATACCAACTTTAAAATCAGCAGTTCCTGGGGATTTAAGTTTTGTATTACCCCAGAGATATTTGACATCTATAGTTGAAGCATTAAAAGCTTTTAATAATGTTGCACCAGGACTTTACAGTAAAAACACACTGCTCTATGGTGTAGAAGTAAAATTTTATTCCAGCAAATTTGAAACCAATGACAAATTTGAAACATCTATAAAAAATTTATATGCCATAGGAGATGGTGCCGGAATTACAAGAGGGCTTATGCAGGCCTCGGTAACTGGAGTAGTAGTGGCTAGGGATATAACTAAAAAATAGCTAAAATATCTGCTTCTATTATAATTATTTATTTAAATATTAACCTATATAAAAAGGGGAGGAAATTCTTATGTCAGCATTTATTGTTTTGGGAGCCCAATGGGGTGATGAGGGAAAAGGTAAAATAACAGATTACCTTGCTAAAAATTCAGATGTTGTTGTTAGGTTTCAAGGTGGCAGCAATGCAGGACATACGGTTGAAACAGGCGGCAAACAATATAAACTTCATCTTATACCGTCGGGAATACTTTATGGGGATAAAATCAATATAATAGGTAATGGCGTGGTACTTGATCCAAAAGCTTTATTTGAAGAAATAGACTATTTGAAAAAAGCATATGTTAATATATCACCTCAAAACTTAATTATTAGCGATAGAGCCCAACTTGTGATGCCCTATCATAAAGTTTTAGATGGTATTAAAGAGAGGTCCAGAGGCAAAAAAGATATAGGCACGACAGGAAAGGGAATTGGACCTTGTTATACTGATAAAATGGAGAGAAGCGGTATAAGAATATGTGATCTCATACATCAAGATGTATTCGAGGAAAAACTGAGGGAAAATTTAAAAGTAAAAAACGATATAATAACAAAGGTATATGGAGAAAAGCCTTTGGAATTTGACTCGATATACAATGAGTACATTAATTATGGAAAAGCATTGGAACCTTATGTAAAAGATATATCAGTAGAGGTTTATAGAAATATAAAAGATGGAAGAAAAGTATTATTTGAAGGAGCACAGGGAACTCTGCTGGATGTGGATTATGGCACTTATCCTTATGTTACCTCTTCCAGTACTATTGCAGGAGGAGTTTGTATTGGTTCAGGGATTGGACCTACTGTGATAACGGGTGCAGTAGGTGTGGCAAAAGCTTATACTACAAGGGTAGGAAAAGGTCCTTTCCCCACAGAACTTTTTGATGAGACAGGAAATTGGCTTAGGGAAAATGGTCATGAATATGGAGTTACTACGGGTAGAGCCAGAAGGTGTGGATGGCTGGATTTGGTGATACTTAAGACCAGCGCCAGACTTTCGGGACTTACAAGTTTTGCAATTACTAAAATAGATACTCTGGCAGGACTTGAAAAAGTAAAAGTATGTATAGGGTATAAGCTTAATGGAAAGGTTATAGATTATGTACCTGCAAGTCTAGAGGATTTGGCTAGATGTGAACCCGTATACGAAGAATTTCAAGGGTGGAACAGGAGTATAGAGAATGCAAGGACCTATGATGAATTACCAGGTGCTGCTAAAAAGTATTTGAGTAAAATAGAAGATTTCACAGATACAAAGATATCTATAGTCTCTGTAGGACCAGGTAGGGATCAAACAATAGATGTAAGCCATATTTAAAGAATTAGTTTATATCATCTTTAAGTAAGTTTTTGTAATAAGACTTATTTAAAGATGATATCTTATTCTATGGAAAAAGTGAATATTGTATTATAATATTAATTATAGTATGTGGCTGGAGATGAAAATAAATTTATCTATTATATTTTAAATATTACAATTGAGGGGAATGAGAGATAATGAATAGATCAGTTGCTGAAAAGGAATATGAAGTGAACTACTATGAAATAGATTATAAAGAGAGGCTGCTTATAACCAGTCTTGTGAATTACTTTGGAGATATAGCTACCAAGCATTCTGAAAATGTTGGAGGTGGACTGAGTTATTCGAGGAAAAATGGAGTGGCATGGGTGCTGTATAAGTGGAATATAGATATAAAGCACTACCCTGAATATGGTCAAAAAATCAGGGTGAGGACCAATGCCTGCTCTTTTAGAAAATTTTATGGTTACAGAACTTTTGAAGTATTTGATAAAGAAGACAATATGATAGCAAAAGCCAATTCAATATGGCTTTTAATAGATACCAATAAGAGAAAAATATTGAGAATAACTGAAGATATGTATAAAATTTTTGGATTGACGGAAAAGGACAATAAGCCTCTATTAATCAAAAATGTGAAATTACCTAAAAAATTTACCATAGAAAAAAGTTTCAATGTAAGATATAGTGACATAGATACCAACAAGCATGTCAATAATGTAAAATATATAGATTGGATTTTGGAAACTATTCCTCTGAATATAATACTTGAATACAACATAAAGCACATAAATATAACTTATGAAAAGGAAGCACTATACGGTGAAAAAATAAAGATATTTACTGAATTAAAAAAACAAGATGAAGGTTATATATCTTTACATAAAATTATTGATAACAATGGAAAGGAATTATCTGTAATAGAAGCTATTTGGGATGCCAATGAAAAATAAGAGAGAAATGCTGATGAATTATGATTCAGCAGCACTTGTCCCTGCTACAAAACCAGAACTCCATGCCCATTGTAAATTAAAACCACCACAGCATCCATCTACATCTAGTATTTCACCAGCTAGGTATAGATGTTCTATTTTTTTAGATTCAAGTGTATTATAGTCTATTTCATCAGTACTGACACCGCCGCAGGTGACCTGTGAATTTTTAAAGGAATTAGTATCGTATACCATGAATTCCCAGCATTTCAACAAATTGCATATGCTCTTTTTTTCACGCCAACTCAGCTCATAACAGGGCTTATGGATGTCATTTACTGCAGCTTCTTTTAAAAGTATTGGTATTATTTTTTTGTTTATTATTCCTATAAGTGAGTTATAAACGCTCCTGTAATTGAAAGTTCCCCAATGGTTTTCTAAAAATTCTAACAGACTTTCTCTTTTTAAATCTGGAAGCATGTCAATTCTGATCTTTACGGATCTTTTATTCAATAAATTACAGGAAGCTATACGGCTTATTTCCAATATAGGAGGACCTGATATGCCGTAGTCTGTAAATAGAATTTCGCCGTATTCTCGCTGCTGTATCTCATTATCTACTAATATCTCAACGTATCCATTGAATTTTACCCCAGATAGAGCTCTTAAGTGATCGTATCTTAATTTTAACTGCACCAGGGCGGGAAGAGGGGTTATTATACTGTGGCCTAAATTTTTGCATATATTAAAACCTGAGCCGTCAGAACCAGTATGGGGAGCAGATTTACCACCAGTGCATAATATGATTTTGTTGCATTTATAAACCTTATCACGGCAAAAAAGTTTAAAATATTTTTTATCGCGAATTATATCAGTAACTTTGGAATTTAAATAAATTGGTATATTTCTATCTTCAATTGCCATTCTTAATATATCCAGTACAGATGAGGCTTGAAGGGAAAGAGGATACATTTTTCCGTTTTCCAGAGTTGTTAGAGGAAGTCCTAGAGAATCAAAAAATGTGATTGTGTCCCTAACGGAAAATTTATTTAAAATATTTTTAACAAAATCAAGATTTCTACTGTGATATTTAGTGAAAATTATATTTTTATTTGTTATATTACATCTGCCGTTTCCAGTAGATAAGATCTTATTGCCCATCCTATTTTTGGATTCTAATATTGCCACATCTTTTCCATTGTCCTTTGCAGTAATTGATGCCATAATGCCAGAAGCACCTGCACCAATTACAATTATATTATGAAACAAAAGGTATACCTCCTTTTTAATAAAGCCTATAGTGTATATTTTAACTTACTTATGATATTTTTAGTATAGTTTATAATTATAAATTGCCATAAAATATATATATTTATGGAGAATTGTTTATAATAATATTAAGAATGAAATTATTTTATGAGGAGTGTATGAGTATGAAAGCTTCTAATTTTCTCTATTATAAGAATTGGGCGGTGATTGGAAATGTTTCTACGGAAGGGAAATATGCCTTTAAAATAGTAAATTCTCTAAAAAATTCAGGATATGATGTGATTGGAATAAACCCCAGAAATATTGCTGGAGATACTCACGAATATATAAAAAAGGCATTTTCAAAGATCCATGTACTGGATTTGTGTATAAATCCCAGCAAAGGAATTGATATAGTTAAGATAGCAAATGAAGCGGGAGTGGATAAGATATTAGTACAACCTGGAGCAGAAAGCCAGGAAATATTGGACTTTTGCAATAATAACGGAATAGATGCTGTCTGTGGATGTGCACTTGCAGAATTATCTAAAAGACATCAAAGGTAGGAGGGTTTTAATTTATGTTAAAAATATATGCAGTATCCGATTCCATAGGTGAGACTGCAGAACTTGTAGCTAAAGGAACTGCCTGTCAATTTTATTCTGATATAGAAGTGCATAGGGTACCGTATATAAAAAGCTGTAGTGATGTAAATAAATTTATAAATGGCTTGGATAGCAAAGAAAATATTATGATCATATCTACTATCGTACTTGTAGAAGTGAGAGAATTTTTAGTTCAGAGGTGTATAGAATCTGGTATACCTGTAAATAACATCTTAGGGCCCTGTATAAGTATGGCATCTAGGCTTTTAAATAAGATACCTGAATACAGGCCGGGTGCTGTATGGGAAATAGATTCCCGGTACTATAAAAAGATAGAGGCAGTGGAATTTGCTATTAGGTATGATGACAGTAAGGATAATTCGGGCATAAGATATGCTGATGTAGTATTATTGGGACTTTCTAGAACTTCTAAGACTCCACTTTGTATGTATTTAGCTAATAAAGGAATAAAAGCTTTGAATATACCACTTATGCCGGAAGTACCGATACCAGAGGAACTGTTTCAAGTTGATAGAAAAAAGATTGTGGCTCTTACTATAGATCCTATACATCTGATAGAAATAAGAAAACATAGAATGGATAGATATAATATGATGTCTACAAAATTGAAGTATGCTGATGAAGAGAGAGTTCTTCAGGAATTGGAGTTTTCGGACAGGCTTATAAAGAAATTACACTGCAAAGTAATAGACGTGACAAAAAGAGCTATTGAAGATACCGCCCTTATTATAATGGAGTATATAGGGTATGTAGGTACAAAAAACTATTAAGGTAAGCAGAAAGTTGAATAATTAATTTTAAACTCGAAGATTTTCTTAAAGTGTTGATATATAAGGATTTTAGAGAAAATATAGGGAAATGAATCTTATAATCTGGGAAAAAGGTGTTGACACTTTAAAGAATATTTTGTATTATAGACTATGTCAGGTCGCAGGGATATAACATAGAAGAATGTATAAGGCCCCTTGGTCAAGTGGTTAAGACACCACCCTTTCACGGTGGTAACAGCAGTTCAAGTCTGCTAGGGGTCACCACAATTATATGGGTACATACTCAGCTAAATGAGTATCTGCCTTATAAGCAAGATACTCATAATAGTTTGAGTGCCGTGGGTCTGCCATGTGGAGCTTTTTAATGTGGCTCAGTAGCTCAGCTGGTTAGAGTGCCGGCCTGTCACGCCGGAGGTCGAGGGTTCGATACCCTTCTGAGTCGCCATGTATACAAATATCTATATATTTGTAGAGCAAATAATGAATTGACTTAAATGAGAAGTCTACTCTAGAAGGGAGGCTTACTCATTTAAGTTGAGGATTGTAATGTGTTTTTTAATTTTATAAAATAAGGGCCCCTTGGTCAAGTGGTTAAGACACCACCCTTTCACGGTGGTAACAGCAGTTCAAGTCTGCTAGGGGTCACCACAATCATATGGGCGCATAGCTCAGCTGGGAGAGCATCTGCCTTACAAGCAGAGGGTCACAGGTTCGAGCCCTGTTGTGCCCACCATGTGAAATTGTTTTAATGTGGCTCAGTAGCTCAGCTGGTTAGAGTGCCGGCCTGTCACGCCGGAGGTCGAGGGTTCGATACCCTTCTGAGTCGCCATGTACGCTGGCATAGCTCAGTTGGTAGAGCAACTGACTTGTAATCGAAGATTGAGGAATGTCAGTAAAAATTTAATAAGATCGGTTAAATGACCATCTATTTATTGTTAATTTTAAACAGTAAGTAGGTGGTCATTTTTTATGCGTGTAGAACTGAATAAAAGAGTAATAAACAAGACACTAGGCGAAGGATTCGAGGAATTTATTTTATATTGTAGAGCTAAAAATTTAAGACCTGCTACAATAAAACACTATCGGGGAATGTCACAAATAATATTCAAGTTCATAAAGCCAGATACAAAATTAAAGGAAATAAATCCTCATACTGTAGAACAATTCATAATATCGTTGAGAACTCGGACAAAAGAATGTGATATTAGCATTAATACAACTTTGGTTACACTCAGAGCTACACTTTATTACTGTATGAAATTGGGGTATATGGACAGATTTAAAATTCATTTAGTAAAGACGGATAAAAAGATTATAGAAACTTATACGGATGAAGAATTGAAGCTATTATTAAAAAAGCCAGATGTGCGAAATTGTACATTCCTTGAATATCGGTGTTGGGTATGTGTAAATTTTCTCATTGCTACAGGTTGCAGGGCGCAAACTTTGTGTAGCATGAAGATTCAGGATTTGGACTTTGAAAATCTACTTATAACCTATACACATACGAAGAATAGAAAACAACAAATTATACCTATGTCACGTAGTTTAAAGATGGTACTGATTGAATATCTGAGTTACAGAGGAGGAGAACCAGAGGATTATTTATTTGTTAATTCTTATGGTGGTTATCTAAGGACTGATCAGTTATCTCATAATTTAGTCAAATATAACAGGCGTAGAGGAGTAATAACAACTGGAGTTCATAGGTTCAGACATACTTTTGCCAAGAAATGGATTTTAAATGGTGGTGATGTTTTTAAATTGCAGAAGATTTTGGGGCATAGCAGTTTACAGATGGTACGAGAGTATATAAATATGTTTACTGACGATTTATCAAAAGGATTTGACGAGGTGAACCCACTGGAGCAATTGAATCATACGAATAAAAAAGAATTTATAGATATGAGGAGGAGGAGATAAAAATAAATGAAAAATAGTAAAGTCGATATAGAGAAAGTTCAACAATTTACAGCAGGTGTAGTATTCATAATAATTTTAATTGCTTGTGTAGTAGGGTTACAAAGTTGTGCCAATTCACCAGATGGAGATCAAAAGCAGCAGAGTGAAGTTTTATCATGGCAGGATAAAAGAAATATGATGATATGTGATAATGGGATTAAGAACACCAAAGACACCTTTAAGGATAATACAGATACCTACAAGCTGTATGACAATATTCAATTTAATATCACGAGCCTAAAGAAGCTAGAAACTAATTTTGCTGATAAAATCTCCGTACAAAACAAAAGAAACGAATATAAGGAAAGATTATTAACTACCTATGCTCAACTAGGATTAATTTCAAAGATGTTAGAGGAGCCACAGACCTATTCAAACATAAAAGTTAGAAATGCTATGGAAGTTATAAATGGTCAAATTCAGGAAGCACAGCAGAGCTACAATAAATTAAAAGCTGAAGGAGTTAGCATTGCAGGGAAAGAAGGAGAGGTAAAAAATGGAAACAAAGAACAACAGTGAATATAAATTTTTAAACAAGTTTCTTGAAGATAATTGCATAGATAAAGATAAAATAGTCATACAGGAAGTAAAAATTTTCAAATGTTGGGTAGATATTTTTGTTGTAGAAAAAGAAAAAGGAAAATCAGCAATTATTCTTACAAAAGGTCATGGAAAATTAGAAGCACCCATAACAAAGATAAATACAGAGTCGATCATTTTAAATGATGTTGAAATAAGTAAAATACAGGGAGTTATATAGATGTTTAAAATTAAAAAGCCACAGAACATGCGGGACAGTGAAAGAACTATAAAAAAGGTACTGGACTATAATATAGCATATATTCAGACAGAGAACGAAGAAGAACGGGACATTATTTTATCAGAATTAGAATACTGGGATATCTTTTATAAGCTTATGATTAAAGACGATTATATTTGGGTAATTGTGGATAACAACAAGCCATATAACAAGGCTTTATTACAGCTATTGAGGACGAAGAACGAAAAAGAAGCCCTTGATGTTATCAACAGGGCAACAACACAAAAACAGAAGAAAGCAATGAAACAAGCTGCCGAAGCAATCGGGATATACTAGTCACATTTTATATATAGGTACTTATGAATTTCGTAGGACATAGAGAATGTGATAATATCAACGTCTATAACATATTTCACTTAGTCAATCCAGCATGTATCTATATAACAGTAATATAACCTTTAAGATCTTTTATAGTTAGTTTGTATTTGAAATTAAAAAGTAGAATCCGGAAATGGGTAATAACTGGATTCTACTCTTACACGATTAAAAACAGAATATCAATTAATGCTCTACTACAATTAAATATCAATAAATACTCTGTTCTTGATGTCTCTATTTTATTTCAAAAAATTTAAGATGTCAAGGGGTGTGTTTCCTATGCTCTTTTTTGAGTTCGTCAGGACTCACTTTTTTAAAGGGAGTATATGTGAGTTGTTATGCACTGTAGCAACGTTAAAAAGGACATACAGTAGGTGTTGTAGAGCCGATGCAGAAAGTCTACAGGGATATGACGTGTAGTTCTGCTATTCTATCGATGTTCCTCAAACGGGTGTATCTGTCCGT
Source organism: Clostridium aromativorans (assembly GCF_020908015.1). Classification (NCBI taxonomy): domain Bacteria; kingdom Bacillati; phylum Bacillota; class Clostridia; order Eubacteriales; family Clostridiaceae; genus Clostridium; species Clostridium aromativorans. Next base: position 41,371 of record NZ_JAJJPB010000005.1, read on the forward strand.
TTAATAAATTAGATAGGAGAGGTATACCGATTTAGGCAATAAGGTGATGTGCAGGGCGGTATTTGCATGGGATAACCTTATTACAATAGCAGTGTGTCAGAAACTTCAAAACTCATGTACAGATGTACTAGACGCAGTTTTGTCCTTTAACTAGGGCAAACTATATCATTGCTTAAAATCTATTGCCAGATGATACTGTGGATTAAATGTGTATAAGTGTTGCCAAAAGTGGCAACGGTGAGGAGTTAAAACCACTACCCTGATTTAGGGGACTGGTGGTTCAAATTAATGATAAGCTACTTCTTAAACCGTCTGATTTAGACGGTATGTATGCCACAGAAGAATTATTGAACAATCCAGATTTAGCCATTAAAGCATTTACAGCATTTAATAAGATGGAAGCACAGTTGAAAAACAATAGCACAGCTATAATGAGTATTAGTTGAAGTTTAAATTGTGTCGTATTTGTTAAGAGGGTAAGATCCACGTATTTTCCAGGGGCTTCCACCGTTGGTAGGGTTTGTAGGAATTGAAAATAAATTATAATATGGAAATATAAGGAATATAAAAAGGAAAAATAAAATAAATTTGTAAATAAAAGTAATTAATACAGTTTGGCAATATAGATTAGTACAGTAGTGGGGATAGGGTAGGAGGTAGGACTAGTAGGCAGGAGGAGAGGAGGGCGAGTAGTAATAAGTTATAGTGTTAAGTAAACATTGAATACAGATAGACACTAACATGAGGATAAGTAGGTAGGCAGCAGGATAGGGAGATAGTAAGGGTGTAGTTATGTTTATAGAGAGCACCCGTTAAAACTTACAGAGGGGATGAATAAGACAGGTTAGGCGGTTAAGAGGTATAAGAAGGTTAGCTCGACATATACATGGTGTGTTTCTCCAAAAGTTGGGAAAGAATAAGATGTTTACATAATGTTAACATTTAGTTACATATCAAACAGATGTACTACAACAAAGAAGGCTACATTTATTACATATATTTACAAAAATGGTAATTATGAATTGGAAAACATGTTGAATAACCTCCTAATAATTGTAAATGATCTTATACTTGAAGCTGATAGTCTAGTTATACCAAGGGATAGAAGGTTATGAACTATTAAAACTTAACTTCGTAAAAAGAATATTTAGCGAAGTTGACCACATAGTCAATACCTAAAACAGAGTAACAGGCAACAAGCAAGAATCATTCCAAAGATTTTATGATAGGAAAACAAAGGAGAACATACATTATTTTGCAGATGGACATATCCGCTTATTACCTGAGAATCAATTTCAGTGATAAGGCTAGTACAGATTATGTAATAACACTAATACAGTTGAACAAATATGTATAATTTTGGATATGGTAGATGTTGGGATAATACTGGAATATTTTTACAAGTGATATGGAAGTTTTTAAATGACTTATGCTAGAGGTAGTCTTTGGGTTTTTTGAGTGTTCGACATGTTATATAACAGTTATCAATATATAGTGTAGTAGTTAAGACACAACCACAAGATGTAGGGGTATAACAGTTACATAGGTGCTTCTTAAACAGCGGAGGGAGAGACCTCTGCAAATATCAAGGATGTATAACAGTTACATAGGTACTTCTTAAACCACATTATTCTCCTCTCCTTTTAAATGGGAAAGCAATTATGACAGTTACATGGACAAGTCTTATTACCCACCTATTATAGATATTGAACATAAGATACAGAGATATCTGACAAAATCAGTTTTAATCTTTTTTGATTGTATAACAAGCATATTCCATAAGACTTGCATAGCCTTTATATTACAGTAGATCCGCCTAGTACCTTTAATTACTATCTATGTTGTTAAAACAAGAAAGATCAATTAGGTATTTTTTAGGGGGTATTTTTCAATTTTAAATTCATGACGGAGCGAAGCGAAGTTATTAATTTAAATATTGCTAGTATTACCCGTTTAGACCTTTATACCTCGCTACGCTCGTGAGCTACTCGCCTATGGCTCGTATCTCAACCTTTCATATATCCTTTTTATATATCTTTAAGAACTCAGTTTTTTATTTTTTATAACTACTCTTTCTTTTAAGAGCTGACCTTTATAAACGTTGCAGTTGAGCCATTTATTTTTCATTTTAACACTTTTTATTTTACAAAAGTGTTAAGACTGTTTTCAAACCTGATTTAGTCGAGTACCTATTATAAAAAACTATAAAAATTTATAAATTTTTTTAATATTAAGGTTATAAAAAGTTCGTTTAGCTTTTTATATGTTTGAGGTAGAAAAATGTAAAAAGTTTTAATATCTCAAACAAATTAAAAAAAGGAGAGATTATTTAATATGCAAACAATGATCAACAAGAAAACAGGAGAAATCTACAATCTTATTAATGTGAGGAACTGGGCGGAACTATTGGAGACAGCTACAAGGGAATTAAAGAATTTTGAGTTAAAGCTTTTTACTTATGCTCTTTCACAAGGTGGAAATATTGTAATCAGTAAAAAGAATATGCAAGCTATAACTGGTACAGGTGTTCAAAATATTTATTTACAGGTAAAAAAGGTAGACTTTAAGGGACTGGCAGAATTAGACAAGGTAGACGGGACAGTTTATACCTTAAAAATAAATGGAATAGAAGAGCTATAAATTGTCAGATATTACTGTAATTGATAGCTTAATGGGAACTGGAAAGACTACTTACAGCTTTGATTTAATAAGACACTCACAACCAGAGGAAAGGTTTATTTTTGTTACTCCATTTATAGATGAAATAGACAGAATTAAAAAGGAATTGCCAGAAAGAAACTTCTATACACCTAAAACAAACAATAGCAAGGGGACAAAACTGGAAGGGCTAAAGATATTGTTAAGGCTTGGAGTAAACATTGTCACTACTCATGCCCTCTTTAAAAGATGTGATGAGGAAGTGGCAGAACTCATTGAAGGTTATGGCTACAATCTTATAGTTGATGAAGTTGCAGAGGTTGTGCAAAAGATGGATATTGTAAAGGAAGATATTAAGATCCTTTTTAAGTCTGAAACAATCGTTGAAAAAGATAAATGGATAAAATGGGTTGGCACAGATAGAAGCTATAGAGGTGGTTTACGTGATGTTATGGAGCAATGTTTTATGAACAATGTATATCACTATGGCGAGGACTTTTTTATGTGGACATTTCCCGTACAAATTTTCAAGAGTTTTAGGAATATTTATGTACTAACTTATATGTTTGAAGGATCTTTAATGAAGAATTATTTTGATCTGTTTGATCTTCAGTATAATTTGAAATCAGTTGAAAATGGCAAGCTGACGGAGTACAAAAAGCCAGACACTTCAAAATATAAAGATCTAATAAATATATATGAAGGTAGATTGAATGAGAGTGGGGAAGAAGATTATTCTTTGTCAAAAACTTATTACCAGAAATACAACAAGGGAAGATCAAAGAAATTGGAGATGTTAAAAGGCAATTTATTCAACTATTTTCATAATGTAATAAAGGCAAAAAGTAGTCAAATACTCTGGACAACCTTCAAGGACTATAAAAATGTACTCAAAGGAAAAGGATATACAAAAGGTTTTCTATCATGTAACGCCAGAGCCACAAACAAGTATAGAGATAGAGATACTTTAGCATATACTGTAAATAGGTTCTCAGAGCCTTATGTAAAACAGTTCTTCAAGGCTCAAGGCGTCAATATAGATGATGAAAAAATTGCTTTAAATGAGATGTTACAGTGGATTTTTAGGAGTGCTGTAAGAGATGGCAAAAAGATCAATATTTATGTACCGTCTGCAAGAATGAGGGGACTTCTTACGGAGTGGTTATTAGGCGAGTAAGAATAGCTAAAAATTTTTTATCGGGGAATAAAAAAGTTCTCCGATATTTTTTTATTTTGTCCGTCACAAGTTTAAATATTTAACTACATGTATTTATGAAAGGGGGAAAGAAACAGGATGGGAGTTTATCAAAATAAAATTCCAGTACGTCAATATAATAGGCAAACAGGCGAATATATTAGAACATTTGAGAGTATGTCACAAGCAGCAGCAGCTACAGGAACAGACTACAGAAGCATTTCACAGGTTTGTAAAGGAAAATACAAAACTGCTGGAGGGTATAAATGGAAATTAAAGGAGGAAAAAAAAGATGATAGAAAGAAAAAATTTTGATGATGATACTTATATAAGAGGATTAAGCAAATTAGAAAAAGATGGAAAAAAGTATATAAATAGCAGGGATTTTGCAGAGATGGCAGGATTGAACCACGAGCAATTATATTGGCTAATCAGTAATATAATTGATAGTTATGAGGAATTAAATGATCCAGAATATTTTATTGATAGTGATTATTTAGGCTATAACAATGCTTCTTATTTGTGTTATGGAATAGCACCAAAAGGAGCAGAAATTTTAATAACTGAAATTAAAAATAATTTAGATGTTCTGCTAAATAATGTATATGGAAGATTAGAAGATGAAGGGAAGGAAGATGAATAATGAGCACAACAATTGAAATTGGAGGAACAAAAGAAAAATATTGTACAGCTGAAGAAATTGCTAATTTTATAAGAGCAGACTTGGACACAATACTATACGATATTAAAGTATTAATTGAGGAATTGAAGGATTACAAGGGTTTTACAGATGAAGAAGTGAAGAAATTTTATATTGAGGATAGGACAGGTTATTTAGTGTCAAGTGCAGGAATAGACTATCTTTTTTCAGCTATTGTAGATGTTTTAAAAGCAGATCTGTTAGATGAGGATATAGAAGGGGTAGAAGAATAAAATGATAAGGATAGAAAAAACAGAGAAAAAGGGATATTTCGAATAGAAGCAGAGGATCTCGCAAAAGATTATAAAAAACATTTCATACTGGATTATTATAAAGATTTTAGCGATAGTGAAATAAAATACTATCATATCAGCAGAATAGGGGTAATACTTCTTAAATATGTAATAGATAAAGAATTAGAAAGGCGCTTTAGTATAATTTGGGAAGATTTAGGCGGTGATGAAGCATTAGAAGATGGAGAGTGTACGAAAGAAGAATATGCTTTAATATATGGTAAAGAATTTGCAGATATTACATTTAAAGAATTTGAGGAGGAAAAAAATAGAAAATTAGGTCACAATTTGATATACCTTCTTTTTTTGAGTTAAAACAGGTTATAAAAGAGGCTCTCACCTTTGATCGTATATAGGGTAAGTAGTAGTAGGAAAAAGTTAAACTTTTAAAAGGTAATGAAATTTACCTAAATATAAGAGTTTAACTTTAAAAAAGTAATGAATTTTACTTACCTTATATAAAGGAGGAAATAAATGGCAGAAAATCCACGAATAGTTGTAGAAGCCGATACTTCACAGGCTATACAAGCTCTTAATTCATTAACACAAACTATGTCACGTATTAAGGATAACATGAATAAGAGTACTACTGCAATATCTACAAGTATGAAGAACGTCGGAAACAGCATGAAGAATGTAGGTAATTCAATGGCTGATGTAGGTGCGAAGGGATTCGTAGCTATCACACTTCCTATTGCAGGATTGACAAAACAGATATTAGACGTTGGTTCTAACATGGTGTCTTTTGAAGCGACGTATAAACAAGTATTTAAAGGATTAGCAAGTTCAGCAAATAGTTGGTCTGCTAGTTTTGGAAAAAGTATAGGGCTAAACTCTACAGTTATTAAACAATCTTTGTTAGATTTTCAGAGTTACAGCCAGAACATGGGAATGACTGGAAAATCAGCATTAAATTTTTCTGAGAAAATGACTTCTTTAACTGCGGATCTCGCCGCTTTTAAAAACATGGACATGTCAGAAGCAGGTGACAGGCTAATGGCTATGTTTAGAGGTGAATATGACAGTGCTGAAGCCTTAGGACTGGCAATAAATGAGACTACAATAAAGCAGGAAATGATGAGGGAAGGTCTACAGGGACAGTTTTCAGACTTAGATCAGACCACTAAAATGCAATTACTGTATAATCTAGCAATATATCAGTCCAAAGACGCTCAAGGACAGGCGGCAAGAGAAGCCGACCAGTATCAAAACAAAATTCAAAACTTAAGAGCTCAACTTGCAGATGTAGCAAAAAGTTTATTTACTATTATGTTACCGGTAATCCAGAAGGTCATGAGCGTAATAAGCGGACTTATCACGTGGTTCAATTCGTTATCAGATACTACAAAAAAATGGATATTGATTATTGCTGGTGTAGTTGCTGTGATTATGCCTTTGATAATGTATCTGGGAATCTTTATAGCTAGTCTAGGAACAATAATATCCGTCGTTGGTGCAATTATAGGGGCTTTAGGTGTTTTTATAGGCACAATAGGATTTGTAGGCGTGGCAATAATAGCTTTGGCGGTACTAGCAGTTAAAAACTGGCAGGCAATCAAAGAAACAGCAATCTGGGCATGGAACGGAATAAGAGACGGTTTTGTATCTGCTTGGAACACAATTAAAAGTGTTGCTGCAACAATCTGGGGAGTAATAACTGCGCCATTCAAGAAAGCGTGGAACACAATTAAACAAGTATATGCAGACATAAAAGCAGGTTTTAAAAATGCGTTTAATTTTCAAATACCGCACATACCTTTACCACATTTTAATATTACAGGTAAGCTGTCTCTTAATCCACCACAGATCCCAAAAATATCAGTAAACTGGTATAAAAAGGGTGGACTTGCAACAGAAGCGAGTTTAATCGGCGTTGGTGAAAAAGATAATGAAGCAATTTTGCCACTAAACTCAAATGTTTTGGGTAAATTAGGAGCCAATATTGCAAGTCATATGCCAGAAGCGACAAAAGAAAGCACAGGAAATACCACCTTTAATCAAACCTTTAATATCAATGCAGCAATAAGATCAAATGAAGATATTCAGGAATTAGCTAGAAGAATAAAGAAGTTACAGGAAAGAGGAGAACGAGCAGCAGGATCTTTATTATATGATTAGTAGAGAAGGGAGTGGGTATAGATGTTGATTACAAATGAAATAGAGAAATTAATTCTTTATAAAACTAGACATGATTTAACATGGAAGGAAATAGCTAAGCAGCTTGAAATATCCTGTAAACAACTCTCTTTAATCGTGCATGGTCATGTAAATGTAAGTAACAGAGTATATAAGGCAATAGAAAATCTTTTTAGACGTGAACAATTTTATGACGCTTTGGATTGGGACTTAAATTTATAATGGCAAGAATTAGAGAAGCAAATATATTTTACAGATATAAAATTAATTCTGAAGCCAAAGGATCTCCCCTAACACTGAATATTGATGATAAAACAGCTAAAAAGTACCAAAAAAGGTTAAGCGGTAGAAGCTTGTCCAGCATTGATAGTGAAGTTTGGGAATACATTATTCTATTGTTAAATGATAGTGAGAATTTTACACCCGACGAACGGAATCAGGAAATTATTCACCTCAACAGCTGGTATGAAAGAGCTACAGGAGGTCGACAATTACGTCCAGAAATGTTGACCGCTTGCGCTGATTTTTTACTTGCAGATTATTTTAATGATAGAAGTTCAGACAAAGTTACAAATGAAGAATTCCCGGTACTTGGGTACGACCAACTTTTACTTCGCAGAAAAAGAGAAATGTCTTTAGAAGATCCAAAATTGGAATTTTTTGACTCAAAGAAATATGAAATTGCTCATAAAAAATATACTCAAGAAAATAAGGAAAACAAATAGAAGGGAGATTGTAATATATGATAAGGCTATACAATAAAGGAAAATCATGTAAACTTGCACAAAAGGTTATAAATGAAAGATTACAGGGTACTTCCCTATATGATTTAGAGACTATCATATCTGCATATGTAATGGAGGCAAATGAAGGAAAATCCAGAGGGGTAAAATATCTAATGGGATTTGCACAAGGTACTGCCAGCATGATCATGCATATCTCAGAGAAATTAATACCTGAAAAAACCGATATAAATATAATAAAAAATAGAAAAATGTTCAAAATGTATTTATGGTTAAATTTTAAAATAAAGGGATCTAACAAAGGCTTCCAAAAGAGTAAAGAATTTAAAGATGGGTTTATGGGTAGCATAGATTACTTTTTAGACAATTTAAATTGATATTATAGGTTATAAAAAGTTATTTTACCTATATTATACAATGAGCAAGTGTCTGTCAAACTACTTGCTTAAATTTATATTTTTTTAAAATCTTTTAGGTTTTCTTCTTAATACGTTTGTTTGTTTGTTGTGTCAGATAAATTGACATAGTGTAGCATGGGGGTATCTAAGGATATTCCCTGAACTTTTTTTAAATGTTAGTAACAAGGATTATATAAATTAAATGTTAAAGAAAGGGAGGTAATAACGGATTGATAAGAAAGATTAGATTTTCTAGTACACTTATAAAAGAGCTGCTTTCATATTGTAATACTGATACTAAACATTTTACAGAAAGTGGACTTTGGGAATATTCGCCAAACTTGTTATATCAAATTATTCAGAATCGTAATAATATTTCAACACAGGTACAGGATCATCTGAATGATATCTTTTTTAACAAAATAGGGCTTTCGTATGATGATGTTATGGAAGTCTATAAAATTATAGATTTAAAAAAGAAAATGTCTGTAAAATACAAGCAAGCTGTTGCAGTATATAAAGAGAAGGAGGAAGATAGCAACAATGAATGAAGAATTAAATATTAAAAAAACAAAAGGGGATATAATGGCTCGTAATAAAAAACAAGCTGAACGGTTGAAAGAATTAACTGAAGGTTATGGCGAAGAAATAAAGGAATTGTCATTAAAAGAAAAAAGATACAAAAAATTAAAAGAAGCTTATTCCAGAGGTGAGAAACTTAAGCCTGCTAGCTTGCTCGAGTTAGGTTTATATATGGCAGAATTAAAGAAAGCTAAGGAATCCGCAGGACAGGAGGAACAAGAATAATAGTGTTAAATAAACATGTAAAATATGCAATAGATCAGCAAATAAAATTTGATGTGGCTCTTATAATGAATTTGTACAAATCTATACAGGAGCATAAAACTGTCGATTGTTCACCTATTGCAGTTAAAAAGATAAAAGAACTGAATACCAGAATTTTAGCATTAAAACAATTTTTAAAGGAGGAAGATAATTAATGTCAGGTATATTATTAAAAGATGGAGAAACTTCCATACTAGATATGTCAGAAATAGAAACTTTTTTAACTAACTATAAAGCAGAGGTAGAAGCAACAAAACAGAAGATATCACAGGCAGAAACAAGTTTAACAAGTGAGAAAGAGAATTTAAAAAATCTGTATGCTCAAAATTTATTAAGTCCGTCAGATACTTACAGGACAGATATCAATGAATCTGAAGCCACTATATCAAACTATGAAACGATTATTTCACAGGAAAAAGAGAGACTGGCAGGACTTGAAAAAATACCTAAAGAAAATAGCACATTTCAATCATTATTAGAGTCCTATTCTGCACAGATAAGAGAAGATGTAGCAACCTTTAAAAATATAGATGAAAAAGCTATCTGGAATCAATTAGCAGATTTAAGGAATCAGCAGGAAGAACTATTTAGAGAACTTATTACAGCAAGAAGTGCAGTATATAATGCTGTAGGGAAATTTAATGGAATATGCAAGTATACAGCAGGAAGAAACGATTTAACAACTGGAATAGATTTTCATAAAAATTTGAGAATGGTGAATCCAGTAGCACCAGAAGCAGGAATTTTATTTCCTAACACGGATAACACTAGTAATATCCTTCAAAAGTTTGATTATGCTAAAAGAGGAATACAACGCTAAAACTTTTGAAAGGAGGTAAAACCCTCACGTATGAATATTAGAAAATCTGATGAAGAAGATAAATTACCCATATTATCTACTTTATGTAAAAGTAAAACAAAAGACTATATGAAAGAACTGAAGGATAAAGGAATTATAGAATTTAAGGAAGGTAAAGAACTACCTGAAGTTAACCTTCAGAGAACCAGCTATAATAAAAACGAGCTGTGTGCTGTGTTACTTTTATATATTTGTTATGACTTCAGATATAGCAATGCCCAATTAAGTAAAGAATTGGGGGTAGATAGGTGGACAATAGGTAAAATAAGAAACTCCCCCGAATTTAAAAAGATGTATAGCGATAGAATGAATGAACTATTATCTGTTGCACATGGAGAAGCTATACAGACTTTGAGAAGGATATTAAAGGATCCAAAATCCTCAAACAAAAATTTAATTGACGCCTCACAAACAATTTTAAGACATACATCAGATGTTGCAGAAATTTTAAGAAAAACAGACAAGCATGAAGATGTGGATGTTGACGAACTTTTAAAAGCCATTGAGGAAGCATAGAGAAAGAATTAAGGAATGAGCGTAAAAACTTGTTCCTCAATTTTTTTTATCTATAAAGTCACAATTTCATCACGTCAGATTGTCTTTATTTGCCGTTTAAAATTAAAACAGGTATCATAGAGGTATGCAAAATCGTAATAGGGCTTAAACGGGCTGTATACGTCATATAGAAGGTAGGGACAAAATATACTGTCTCAGAGGTAAAAATAAACTATTGACAATCAAAAAACAGTCATGCTATACTAAGATCATGTTAAAAAACAATAAATAGGTGGTCTACTTGTCCAAAATAGGTCGCCATGTACGCTGGCATAGCTCAGTTGGTAGAGCAACTGACTTGTAATCAGTAGGTCGTGAGTTCGAAGCTTACTGCCAGCACCATGGATAGGTTTTACAGTACTTAGCTGTAAAGCCTATTTTTTATTTAAATACATTATTATCTTATATTAAAAGGTCCTTTAAACAGTACTTTGATCATCAAGCCTATTAGTTCTTCCGGATCTGTTTTCATTCCTGTTTCAACCCAATATGTTATAACTCCTATATTCGCAGAAGATATGTATTCCAGCAGATATTCATTTAAATTTCCTACATTTCTCTTTTCTGCTTTGAATTTTATAGAAAGTTTCTTTTTCATGGTACTTTTTATCTTGTATGTAAATAGATTATCTCCATTTTTACCAAGGAGAGCTTTAAAATAATTACTGTGCTGTTTTATGTAGTTGAATATTTTTCTTATGGTTTCTAAAAAAATATCAAGATCCTGCTGTTTATGGATTATAATATTTTCTGTTTTTATTATATTTACTAAGTCGGAAAGTAATCCTTCCTCTATTTCTTCCAACAGATTATCTATATTTTCATAGTAATTGTAGAATGTTCCGCGGTTTAAACTGGATTTCTGGCATAGTTCCTTTACGCTTATTTTGTTTATAGGCTTATGTGTATATAGTTCAATAAAGGTGTCTTTAAGTAACTGGTTTGTTTTTGAAGTCATGGATGCTCACTTCGCTTTCAGTTGAATTCATTAACATTTTACACGTAAAGTAAAATAAAAATCAACAGAATTGGAGAAAATGTTTATTATGTAGAGTCATCCCTGTAGTATAATCAGCATATGAGGAGGAATACTATGGAGCATAGTTCTTATAGTGTAGTAGTTCAAAATGTAGATAGATGCTTTGGAAAGCATCAAATACTTTACAATATAAACTTGAAAGTGACCTGTTCACAGATCTTCGGACTTCTAGGACCTTCAGGTTCAGGCAAGACAACTCTAGTTAAAATGATCGCGGGAATTGATGTGCCTACAAAGGGACAGGTTTATGTACTGGGAGAGGAAATGCCTAAACTTTCAATGATGAATAAAATTGGGTATATGGCACAGTCTGATGCCCTTTATGGAGATATAACTGCAGAGGAAAATCTGAAGTTTTTTGCTGCCATGTACAATATATCTAAAGAAAATTGTACAAAGCGTATTGATGAAGTCATGGAATTGGTAAATTTATCTGAACATTTAAAGAAGAAAGTCAATCAATATTCTGGTGGAATGAAGCGGCGTCTGTCACTGGCTATTGCAATGTTAAATCAGCCTTTAGTACTTATTTTGGATGAGCCTACAGTAGGCATCGACCCTGTGCTTCGGAAATCTATATGGAATGAGTTGGACAGGTTAAGCAAAGAGGGTACTACCATCATAATTACAACTCATGTGATGGACGAAGCTGATAAATGTGATAACCTTTGCATGATACGTAATGGAAGGGTAATTGCAGCAGGCACTCCTGATGTGCTTAAAAAAAATACTGATTCCAATACAATAGAAGAAGCCTTTCTGTACTATGGAGGTGCTAAATGATGAGAATTGCCGCACTTACTATACGTATCTTGCGTCAGCTTAGAAATGACCGGAGGACTATTGCACTTATGATATTGGCACCTATTTTTGTATTGACGTTGATGTCATATATTTTTAATGGAGTTCAGTATGATCCAAAAATAGGCGTTATAAATGCACCTGAGAGCTTTATAGACAGATTGGAGAGCAGGTATGCAGTTGTAGGCAGGTACAGCGAAAGTGAAGCAGATATGCTTATAAGAGAATCAAAATTGGATGCGGTCATAAATTATAAGAGAGGAATTCCATATATTACGCTTGAGGGAAGCGATCCGGGGAAAAGCAAAGCAGTTATTGTACTGGTTCAAAACAGTATTCAAGATGCAAACCTAGGTATTAAACCAGATGTAACTTATTTATATGGTTATGAGAATATGACTTCATTTGACAATTTTGGACCTATACTTATTGGTTTCTTTGTGTTTTTCTTTGTATTTTTAATATCTGGAGTTTCTTTTCTAAGAGAACGTACCCAGGGAACTCTTGAGAGACTGCTTGCTACTCCAATACGTAGATGGGAAATTGTACTGGGATATATTTTGGGGTTTGGTATTTTTACTATAATACAGGCAGCTCTTATAGCCTGGTTTTCAATCAATGTTATAAATATGATGATGGTGGGATCTTTTATTTTAGTACTTATAATTACATTTCTAACTGCCATGGTAGCATTAACTATGGGAACTGCTCTATCTGCATTTGCGGAAAATGAACTTCAGATGATACAATTTATACCACTTGTTGTAGTTCCGCAGGTGTTCTTTTCCGGGCTATTTGATATGAGTACTATGGATACCTGGCTTCAAGTAATTGGGAAATTTATGCCGTTGTACTATTCAGCCGACGCCTTAAAACAGATCATGATACGGGGCAGGGGAATGGCTTCGATCTGGACAGATATTTTTATTTTAATAGGGATTTGTATGGTTTTTATTGTATTAAATATATTGGCACTCAAAAAATATCGCAGAATTTAAAATAGAATTATTTTAGGATGATAAGGGAGAGAGTTTTATGAAACGAATATATATATGTATTCTATTTGCGGCATTTATATTAACAGGTTGTGGAAGTAAATCTTCTATAACTTTAAAAGGTGATATTGCTGACAATACTGTTTCTGTAAGCAGCACTGTTGGCGGCAAGGTAATAAAAATGAATAAAAATCAGGGTGAAAAAGTAAAAAAAGGTGATCTAATTGCTCTTATAGATAATTCAAGTCAAAAATATCAGGTGGCTCAATTACAGGCAGTGGTTGATATGAAAAAGGCAAAATTGTCTTCATTAAATGCAGGCACCCGTACTGAACAAATTGAACAGGCTAAAGCACAAGTCAAGGCTGCAGGTGCCCAACTTGATTTATTAAAATCGGGGAATAGACAGGAACAGATAAATCAGTCACAAAACAATGTTTCAATTGCACAGCAGGATTTAAATATTGCTCAAACTCAATATGATAACTCCAAATCAGATTACGAAAAATATTTGATTTTAAATAAATCAGGAGCCATATCTCAAAAAGAACTGGAAGATGTTAAGTTAAAAATGGATACTTCAAGTTATACGCTCCTGTCTGCAAAATCAAAATTGGACAATGCCAGACAGCAGTTAAATTTAATGCAGGAGGGCTCTACCTCTCAGGCCATTGAAACTGCCAGTGCAAATTATGAGGCAGCAAACGCCCAGCTGAAACTTCTTGAAAATGGCCCTACCGACGATGAGATCAAGGCGTCACAAGAAGATCTAAATCAATCCATAGCTCAGCTTAGCCAGGCAAAAAATGAGCTTAACAAATACAATATAACCGCATTGTCCGATGGAATTATAATAAGTAAAAATTTTGAATTAGGTGATATAGTGACTGCGGGAAGTAATATTGCGGACATAGCGGTGACAGACGATCTGTATGTCATCTGTTATCTGCCGGACAAGTATTTGGATAAAATACACTATAATCAGTATGTGAATGTAAAAACATCACTGGGAATACAGAAGGGAAAGATAAATTATATTGATCTTAAGAAAGGATACACACCTAAAGATAAACAATCAACTTCAGATAAGGATCATATAACTACTAAGATAAAAATTGCCATAAAAGATAAAACTGGGATATTAAAGTCTGGTATGACTGTAGAAGTTGAAATCCCATTTAAATAAATGAAAATAGAACTTTGAATATTTTTCTAGAGAATTAAAAAATATAAGGGAAATAGGCACAGATCAATTTAGAATATGATCCCATGCCTGTTCTCCCTATCTAGATAAAGTGGATTTTATTTTAAATTCTTATTTTGTATATTTTGTTTTATGCGTATGTCTTCTCCGAAGAATTTACATAGGGTAAACTCTCCCAGTAATCTGGAGGAAATTCTTTCAGAATAGGATTTTAAAAGTTCTTCTAAGTCACAATTAGTCGATATAAGCATTTTTTTTTGTTTTAATAATTTTCTATTTAGAATGTTAAATAGTTCAGTTTTAGAAAAATCTGTTATTTGTTCTGAACCCAAGTCATCTATTATAAGTAAATCACAGTTCATAAGGAAATCTTCTAAATTAGTATCATTTTTAAATCTTATATTTTTTAAGTCTTCTATTAGATCTTCTGAAGTTCTGTAAACTACTAAAAAACCTCTATCCAGCAATTCTTTTGATATGCAATTTGATAAAAAGGTTTTACCCGTGCCTGGATTGCCGTAAAATAACAAGTTTTCCTTAGAAGAAGAAAAATTTTCTATGTAATTCCAGGATATAGAGGCTATTCTCTCTATGTTTTTCCTGGGGCTGGTCGGATTTCCTTTACTTTTTAAAGAAGAATATACTTGAAAATTAAAATTGTCAAAATTATTTTTATTTAATATATTTATTAAATCAGAATTATTATAGTATAATTTGATAAGTTTCTGTTTATAACAGCTGCATTTTTGGTGGCCTATAAATCCAGTGTCTTTACATTTAGGACATTGATAATGTATTTCGAGATAATCTACAGGATAATTATTAATTGCCAAGAGTTCAGATTTCCTAATTCTCAAATCTGTAATTTTTTCTTTTAACTCTTTTAAATATTTATCTTTGTTTTCGACGTTATTTAATATATTTATTGACAATTCTAGACTGAGCTTTCCTATAGATCTTTGTATGTCAATTATCTCAGGAAGTTTTCTCCTGATTTCTTCTTTTCGTATGTTCAAAGATTTTTCATCTTCTTCTCTTATTTTTTCATACATTTTAATTATTTGTGAATGGTAGCTCTTAATCATTTTTATCCCATCCTAACAATTTTTTTTCCAGATCGTCAAAATCATAATTTCTCTGTTTAAAATTATTGAAAGTACTTTTAGAATTTCTATTTCCAATATTTTTATTGCTATTTCTAAAGTTATTATGAGGTGTTTTTTTTACATCTTTTTTTTCAATATCTTCTAAAGTTCTAATTTTATCTTTATTCCAACTGGTCAATATTCCGTCAATATATTTAAAATCAGCTTTATTTATTCTCTCAAAACATATATTACAAGCTTTGAATATTATTTCTAGAGAAAAATTATAGCTTTCAATCCATTTTGAAAGCATTTCTTCCTGTGGCTTCATTATTTCTCCGTCTTTTATACCAAGATAATTTAGAATTTTTCTTATTTTAATCCATCTATCTTCACGGTTTTTTATAAAAATCTGAGCATCATTTACATTCTTTATCTTTGCATCAAACCAGGATAGAGCAGTTTTTTCTATATATCTGCTGTTTGTTTTACCCTTTGATGTACAGTATTGAACTAGGAGAAGTATAACTTCAGGGGAAAAATTGAGGTCATTTATCCAGCTTATATACATAGTCATTTCTTCTGAAGATAGAGGTCTTCCCGTGGATTTTTCTATATCTTCCAGCATATCTTTTATAGAATCTTTACTTAGTTCTTCTAATAAATTTATGCTATTTTCATTTTCTGTTTTTCTATCGGCTAAATCTAGAAAATCTATATTGTAATTTCCCATGTTGTCAATAGGAATCATTTTAATAACATTTTCGTCATTCCAATAATTCCAGGCGTTTAATACATCAGTTTCTAAAAGATGTAAAGCACTTGCCATAACTTGAGAGCTGACACCTAATTCACCAGATTTGCAATATTTTAGTCCCAGGAGATATACTTTGACAAATTCTCCCCGGGCCTTAGGCATAAATTTATCTATAAAGATATTGCTTACAGGTGTATAGTTTGTTTCATTAGTTTTAAATACAAAAGTACTCATATTTTTTACCTGCCTCTTATAAATTCCATTTTTAAAAAGCTACTATAATAAATCATTATATCAAAATAAGAAAAGTATAACAATGAAATGGATAGCTATTGTGGAAATTACTGTATATTGACAAAGGTTAATTATCATGCTAAAATTAGATTGATTAGTTAATTTAATATTCAGATTTTTCTTAACTAATTGTTAATAATACTGAATTCAGAATGTATATTTTATCTATATGTAAAGGTTTTATTATAATGGATCAGGGGAGAAAATAAAAATGATAATTCTTAAAAATATCAGTACTGTGTATACTTTCGATGATAAAGATAATGTGTTTACAAATTGCGACATTCTTATTGAAGGATCTAAAATTATAAAAATGGGGAGAAATATTTTACCAGATCATGAATGTGAAGAAATAAATTGCACAGGACTTGTGGCACTTCCGGGCTTTGTAAATACTCATCATCATTTATATCAAAGTTTGTTTAGGGGAATTAAGGAAGTACAAGAGCAGCCACTTTTTCCCTGGCTTACAAAGCTCTATAGTTATTGGAAGAATATAAACCCAGAAGCAGTTTATTATGGTGCCATGGTAGGATTCAGCGAACTTTTAAGAACAGGATGTACTTTGACTTCAGATCAGCATTATGTTTTTCCATTTGATCAGCCTGAGAATTTAATTGATATGGAAATAGAAGCATCACGTAAAATAGGAATTAGATTTCATGCCACCCGGGGTTCAATGTCTTTGGGAAAAGATAAAGGAGGGCTGCCTCCTATAAGTGTTATTCAAAAAGAGGATAAAATATTAGAAGATTGTAATAGGTTAGTTGATGAATATCATGATCCAAAGGACTTTTCTATGATTAGAATAGCGTTTGCACCATGTTCTCCATTTTCTGTGACTAAAGATTTAATGATAGAGACGAGAAAATTGGCGAGACAACTGGGAGTTATGATGCATACTCATTTAGCTGAAACCAAGGATGAAGAAAGATTCTGTATTGAAAAATACGGGAGAAGACCCTTTGAGCTCATGGAAGATATTGGATGGATTGGCTCAGACGTGTGGTTTGCACATGGTATATATTTAAATGATAGAGAAATCAGCAATTTAAAGGGAACTGGTATAGCTCATTGTCCATCTTCAAATATGAAATTGGGAAGTGGGATTTGCAGAACTACTGATATTGTAAAAGCATCAGGAAAATTGAGCATTGCAGTAGATGGAAGTGCAAGTAACGATGGTTCCAATATGTGGGAGGAAGTAAAAAGAGCATATTTATTAAATCATTTGAAATATGGTAATTATGGGTTGAGTGCATACGACATATTGAAAATTGCTACTAGAGGAGGAGCTGATGTACTGGGAAGAGCGGATACAGGAAGATTGGCTGTGGGAAAAGCAGCTGATATTATACTATTTGATCTGAACAAAATTGAATATGCTGGTTGTCATGATCCATTGATATCTTTGGTGTGTCTTGGTAACAGTTGTTTTACTAAAATGACTATAGTGAATGGGGAAGTTGTATCAATGGATGGAAAAATTCTGACAATTGACTGTGATAAGGTTTTTAGAGAGGCTAATAAAATTGCAATTCATATGTTGAAAAAACAGTCTTAGAATATTGACAAAGTAAGTATATTATTATAATATTTAATTAACTAGTTAATCAAATATTTAATAAAATTTAGTTCCCGTTTTAGCGTGGATTTCTATAAGTTCATAAATGAATTTAAAATTAGGAGGGTAATTATGTCTGAAATTAAAAATTTAATTCAAAAACTGGGAAATTTGAATTATGAAAAAATGTACAATAATGATTTTTTCCTAACATGGGAGAAAACAGATGAAGAACTTAAAGCCGTGTTTACAGTGGCCGATATTCTTCGCGAAATGAGACAAAATAATATTTCCACAAAGATTTTTGAAAGTGGACTTGGTATTTCAGTATTTAGAGACAATTCCACAAGAACAAGGTTTAGTTTTGCCAGTGCCTGTAATTTACTTGGACTTGAAGTACAGGATTTAGATGAATCTAAATCTCAAATTGCACATGGTGAAACCGTACGTGAGACGGCAAATATGATTTCTTTTATGGCTGAAGTTATAGGAATAAGAGATGACATGTTCATAGGTAAAGGCAACAAATACATGCATGATGTAGCTGATGCGGTTAAACAAGGCTATGAAGACGGCGTATTGCAGCAGCGTCCATCTCTTGTAAATCTTCAGTGCGATATAGATCACCCAACTCAGTGTATGGCAGATTTATTGCATATGATACATTATTTTGGTGGCATAGAAAATCTTAAGGGTAAAAAAATAGCAATGACATGGGCGTATTCACCTTCTTACGGGAAACCCTTGTCAGTTCCGCAGGGAATCATAGGATTAATGACAAGAATGGGTATGGAAGTTTCTCTGGCTCATCCAGAAGGATATGATCTAATGCCGGAAGTAGAACAGGTTGCTGCGAGAAATGCAGAACTGAGTGGTGGTAAATTTGTTAAAACTAATTCAATGACAGAAGCATTTAAGAATGCTGATGTTGTTTACCCTAAGAGTTGGGCATCCTTTGCTGCTATGAAAAAAAGAACCAACTTATATGGAGAAGGTAAATTTGATGAGATAAAAGTTCTTGAAAATGAACTATTGGCAGAAAATGCTAAACACAAAGAGTGGGAATGCACTGAAGATATGATGAAACTCACCAAGAGTGGAAAAGCTCTTTATATGCACTGCCTTCCAGCAGATATAAGCGGTGTGAGCTGTAAAGAAGGAGAAGTAGCGGCTTCGGTATTTGATCGCTATCGTGATCCACTATATAAACAAGCTGGATATAAGCCATATATTATTGCAGCAATGATAATGCTCAGTAAGGTTAAAAATCCAATTGAGGTACTTAATAAGCTTTTGAATTCAAATGTACCTAGATTTTTAGGAAAGTAAAGAACAGATTACATTAAAGAGTGACTCAAATTTATTTTGAGACACTCAATTCATATAATGTCAAAATAATCTATGAGATGTTATTGAAAATTTATTTTGTTTGGAGGGAGAATGAAAAATGAGTGATAGAATGTGCCCCATTTCTTTTGAAAAAATGATTAATTGGATCATTACAGAATTAAATGAAAATGGCACTATATTCGGAATTCATAAAGGCAAATTTTATAAAAATAAAGAACACAAATCTGCTGTAATATTTAATGAAAAATTATCTTCACCTTTGGGACCGGCAGCAGGTCCTAATTCTCAACTTGCTCAAAATATTATAGCGGCATATTTGACAGGAAGCCGTTTTATTGAACTAAAAACAGTACAAGTTATAGATGGAGAGGATTTGCCTGTAGCAAAACCATGTATTCATGCTCAGGACGAAGGTTACAAT
Source organism: Clostridium aromativorans (assembly GCF_020908015.1). Taxonomy (NCBI): domain Bacteria; kingdom Bacillati; phylum Bacillota; class Clostridia; order Eubacteriales; family Clostridiaceae; genus Clostridium; species Clostridium aromativorans. Next base: position 61,264 of record NZ_JAJJPB010000005.1, read on the forward strand.
GTTGAATGGTCTACTGAATTGAAGGTTCAGGAAGCTTTTAATGAATATATAAAGGCGTGGTTTTTACTTCATGTTCTAATGAAAGAGCTTGATTTAAGTGAAAAAAGGGATTTTATGTTCAATATGAGTGTGGGTTATGATCTAAAAGGCATAAAGTCTCCTAAAATAGATGCCTATATCGAGGGAATGAGAAATGCTGTCAATACGGAAATATGGAAAGAATGTAAACAAGTACTTTCTTTAAATATGAATTTATTTAAGAAATTTAGCGAAAAAGATTTAGATAATATAGATTCTACTATATGTTCTTCTATTACATTGTCTACTTTACATGGATGTCCCCCTGAAGAAATAGAAAAGATTTCGAATTATCTTCTTGAGGAAAAGCATTTAAATACATTTATAAAGATGAACCCTACTTTGTTGGGAGAGAAATTTGTCAAAAATACCTTTGATAAAATGGGTTATGATTATATAGAATTAAATTCAAGCAGTTTTACAAAAGATCTGCAATATGCCGATGGAATAGCTATGTTGGGGCGATTGAAGGATAAGGCATCAAAATTGAATCTGGAAATAGGAGTAAAATTAACCAATACACTGCCAGTTAAAATAGTAAATGACGAACTTCCAGGTGAAGAAATGTATATGTCCGGGAGAGCTCTCTTTCCACTTACGATAACTCTGGCAAGCAGATTGTCTAAAGAATTTAATGGGGATTTGCAGATATCTTATTCGGGAGGAGTTGATTTCTTCAATGTAGATAAAATTTTAGCTGTAGGTATACAACCGATTACATTTGCTACAACTATTTTAAAACCAGGTGGATACGAGAGAATAACCCAGATGGCAAAAAAAGTGGAAGGACAGCTTAAAGGAAGCATTTCCTGTATTAATGTGATTCAATTGGAGGAACTTGCGAAACATTCATTAAAGGACAAACATCATCTCAAAGAATTGAGAACGGTGGACAGCAGAAAGATTTCTAAAGAACTTCCAATTTATGATTGTGCCATAGCGCCTTGCAGTATAGGATGTCCTATAAATCAGCAAATTCCTGAATATGTGAATTTGGTAGGAAAGAAAAAGTATGACGAAGCTTTTTCCATAATTGCAAAAGACAATACATCTCCAGCAATTACAGGTACAATTTGCAATCATAATTGTCAGTATAAATGTACAAGGCTTGATTATGACGAGTCTGTGCTCATTAGGAATATGAAGAAAATAGCAGTGATAAATTCTCAAGATAGGTATGTGGAGAATATCAAACCGGTAGAATTGAAGAGTAATAAAAAGGTGGCAGTTATAGGTGCAGGTCCGGCAGGACTTTCAGCAGCTGCATTTCTCAGAAGAAATGGCATTGATGTAACGGTAATGGATAAAAGGGAAAAGCCTTATGGTATAGTAGAATATGTAATTCCGGAATTCAGAATTTCTTCAGATATGATTAGGAAGGATTTTGAATTGGTTAAAAAGCATGGAGTAAAATTTAAATTTGGTATAGACGGAGTTTTTGATATAAATAGATTGAAGAAAGAATACGATTATATAGTGATTGCAACAGGTGCATGGAAGCCTGGGAAGATATCACTAGAGGAAGGAAAGGAGAAAGTAGTTGATGCCCTGGCATTTCTGGAAAAATTCAAATCAGAAAAAGAAAGCATAAGATTAGGAAAGCATGTTTGCGTTATCGGAGGCGGCGATGTCGCAATGGACTCTGCTAGAGCTGCCAAGAGAGTATATGGCGTTGAGAATGTATCCATAGTTTATAGAAGAACGAGAAAATACATGCCAGCTACACTGGAAGAATTGAAATTGGCCAGCTCAGAAGGCATTCTGTTTAAAGAACTCCTCTCACCTAAAGCTGTGAGAAAAGGTGAACTTGTCTGTGATGTAATGAAATTGGGCTCAAAGGACAGCTCGGGTAGGAGGAGACCCGAGGTAACAGGGGAAATTAAAAAACTACCGGCGGATACAGTTATTTTTGCAGTGGGAGAACAAATAGATACGGACCTATTGTCCAGTAATGGAGTAAAATTGAATGACAGAGGATTTCCTGAGATAAATGATTTTTGTGAAACCAGTATCCCAAAAGTATATGTGGCAGGAGATGTTAAAAAAGGACCATCTACTATTGTAAGTGCTATAGCGGATGGAAAGATAATAGCTAAAAATATATTGACAAGGGAAAACCTAAATAATGATTTTGCAGATAAAAATATTTCCTTAGATATAAAAGAATTATATAACAAAAAGGGAATACTTAGAGATCCTGTCTGCGAAGAATATGAATCGGAAAGATGTCTTGCTTGCAGCCATATTTGTGAATTATGTGTTGATGTGTGTCCGAACAGGGCCAATGTACTGATCAAAGTTGAAGAAAATTTCGAGTCCAAACATCAGATTTTACATGTAGATGGAATGTGTAATGAGTGTGGAAATTGTGGTATCTTCTGCCCTTACGATGGTAACCCTTACAAAGATAAAGTGACTCTTTTCTGGTCAGTGAGAGATTTTGAAAATAGTACAAATAAGGGCTTTGTCATATTGGATAGGGAAAAGTCTCTATTTAAAGTTAGAAAAGAAAATGGACAGGTTACCGATTATATACTTGGGGATAAGAATGTTGTTTCAAAGGAGATGGAATCCATAATTAATACCTGCATGAAGAAATATAATTATATGTTAAAATAATTTATAGGTTAGGAGGAAGGATAAATGTATCTTGTTGGAAATGGCAAGGTTATTACTAGAGATGAAATCAGACCCATTATAGATAATGGTTGTATTGCAATTGATGGGAACAAAATTATGGAGGTTGGAACCACAGAGAATTTGAGGACAAAATACGATGATGCCAGATTTATAAATGCAAAAAATAGGCTCATTATGCCGGGATTTATAAATACTCATATGCATTATTACAGTACTTTTGCTAGAGGCATGGCCAATGACAGCCCACCTGCTAAGAATTTAGTTGATATACTTACAGGGCTATGGTGGAGACTGGATAGGACTCTCACACTGGAAGATGTGTATTACAGTGCCATAGTTCCCATGATAGATGAAGTAAAAAATGGAGTGACAACGGTTTTTGATCATCATGCCAGTGCACATGCAGTTAGAGGAAGTTTGTTTAAAATTGCTGAAGCTGCGGAGAAGATAGGGATTAGAAGTAATTTGTGCTATGAAACTTCTGATAGAGATGGAGAAAAGATAGCTGATGAAGGTATTGCTGAGAATGTAGAGTTTATTAAGTATTGCAACCGTAAAAATGATGATATGCTAAAAGCTATGTTTGGACTTCACGCTTCCATGACAATATCGGATAAAACTTTAGAAAAATGTTTAAATGCTATTTCAGGTCTGAATACAGGATTTCATATTCACACTGGTGAAGGCGTTCAAGATATGATAGATTCAAAAGCTAAATATGGTAAGGGAATTGTAGAGAGATGGTATGATGCGGGGGTGCTTTGTGATAAGACTATTTTGGTGCATTGTATTCATGTGGCTGAGAAAGAACTTGATCTAATCAAAAAGAAGAATGCCATAGTAGTCCATAATCCGGAGTCCAATATGGGAAATGCAGTGGGAGCTTCTCCTGTACTTGAGATGTATAAAAAAGGAATATTACTTGGACTTGGAACGGATGGGTATACTACAGATATGATGGAATCCTATAAAGTCGGAAATCTTATTCATAAACATGTAAAAAAAGATTCAACAGTGGCGTATACGGAAATACCAAATATGTTGTTTGAAAACAACAGGAAGATAACTGAAAGATTTATCGATGGACAGGTAGGAATATTGAAAGAGGGAGCATTAGCTGATGTAATTGTAGTTGATTATAATCCACCTACTCCTATCAATAAAGATAATGTCAACAGCCATCTGCTGTTTGGTGTTAATGGGAAATGTGTAGATACAACTATTATAAATGGAAAAGTCATTATGGAAGACAGAGAACTTATTGATATTGATGAGGAAGGTATTATGGCAAAGAGCCGTGAACTTGCAAATAACCTTTGGAAGCGTTTCTAAAAATTGATTTTATAAAGATAAATTCCGGTAAGATAAATTTTTGCCGGAATTTATCTTTATGTTGAAATTAAATTCATTTTACTTTAAAATTTGGAGTATATGGAGTTATTGTTAAATGTCGAACTCATTTAATGTGTAACTTGTTAAGAGAAGAGAGGTTATTGATAATATGACAAAAGATATAAAAAAAAAGATACTAGATGCTGCTATGAAAGTGGTATCCAGGGAAAAAATAAGTGGAACACGTATGTATATGATAGCTGAAGAGGCTAAAATGAGCCAGGGTAATTTACATTATCATTTTGCCACTAAAAATGACATAATGACATCACTTTTAGATGAGGTACAAGAAAAATTTTCTGCTTTACGTAAAAATTATATTGATTTAAAAAATAAAGATGCTAAAGAGAATATTAAGGGTCTTTTTGATCAGAAAAAAGATGAAATTATGAATAGAAAAGAATTGGAATATATTCAATTTGACTACTGGGTCCAGGGAACAGTAAATGAAGAGATAAGAAAAAAATTTCAGAATACCTTTAACATATGGAGAAATAATGTAAATGAAATATTGGAAAAAGGTGAATCCATAGAAAAAGTGAATGATGAAATCAAAAATATGTTACCGTTTATAATGGTATCTTTAATGCTGGGTGGTTCATTACAATATCTTATAGATGAGGGGAAATTTGATCTGGATAAATATTTTAATGCAGCGGAAAAGCTCATATTTGATGAAATTTTTCAAAAGTAGAATTATTTATAATATATAATTTGGAAATGAGTGCGGGTTATCTTATGTGAATTTAAGCTCATTTCCATTTTTAAGCATTAATTTATCATAGGAAAAGAGGAATTTTAATTGACACTAGAAATTATAGTAGTTATGTTTATAACAGGTGCTATTTTAGGATTTGTAGGAGCGGGAGGTTCAGGATTCATAATATCAATTCTAACTGTAATATTCCATTATCCAATCCATACATCTCTTGGAACAGCCCTTGCAGCAATGATTTTCTCATCCATTTCGGGTTCTTTAAGCCACTATAAAGAGGGAAATGCCGTATTGAAAGTTGGGATTGCAGTTGGACTATTTGGTGCAATAGGAGCGTGGACTAGCTCTAATTTTTCATACTTCATACCGGCTGATAAATTGAAATGGATTACTTCTGGAATGTTGTACTTGTCAGCGGTGGTCTTGTGGATCCGTATGTTTATAGTTTCACGCAACTATGCAAATATAGATAAGTCTGGTGACTTACCTCATGGAGTGAAATTCTGGATATCATGCGGCAGCATAGGTTTGATTACTGGTGCTATTTCAGGTATGTGTGGTATAGGTTCTGCTTCCTTCATCCAAATTGGTTTAATGTTTATACTGGGAATGTCAATACGTGAATCTGCTGGAACTACCATGATGGTAATCGTTCCCATAGCTTTAGCTGGTGGAGCTGGATATTATCATTTGGGATATTTAAACATTCATTTGCTGATTGAAGTGGTAGCAGGTACAATGATGGGATCTTATATAGGTGCCAAACTTACAAGGCGGGTTCCTGTACCTATACTAAAAACTGCAATGATTTTAGTACCTATTACAGCAGGTACTTTACTTTTATTTTGATCAAGAGAGATTATGTATTTTTATCCGATTTACAATAATATAAAAAGAACTGCCTTAAAGTATTTTTAGGCAGTTCTTTAAATACATAGATTAGTTTATTTAATTTCAGTATTTTTTATATTCTGTGAATTATTACTGCTTTTGACGGCGCTTTCATGATGTCCGTGATTTAAAAAGGCGTTGAGAATTACAGCTGTTACAGTTGCTGTTACAATTCCACTACTGAATATGGAATTAAATATCTGAGGAGTATTTTTTAATAAATCTGGAACCATAGTTACTCCAAGACCTAATCCTATAGAACAGGCAACTATCAGCATGTTTGAATTTTTGTTGAAGTCTACGGAAGAAAGCATTTGAATACCTGCAACGGCAACCATTGCAAACATTATGATAGTTGCTCCTCCTATAACAGGCTGAGGAATAATAGTAGCTAAAGCGGCGAATTTCGGAATTAATCCAAGAGCAATGAGGATGATACCAGAAGCCACTACTACGAAACGACTTGTTACCCTGCTCAGAGCTAAAAGACCTAAATTCTGATTGAATGTAGTATAGGGGAATGAATTGAATATGCCACCTAAAAGTGAGGAAATACCCTCTGCTCTTATTCCACGAACAATATCCTTTTCACTTATATCCTTGTCACAGACCCTACCTATTCCAAGGTAGGTACCGGTGGATTCAATCATTACTGTAAGCATTACAAAACACATCATGATTATTGTACCTATGTTGAATTTAGGTATACCAAAACTGAATGGATGTACAAAGCTCAGCCATTTAGCGTTTGTGACTACAGAAAAGTCAACCATACCCATGAAGGATGCTACTATAGTACCAATCACAATACCATTTAAGATAGATATGGATTGAAAAAATCCCTTTAAGTATTTATTTGATAATAAAACTATAACGATTACAAATCCAGCTAATAAAAGATTTTTTATATTTCCAAAATCCTTTACACCACTGCCACCTCCAATACTGGTAGCGCCTACATTGATTAATGAAAGACCGATCATAGTTACGACAGTTCCTATTACTACATTGGGAAAGAGCTTCAATATTTTCCCGTATAGTGGAGCGACCAGAAACATAAATATAGCTGATACTATTATAGCTCCGTAAACCGTTTGCATTCCAAAATTTTTACCGATAATAATTATTGGACCAACTGCTGCAAATGTACATCCCAAAATTGCGGGAAGTCTTATTCCTATAAAGTTTCCAATACCAATAGCTTGTAGTAAAGTTGCGATACCACAGGTAAATAGATCTGCGGCTACCAAAAGCGATAGATGTTGTGGAGTCAGCCCTACAGAGCTGCCAATTACCAAAGGTACTGCTACAGCACCTGCATACATAGCAAGTACATGTTGAAGTCCTAAAGTGGCGAGTTGAGGAATTGGCAGCATTTGATTTACTTTGTCTACTTTTTTTACATCTTTTTCTGTCATGTATAGTCCTCCTTTAAAATATAATCTTTATCTAAGGGCTACCATATTTATTACAGAGTTCAAAGTGAAAGGAGTAAATATCAATTAATGGTAATTTTAGGTAATAACCAAAATCTACCAAAATAGAACGCTGATATTTAAATATGTGCCTAGATAAGTTTTTCTAAGGTTCATATAGGAAAAGCATTCTTTATCCGATAGCTACCTGCTCTAATACTGCCACTTCTATAAGTGACAGATAAGGGCAGCTACGCCCCTGGATAACGATTTCTAAACTTCAGATGGTGTCAAAAACCCTACCTGAAGCAAAGAACTCTGTTTATGCATGAATTCTACTTGAACCTAATGGTTATTTGATATTTATTATTAAAATGGCAATTCTAATATAAATGTAGCATATAAAAGAATTTCCATAAGAGTAAAAGAATTTTAATAAAATTAATTAACTAGTTAGTCAATAAGTTATTACTTCTGATCATACAATATTAAAAAAATATTGTCAATATTTTAGCAATGAAATTATTGTTTAAATAATATATTTTTAAACAATTTTGAAAATATATTTGTAAAATAATTTATACATAAATAGGAAAAAATATTGATTTTATTGATAAAAACTATAGACAGCTTTAATTTTTTAATATATACTTTGATTATCAAAATATTTGATTATCAAAAATTTAAAAGGGGAGAGTTATATGAAATTACCTCCATTGATTATAGGAAATTTGAAAACTACTATACCCATTATTCAAGGCGGTATGGGTGTGGGTATTTCTGGATATAGGCTTGCACAGGCAGTGGCAAATGAAGGTGGTATTGGCGTGATTTCTACAGTGCAGATAGGATACAGAGAACCAGATTTTGAAACAAATACCAAGGAAGCGAATATCAGAGCTTTGAGAAAGGAAATAAGGAAAGCCAGGAAGTTGTCTCCTAAAGGTATAATTGGAGTAAATATCATGGTAGCCATAAGTGACTATGAAGATATGGTAAAAACTTCTATAGAAGAAAAGGTTGATATAATTATATCAGGTGCAGGTCTTCCACTTAGTCTTCCTAGACTTGCGGTAGGGAGTGATGTTAAGCTGGCACCTATAGTTTCTTCAGGGAAAGCAGCTTCTATTATAATAAGAAGCTGGATTAAAAGATATAATAGAATACCGGATGCAATTGTAGTGGAGGGACCAGAAGCAGGAGGACATTTGGGATTTCATCTAGAACAGCTTAAAGAAGGGAAAGAGCATTTGGATGATATAGTGTGCGATGTCATTAAAACTGTGAATTCGTTAAAATGTGAAAAAAATATTCCAGTAATAGCAGCAGGCGGTATTTATACGGGAGGGGATATTGTAAGGTTTTTAAGATTAGGGGCAAGTGGAGTTCAGATGGGAAGTCGTTTTGTGGCTACTGAAGAATGTGATGCACATATAAATTTTAAGAGAGCATATATAAACTCGAGAAAAGAGGATATAAAGATAATAAAAAGTCCTGTAGGCCTTCCTGGAAGAGCTTTGAGAAATAAGTTCATACAAGAAGTTGAAAAAAATAGAATTGTACCCTGTAAATGTTACAATTGCTTAAAAAAATGTGATCCCAATAAGACCCCCTATTGTATATCTGAAGCTTTAATTAATTCAGTCAGGGGGAAAATAGAAAAGGGACTTGTGTTTGTTGGAAGCAACGCCTACAGAATAGATAAGATAGTTAAGGTTAAAGAACTTATAGGGGAACTTATTACAGAAGCAGAGGATCTATATGTAAATGATAAAGCAGTAAATTTGTTAAAGTGGTGATTTGATGAACAAGGGTATAAATATTGTAAATGAATTATTGGTGGATCTTTTTAATGATATTTTAGCAATAGAACAAAAATCTCTTCAATATTCCATATTTAAAGATCTATCTATTACAGAAGTACATACCATAGAAGCTATAGGTATGTATAAACCCAGAACTATGACAGAAGTAGCCTGTCAATTAGATATAACCCTCAGCACTTTAACTACGGCTATAAATCATCTGGTAAAAAAAGAATACGTTATAAGGGAACGCAGCGAGCATGACAGAAGGATTGTATTTATAAAATTGACAAAAAAAGGAAAACTGGCTTTTAGAGTCCATCAAAAATTTCACTCCGATATGGTTAAGGAAACCATAAGAGGATTGACGGAGCAGGAAGAGAAAGTTTTGGTTGAATCACTGGAAAAGCTAAATAATTTCTTTAGATCAAAATATAATCTTAAATCCGGATTGAAGGAGAAGAATAATGAATAAGGTTGAAATTATAGGTACAGGAAGTTATGTACCTTCTAAAATTGTGGATAATAATGAGTTGAGTCATACGGTAGATACGAGTGATGAGTGGATAATAAGTAGAACGGGGATAAAGCAGAGGAGGATATCAGAAGGAGAGGATACTTCAGATATGGCTACGAAGGCTGCAATAAATGCCATAAAATCTGCAAAAATAGAAGTAAGTGATATAGAACTTATAATATTAGCTACAGCTACTCCAGATAATTTTATACCATCAACGTCCTGTATAGTACAAAAAAATATAAAGGCAGTTAATGCAACTTGTTTTGATATATCAGCAGCTTGTTCGGGGCTTATATACGGAATAGATGCAGCTGCACAGTTTATAAGAACAGGAAGGTTTAATACGGCACTTGTTATAGGAGCCGAAACTCTTTCCAAGATAATTGACTGGAAGGATAGAAATACCTGCATCTTATTTGGAGATGGTGCTTCAGCTGTTGTTTTAAGAAAGGGAGAAGAAGAGGGGATACTCTCCATAAAAACAGGTTCGGATGGCAGCAAGGGAAGGGCATTAATCTGCCCGGCAGTACCGGTAAATAATTTTTTATCCGGAAATGAAATGTACTTAAATAAAAGTACGGTGAGCATGGATGGAAAAGAGATATTTAAATTTGCAGTGAAAGTTCTGGTAAAGTTAGTGCAGGAGCTGGCTGATGAATCAAACTGTGATCTAGAAGAAATCAAATATATAATTCCACATCAGGCCAATTATAGAATAATAGAATGTGCTGCTAAAAAATTAGGGATAAACTCAAATAAATTTTATACCAATCTGGATCTTTACGGTAATACGTCGGCTGCCAGCATTGGGATAGCTTTAGATGAAGTATATAAAAAAAGCTTAGTAAAAAGAGGGGATAAAATTCTCATTATAGGCTTTGGAGGAGGATTAACCTATGGAGGAATTATGATTGAGGTATTATAAATTCATAGAGGATTTTGGAGGATAATAATGATAATTCAAAGAATAGAAAAAATAATAGCAGATCAACTTGAGTTGGGAGAAAAGAACATAGATGTAAAAACTTCTTTTGAAGATTTGGGCATAGATTCATTGGAATTATTTCAAATAATAATTGAAGTAGAAGAAGAATTTCAAGTTGAAATAGAAGATGTGGAGGATATAAAAACCATAGGAGATCTAGTAGAGATCGTAAAAGACAAAATTAGAACAGGAGGAAATACTCATGATTAATTATGTATTCCCCGATATAATAGGAGTAAAATATCCGATTATTCAAGGAGGAATGGCATGGATTGCAGATAGCTCTTTGGCAGCAGCAGTATCTAATGCAGGGGGGCTTGGAATAATAACAGGGAATGCACCTATTGAATGGGTGAGAAATGAGATTAGACAGGCAAAGAAGCTTACAGATAAACCCTTTGGTGTAAACATAATGCTCTTGTCAGAGTCTGCAGAAGAGGTAGCTAAAATGGCATGTGAAGAAGGTGTTAGAGTTGTGACCACCGGAGCCGGCAATCCAGGAAAGTATATAGATATGTGGAAGAAGTACAATATAAAGGTTATTCCAGTGGTGGCATCTGTGGCGCTGGCCAAAAGAATGGAAAAAGCAGGAGTGGATGCTGTCATAGCAGAAGGCTGCGAGTCAGGGGGGCATATAGGAGAACTGACTACTATGTCGTTAGTTCCTCAGGTGGTTGATGCCGTGAATATACCTGTAATTGCCGCAGGGGGAATAGGAGACGGAAGAGGAATGGCAGCAGCTTTTATGCTGGGGGCGCAAGGGATTCAGCTTGGAACTAGATTTTTGGTAGCAAAGGAGTGTACGGTTCATCAGAATTATAAAAACAGAGTATTAAATGCCAGAGATATCGATACACAAGTTACAGCCCGAGCTACAGGGCATCCAGTACGTGTTATTAGAAACAAATTAGTGAGAAAATTTCAGCTCTTGGAGAAAAGTGGAGCTGATTTAGAGGAATATGAAAAGCTTGGTAAAGGAGCCTTGTCCAGGGCAGCTCGCGAGGGTGATGTAGATAATGGTTCTGTTATGGCAGGACAGATAGCAGGCCTTGTTTGCAAAGAGCAGAGCTGCAGCGAAATAATAGAGGAAATGCTCAGACAGACAGAAAATGATATTAAAGATGTAAAAAATATATTTGGAGGTAGATTATGGGTAAGATAGCTTTTTTATTTTCGGGTCAAGGAGCCCAATATACAGGTATGGGAAGGGATCTTGCAGATAATATAGAAGTTTCTAGAAAAGTGTTTCAGGAGGCAGACGAAGCAGTGGGGTTTCCCATAAGCGAAATGTGTTTTGAAGGACCACAAGAAGAATTGGATAAAACTGAAAATACTCAGCCGGCAATCTTAACTACCAGTATAGCTGCATTAAGAGCTCTTGAAAGTTTTGATATAAAGGCTGATATTGCGGCAGGATTGAGTTTAGGGGAATACTCTGCACTTGTATGCAGTGGCTCCATGGAGTTTAAGAAAGCGGTTGCTTTAGTGAAAAAAAGGGGAAAATACATGCAAGAGGCAGTGCCTGAAGGTGTTGGAACTATGGCTGCTGTCATGGGATTGGATTACCTGACAATAGAGAATGTCTGCAGGGATTGCGAGACTGTGGGTATAGTTGAACCCTCTAATATAAACTGCCCTGGACAGGTAGTAATTGGAGGGGAGATAAAAGCAGTTGAAGCTGCCTGTCAGCATTTGAAAGAAAAAGGTGCTCGCAGGGTAGTGAAACTTTCGGTAAGTGCACCTTTTCATACATCTATGTTAAAACCGGCAGCAGAAAAACTAGAGTTGGAATTAAATAAATTTAATATAGGGAGATTTTCTATTCCTGTAGTGACAAATGTTACAGGGGAAATTATTAAAAGCTCCAAGGATGTGAAAGCACTGCTGAAAAAACAGGTTATGAGCACAGTTCTTTTTGAAAAGTGTATAAATACCATGCTTAAAGTGGGAGCTGATACTTTTGTGGAGATAGGACCCGGGAAAGTATTGAGTGGATTTGTAAAAAAGATAGATAGGAAAGTTACCTTATTGAATGTTCAAGATATGGATTCTTTAAATAATGCAGTACAAATATTAAAGAATAGATAGGAGAAATGAAATGGATATTGCCAGTAAAAATGTAGCGATAATTACAGGGGCAGCGAAAGGTATTGGAAGGGCTATTGCACTTAGGTTGGCAGAAGATGGATTTGACATAGCGATTAATTACAGAAGTAGTTCAGCTAATGTAAAAGAACTGATGGATGAAATTGAAAATAAGGGCTGTAAAGTGATTGCTGTACAGGGGGATGTAAGCATATTTGAGGAAGCTAAAAATATTATAAAGAGGGCAGTAGAGGTTTTTAAAAGAGTAGATGTCCTCGTAAATAATGCGGGGATAACCCGGGATGGACTGCTTTTGAGGATGAAAGAAAATGACTTTGATAAGGTAATAGAAGTAAATTTAAAGGGCACTTTTAATTGTATAAGGCATGTAAGCCCTGTTATGCTTAAACAGCGAAGCGGGAAAATAATAAATATATCTTCAGTAGTAGGTATAACCGGTAATGCAGGTCAAGTGAATTATTCGGCCGCAAAAGCTGGAATAATAGGAATTACCAAGTCTACGGCTAGGGAATTGGCATCAAGAGGAATAAATGTAAATGCAGTGGCTCCGGGTTTTATAAAAACGGATATGACAAACAGCTTATCAGAAAAAATAAGAGAAAATACGCTGCGTACTATACCGTTGAAAAGGTTTGGGACTGTCTATGATGTAGCAAATGTGGTATCTTTCTTGGCATCATCTGATTCAGACTATATAACGGGTCAGGTAATAAATATAGATGGCGGAATGGTAATGTAAATTTTTAAAGGTCAGGTGATATTTATGAAAAGAGAAGTTGTAATTACAGGATTGGGAGCAGTTACGCCAGTGGGAAATGATGTTAAAACTTTTTGGAATAATATAAAAGACGGGGTTTGTGGAATAGATTTTATCAAAGCATTTGATACGGAGAATTTCAAATCAAAATTAGCAGCTGAAGTGAAAAACTTTGATGCTAATAAAAGCCTAGGAAGGAGAGAGGCTAGAAGACTTGATAGGTTCTCACAATTTGCCCTGGTTTCTGCAGAAGAGGCAGTAGAAGATTCAGGTCTTGATTTAGATGCCATAGATAGATACAGGTTTGGAGTATTAGTAGGTTCCGGTATTGGAGGCATAGGGACAATAGAGGAAGAGCACAGCATCCTTGTGGAAAAAGGGCCTAACAGAATAAGGCCGCTATTTATACCTATGATCATAGGGAACATGGCAGCAGGGAATATAGCTATAAAATTTGGAGCCAAAGGTATATGTACTACGGTAGTATCAGCTTGTGCTACAGGTACTAATGCCATTGGAGAGGCCTACAAGATCATTGAAGATGGAAGGGCCGATATAATGATTGCAGGAGGAGCAGAGGCTTCTATAACACCTCTTTCTATATCGGGATTCATATCATTAACTGCATTGAGCAGAAGTAATGATCCTAAAAGGGCTTCTATTCCATTTGACAGGGAAAGAGGGGGTTTTGTCATGGGGGAAGGCTCAGGTATTGTTGTATTGGAGTCATTAGAGCATGCAAAAAGTAGAAATGCACATATTTACTCTCAAATAGTTGGGTATGGCTCTACCTGCGATGCTTACCACATAACAGCTGTAGCTCCGGATGGAGAAGGAGCAGCAAGAGCTATGAAGATGGCAATAGAGGAAGCAGGAATAGACAAAAGAGAGGTTTCCTATATAAATGCCCATGGAACAGGCACTGTGAGCAATGATAAATCCGAAACCAGGGCTATAAAGAAAGTATTTGAAGATTATGCAAAAGAAATTCCTGTAAGCTCCACGAAATCAATGACAGGACATCTTCTGGGAGCAGCAGGGGCAATAGAAGCCATAATATGTGCTAAATCCATAGAGGATAATTATGTTCCACCTACTATAGGTTATAGAGAAAAAGATGAAGAATGTGATCTTGATTATGTACCTAATAAAGGTAGAAATTTAGAAGTTAAGTATGCTATGTCTAATTCTTTTGGGTTTGGGGGACATAATGCAGTTATTTTATTAAAAAAGTGGAGTGAATAATATGGATTTTGAAGCAATTGAAAATATGATAAAGGTTATGGATAACTCAAAGCTTGGTTATTTAGAAATTAATTGGCAGGATATATCTATAATAATGAAAAAAAAGGGAGAAAAGGGAAATATAAAGCAGATAAATATTGTAAAAGAAAATGAACGTGAAGACAGTATTGCAGCGGGAAAATGTGAAAATAAATGTGAAGAGGAAGAGGGCGATACAGTAAATAAGCTTGAATCAGATAAGAAAGAAAAAAATAATAATGAAGAAGAAGATAATATAAAGGAAGTTACATCACCTATTGTAGGTACTTTTTATAGCTCCCCAGATCCAGAGAAACCTGCTTTTGTAAATGTAGGAAGTAAGGTAAAAAAGGGGGATACTCTATGTGTCATAGAGGCCATGAAACTTATGAATGATATTCAAAGTGAAATAGATGGAGAAGTGGTGGAGATTTTAGCTAAAAATGAGCAAATGGTGGAATATGGGCAGCCCTTGTTTAAAATAAAGACCGATAACTGAAGTTGATTACAGACTCTAGTATTGGAAGATCTATGGAATGGAGGAAAGATATATGGACGAAGACAGGTTTAATGTAAATTTTGGTTTAAAAGAAATAAAGGAAATTATACCGCATAGATATCCATTTTTACTAATAGATAAAGTTACTTATATGGAGCCGGGTAAAAAGGTCACAGCTTATAAAAATGTCACTGGAAATGAGTATTTTTTTCCGGGGCATTTTCCAGAAGAACCTATAATGCCGGGGGTACTCATAATAGAGGCTCTGGCCCAGGCTGGTGCTGTAGCTATACTGAGTAAAAAAGAATTTAAGAATAAAATAGCTTTTTTTGGAGGAATAAATAAGGCAAAATTTAGGAAAAAAGTAGTTCCTGGGGATATACTTAAACTAGAAGTTGAAATTATAAAAATCAAGGGCCCTGCTGGAATGGGAAAAGCAACAGCATATGTTCAAGATAGGAAAGCTGCAGAAGCGGAATTAATTTTTATGATAGGAGACAAAAACTAATTGTCAGGAGTTGAGTTTTAAAAAATGTTTAGTAAGATTTTAATTGCAAACAGGGGAGAAATAGCAGTTAGGATAATTAGAGCCTGTAGAGAAATGGGAATAGAAACTGTGGCTGTATATTCTGAGGCCGATAGAGAGGCACTACATACCCAGTTGGCAGATGAAGCTATTTGTATAGGACCTGCTTCTCCTAGAGAAAGCTATCTAAATGTGCAAAATATAATAAGCGCAACAGTTTTATCTGGTGCTCAGGCTATTCATCCTGGATTTGGATTCTTATCTGAAAATAGTAAATTTGCCAGTATATGTAGAGAGTGTAATATAACTTTTATAGGGCCTTCTCCTGAGTGTATTGAAAGTATGGGTAATAAATCCAATGCCAGGTATATAATGAATAGGAACGGTGTTCCGACTGTGCCGGGATCAGAGGGAGCTGTTACTTCAGGCGAGGAACTTCTGGAGGTAGCCAGGAGGATAAAGTATCCTGTTATGATAAAGGCTTCAGCAGGGGGCGGTGGAAGAGGTATACGAGTTGTATATGCGGAGGCTCAACTTATAAAAAATTATGAAAATGCCAAGCTAGAAGCTAAAAATGCTTTTGGTGATGACACCATATATCTAGAAAAATTTATAGAAAGACCAAAACATATAGAAATTCAGATACTTGCAGATAATTTTGGGAATACGGTTTACCTGGGAGAAAGAGATTGTTCCATGCAGAGGAGAAATCAGAAAGTGCTGGAGGAAACGCCCAGTAAAGTTGTTACAGAAGAACTTAGAAGATCTATGGGGGAAACGGCGGTAAAAGCTGCTAAAGCAGTGCATTATACTAATGCGGGAACGGTAGAGTTCCTTTTAGATAAAAATAATAATTATTATTTTATGGAAATGAACACCCGTATTCAAGTAGAACATGGCATAACTGAAATGGTAACGGGAATAGATCTGGTAAAGGAGCAGATAAAAATTGCAGCTGGAGAAAAACTTGATTTTTGCCAAAATGATGTAAAGATTCACGGACATTCTATAGAATGCAGAATAAATGCGGAGAATGTGCAAAAGGGATTTATACCCTCACCGGGGAAGATAAAAGATCTATACGTACCAGGTGGTTTTAATGTGAGAGTTGACAGTGCAGTTTATTCGGGATATGATATTCCTCCTTATTACGATTCTATGATAGCAAAGCTAATTGTATATGGTAAAAATAGAGAAGAGGCTATATGTAAAATGAAAAGAGCTCTGGGAGAATTTATTATAGAAGGGGTTGATACCAATATAGATTTCCAATTTAAAATCATAAATAGTGATGATTTTGTGAAAGGAATTTATGATACAAAATTTATAGAAAATAATTTGACAGGTTAGAGCCATATTTTTGTTTTATGCAATAAAGTTAGCTGGTAATTAAGTTAAGCAACCAACTCAATAAAAGAGGTGATAGATTTTGTTGGATAAATTATTTAAAAAAACAAAGTATATTACAGTAAGTCAGAAGGCTCTAAGTAATATTGATAATAGCTTAAGTAAAAGACCAAGTATACCAAGCGGTGCTTGGGTAAAATGCGGTAACTGCGGTAAAATATTGTATAGAAAGGATTTAAAGAACAATTATAGTATATGTCAATATTGCAATCACCATTTTAGAATAAATGCAAGAGAAAGAATTGATCTTATAGCCGATAGGGAGAGCTTTTATGAATTTGATAAAAATATGACTTCAGCTAATCCCATAGAATTTAAGGGGTATAGGGATAAAATTAAAAATATGCAGAAAAAGACTAATATGGCGGAGGCAGTAATAACAGGACAATGTACTATATTTAAAGAACCATCGGTTATATGTGTAATGGACAGTAATTTTATGATGGGAAGTATGGGTTCTGTAGTAGGAGAAAAAATAACCAGGGCAGTGGAAAGAGCCATAAAGCTAAAATTTCCATTGATTATTTTTACAGCTTCCGGAGGAGCGAGAATGCAGGAAGGTATTTTTTCGCTTATGCAAATGGCCAAGATAAGTGGAGCCATTTCCAGACTGAATGCAAATGGCCTCCTTTATATACCTGTACTTACGGATCCAACTACAGGTGGAGTCACAGCTAGTTTTGCCATGCTTGGAGATATAATATTAGCTGAACCTGGTGCACTTGTGGGATTTGCCGGAAAAAGAGTAATAGAGCAGACTATAAAACAAAAACTTCCCGAGGGATTTCAAAGCTCTGAATTTCTATTGCAGCATGGTTTTATAGACAGTATAGTTTCAAGAGAAGATTTAAAAGGAACTCTGGGAAAGATACTGTCGATTCACAGCAGAAATAGGTAATATTTTAAAATTTTTTATGTAAATTTTCTAAAGGAAAGGAAGCTCTCGTATGGAAAAATTGGGAAGGGTTCAAAAAATTTTGAATAGGAAGCTTGATGTTAAGGATGCATGGAGAAGGGTGACTTTAGCTAGGATGTTGGAAAGACCAACTTCTTTAGATTATATAAAAAATGTATTTGATTCTTTTATGGAACTTCATGGTGACAGATATTTCGGAGATGATCTCTCCGTAGTTGGAGGTATTGCACTTTTGGATGGAGAACCTGTAACTGTAGTAGCCCAGCAAAAGGGTAGAAATACTGAAGAGAATATTAAGAGGAATTTTGGTATGCCAAATCCTGAGGGATATAGGAAAGGTTTAAGACTCATGAAGCAAGCGGATAAATTTGATAGACCTATTATATGTTTTGTAGATACTCCGGGAGCTTTTTGTGGAATGGAAGCAGAAGAAAGGGGACAGGGAGAAGCCATAGCAAGAAATCTGATGGATATATTTAATCTGAAAGTGCCTATAATATCCTTAATAATAGGAGAAGGTGGCAGTGGAGGGGCTTTGGCTTTTGCCGTGGCAGATTCGGTGTGGATGCTGGAAAATTCCATATATTCTGTTTTATCTCCAGAGGGATTTGCAGGTATACTTTGGAAGGATGCCTCCAGAGCTAAAGAGGCAGCAGCGGTTATGAAAATCACAGCTCAAGATTTAAAAAAATATGGTATAATAGATAAAGTATTAAAAGAACCTGTAGGTGGAGCGCAGAAAGATGTAAGAAAGATATCTAAAGTTATAAAAGGTCAGTTTATAGAAGAAATAGGTATACTTAGAAAGCGTTCTAGGAAGGAATTGTTAGAAGAAAGGTATAATAAATTTAGATGCATTGGAAAATTTATAGAATAGATAATTAAATTATCATATTTTAATATAGAGGTGAATTTCATGGGAATTAAATTGTTGTGTACGCGTAATTTTGGCGATAAAAATATTGCCAATATAAAAAAATTAGGATACGATGTAAAGATCGTAGGGGAAAATGGAGCTCGCTATACAGAGAATATGAAGGATACAGAAGTACTGCTCTGTTATGATCCATTTAAGACCCTGGATATAAGCGGCATGAAAAATTTAAAATGGATACAGTTATTCAGTATCGGTATAGATCAGCTTCCCATGGATGTAGTTAAAAAAAATCATATATTAATTACCAACAATAAGGGTGGATACAGCATACCCATGGGTGAATGGATAGTATTAAAGATATTGGAAATGCTTAGACACAGCAGAAGGTTTTATGAAAATCAGCGGAACAGATTGTGGAAATTGGATACCGGTATATTGGAATTATGGGGTAAAACCGTAGGCTTTATTGGAACTGGAAGTATAGCAAAGGAAGCCGCCAAAAGATTGGTAGCATTTGATGTAAAAATAGTAGGATTGAATACAAAAGGCGAAGATGTAGCTTACTTTAACCAGTGTTTTTCATCGGAGCAAATAAAGGACATGTTGAAATTATGTGATATAGTTGTGATAACCATTCCCTATACTAAAAAAACATGTCATATGATAGATGGTAGTGCATTTAGAGCTATGAAAAATGGGGTCTATATAGTAAATACAGCAAGAGGTTCTATAATGGATGAAAGTGCCTTTATAGAGAATGTAAAGAATAAAAAGATATTAGGAGCAGCCTTAGATGTGGTGGAAGAAGAACCTTTAGATAAGGATAATCCTCTTTGGGAATTTGAAAATGTAATAATAACGCCACATAATTCCTGGGTGTCTGAAAGGGCTGACATTAGAAGATTTAATATGATATATAATAATTTAAAAAGATATGTATCAGGAGATAAATTAGATAACTTAGTAGATGTATACAGGGGTTATTGAAAAATATAAAGAGCTTTAAATGAAAGCAAGATACACTAGAGAGGGGAGATATATCTGGACCTACTAGTGTATCTTTATTAGCTTGTAAGAATTATTGATTTTAATTTACAGAGGGGGATGTAGTTGTGGGTGGCACGAAAGTTCTGGCTGCAAGCTCCTGATCATACAGGTAGAGTGCAGCTGGATTATCTCCTATCCTTTTTAATGTTTGAATGGCATTGTTGAATGTATCTTCCTCTTCTACCTGTTCATTGATAAACCATTGAAGCAAAGCTATTGAAGCATAATCCTTATCTTCACTGGCTATAGACATTAAATTATTAATTCTTGAAGTGACTATTTGTTCATGCTTTAAGGCAGTTTCAAAAACTTCAAGTGGTGATTCGTAGTCATTTTTAGGATCGCTAAATCCTTTTATGGTAATATTGCCACCTACTTGATTTAAGTAGTCAAAAAATTTTGATGCATGGAAATTTTCTTCCTGTATCTGAACTTTAAAGAAGTTGACAAAACCATTTAGATTTTGTCTTGCAAAATATGCTTCCATGGCCAAATAAATATTAGCAGAATAATATTCAAAGTTTATCTGATCGTTTATAGCTTTTTCTAATCTTTTGCTTAGCATAATAATACCTCCTAAATTAAATTGTTATCATATAATAGTATATATTATATGATAACATATAATAATCCAATGTTCAAATACTTAATGAACATTAAGGTTTTAATATTGTTTAAGGAAGCAATTTATTTATATTTATTGTACCGGCACCTTGATACCATTTAGGAATATTTAAAAGATCACAAGATATTTTAAGAAGTGACATTAAATCATTAAAAGTGAGATCAGGATTGTTTTCGTACAGGAGAGCACATATACCGCTTACGTATGCTGCTGAACAAGAAGTACCTGTATAACAAGTATAGGGATTTCCCAAAGGTTTTGGATATATTTTCATTCCATTTCTTTCTGATATATATTCTGGACTGGAATTTATGGAACATATATTTACACAAGCAGCGGTTAAATCAGGTTTTCCGATTTTATCTACAGGTCCGCAGGAAGAATATTCATAAGGTTTAATTATATTAGCACTTGTATCTATACCAGATACTGTTATGCAGTTATCAAGAATAGCTATACCTCTTATGCTTCCCTGAAGGTTGCCGCAGTGGCCTGAAGGTACTATAACAGTTATATTCATTTTTACTGCTATCTGAAAAGCTTTTTCAAATAGAGATAATATAAAATGATTATTTGCACATAATTCAAAAGGGAGGCAAATTATCTTTATGTTTTCATTTTCACTATCATTTAGAAGAAGCTGAATAGAAAATAAGATATCTGATACTAGTCCCTTTCCGAGGGCATTGAAAGCCTTTATTGAATAAATATTGCTGTTTTCGGCAACACCCCTATATATTCCACCGGATTCATTTCCATTTCCACATATGATTCCACTCATAAAAGTTCCGTGCCCATTGTCATCGTAGGGATGTTTATATCCTTTTATTAAGTCTATAAATTTTTTGATTTTATTTTTAGGGCTTAAAAGATCAGGATGGGGATAGACACCTGAATCCACTATGCCTATACATATGCCTTTTCCCGTAAGACGATACTTTTCTCCAGATATTATACCATTTGAAACAAGTACACTTTTGCCAGCACATAATAGAGCGAGACAATCATCTTCTATATGTCTTACCTGTGGTAATTCTATTAGTCTATTTATGGCATTAGGTGTTAAGATGGCACTTATACAATTTATAATTGGTATAACATGAAGTAATTTTCCTTTGTATATTTTTATTTTTTTTTCTATAGTCTCTGGAAGTGAAGTATATTGTAATATTATCCTATAGTTTTTATATAAATTTTTATCTATTGATGATTTCAAATTGGATCCTAATTTATTTTTAATGGAAAACATACTATTCCCCTTAAAATTATTTATAATATATTATAATAATTATTATAATATATGTGCTCCGGCTGAAAATAATTAAATGTATAAATAGTTATTTTATAGCAAAAGTTTTTTTACACAGATCAAAAAAAGCTTTTGCTGTTGGAGTAAGAGTTCTCTTAGAACTTAAAATTAAATATATTGCCCTGTTTAAAGATATATTTTTTAATTTACTTTCTTTTATGACTCCCCAGGATATATAATCTCTAAAGACTTGATTTGAAACTACTGCTATACCTAATCCATTTTTTACAAATTGAATAAGTGTGTCTAAATTATTTACTTCAAAATAGGAATTTATATTTGAAATATTGTATCCGTTTTCCTGGAGAATATCCTCAAAAGTTTTTCTAGTGGCAGAACCTTTTTCACGCAGTATGAAATTATACTTAAAAAGCGAAACTATATCTATGATGTCTGGAATATTAAATGAAGGAGGAGATATTATAACTAACTCGTCTTTAGTCAATTTATAACTTTTAATTTTTTCATCATTTACCGGTTCACCTACGAGACCAATTTCACAGTCAAATTTTATTATATTTTTAATTATTTCGGCAGAACTTAATTCTAAAACATCAAAGGTTACCTCAGGATATATACTGTGAAAATTTTTTATTAGAGAAGGAACTAAGGCATTGCATGGTGTTGTACTGGCGGCTAATTTAAGTTTACCACTTATAGTCTTATTAAAATTTACTAAGGTATGTATAGCTTTATCACGTGTATTTAAAATCTCTATGGCAAATTTTAAAAAAGACTCTCCAGCAGGAGTCAATAATACCTCTTTTGAAGTCCTGTCAAAAAGTTGTACTTTTAGTTCTTTTTCTAGAATGGAAATATGAGAACTAATAGCAGGCTGTGACAAGAATATGGAGTTTGCAGCCTTTGAAAAACTTTTAAACTTAGCTACATTTATAAAGGCCTCTATTTGTTTAAAATCCATTTTTAAGCATCCCCCCTAAGAACAAACTGATTTATTTTAATTAATTTATGTTTCTTCATTAATTATATAGTTATCTTTAAAATTAGTCTAATATATTTAAATATTTATCAACCCTTCCATTTTAGCACTAATATGCCTATAATCATAATTATTATTCCAGCTATTTTATTGAAAGTGAAATTGATTTTCTGAGAATCAAACAGACCCCAAAAGTCGATTAAAGCTGCTGCTAGCAATTGAGATACAAGAATTATTGAAATAGAATGAGTTGTACCTAAAGATTTAATTCCCTGCATCACAGTAAAGGTTATAATTACTCCAAATACGCCACCTAAAAAATATAATTTTTTACAGCAATTTATATTTCCCCAGTTTTCCTTTCCGGATGATAAAACTATTATTAGTGTTATTATAAACCCAACACCCTGGACTATTGTATTCGTAGCCCAGAGACCTATTTTTTCACTGAGTCTGGTATTGAAGACACCTTGAATACTCATGCTTATTCCAGCTATTATTGAATATAGTATGCCAAGCATAAATTATCACCTTCCACAATTTAGTTTAACCATAATGGGGCTATATATTTAATAGTTCTATTTATAAAATCTGGAAGGGATCAAAAATATTCTCAAGATGATAGATCTTGAGAATATTAAAAGTCAATTATAATTGGATCTCTTAATTATAAAAGAATTATTATAATAGGCATCTTCTATTTCTTTTAGTGAAAATCCTAATTTGTTTCCTAAACTTATGAAATCTTCAAACAGAGTTATGTAATGATCTTTAGAAGAAGATATTACAAAATCATTTATATCAATATATAGGTTTAAAAATTGTGATGTCATATCATATTCATTAGGTTTTATTTTTACGTTAATATCTGTAAATCCCTTTTCAATACCTAAAGTCAGCATAAAACACAGGGAATTTATATAGCTTTTTAAAATTAAATTTTTATTTATAGTTTTATCATTACTCCAAAAGTTAAAACATTGAGTTTCATTAGCTAATTCGGCCATTTTTACTTGAAGTGCAAGGGTTTTTTTTGAAATTAAAGAAGTTTTATCAACAGAAATGTTTTTTTTAATTCTCTGATCCAAATTTTCTTGTAATTCAAATAATTTTGTGAGGTTCATAAATAGGCTTCCTTTCTTTCTATATTTATATAATTTTTAAAAAGTTTTTATAAGTACTTTTTTACTTAATTATATTTTAACTAAATTTGATAGATATTGAAACAATGTGCAACCGGTTACAACAAAAATTTCAAGAAATTTTTTAGAATCTAAAATATAAATATAAATTGTAAACCTATTTAAAACCAGAAGTTTTAATTGCTTTTGAATGTTATTTGTAACAAAAGAAAGGTTTATTCAAAATTTTATTTTGAATAAACCTTTCCTTATTTATTTTAAAAGTATAAATTTATATATTAAAATTCAGCAGAACCAGTAGTTCTGGGGAATGGTATTACGTCTCTTATGTTGGACATTCCAGTTATATACATAATTATTCTTTCAAATCCCAGCCCAAAGCCAGAATGTTTTGTCTCCCCGTATTTTCTAAGTTCTAAATACCACCAGTAGTCTTTTTTATTGAGGCCGAGTTCCTCTATTCTTTTTTCCAGTACATCATATCTTTCTTCTCTTTGGCTTCCCCCAACTATTTCACCAACTCCTGGAACTAATAGATCGGCAGCAGCTACTGTCTTTCCATCCTCATTTTGTCTCATATAAAAGGCCTTTATCTCCTTTGGATAATCAGTTACAAATATAGGTTTATTAAATACTTTTTCAGTTAAATATCTTTCGTGTTCTGTTTGGAGATCAATTCCCCACTCCACTGGATACTGAAATTTTTCTCCGCTTTTTTTAAGGATATCTACAGCTTCAGTATAAGTTATTCTGTCAAAACTTGAGTTAACTACATTATCCAACCTATTAAATAGATCTTTATCTATAAATGAATTAAAAAATTCCATTTCTTCAGGAGCGTTTTCAAGTACGTATTTTATCACATATTTTACTAAATCTTCAGCTACGTCCATATAATCTTTTAGTTCAGCGAAAGCCATTTCTGGTTCTATCATCCAAAATTCAGCAGCATGTCTTGCTGTATTTGAGTCCTCGGCTCTAAATGTGGGTCCAAAAGTGTATACGTTTCTGAAAGCCAGGGCCATGGTTTCAGCAGATAGCTGACCGCTTACAGTTAAATTAGTTTCCTTGCCAAAAAAATCCTTGGAAAAATCTACGGTTCCATCTTCTTTTTTAGGTATGCTGCCTAGATCAAATGAAGTTACTTTAAACATTTCACCGGCGCCTTCACAGTCACTTCCCGTTATTATAGGAGTATTTGCGTATACGAAACCTCTCTCTTGAAAGAATTTATGGACGGCATAGGCTGCTATAGAGCGAACTCTAAATACTGCAGAAAAAGTATTGCTTCTAGGCCTTAAATGAGCTATAGTTCTCAAATATTCAAGAGTATGTCTTTTCTTTTGAAGCGGATAATCTGGAGCTGAATTGCCTTCTAAAATTATTTTACTGGCTTTAAGTTCAAAAGGCTGTTTTGCATCTGGAGTAAGAACTAATATACCTTCAACTAAGAGTGATGAGCTAATGGCCAATTTTGATATCTGTTTAAAATTTTCAAGTGTATTATCAAAAACTATTTGAATATTCTTGAAAAATGATCCGTCGTTTAATTCTATAAATCCAAATGATTTAGAATCTCTTATTGTTCTAATCCAGCCTGAAATTTGAATATTTTTGCCCGAAAATTTTTCACTTTCCCTGTACAGAGATTTTACTAATGTTGTTTTCATAGTGTCCTCCTTTGTAAACATATTATATTTTGAATTATTAATAAAAAAAGCCCTTCGTCCTTAAAGGGACGAAAGACTTTACTCGCGGTACCACCCAATTTGCCATAAAATATGACCAACTTTAAGATAACAACATATATTTTATTATCTTTCACTTTAAGGTACTGATTACCTCTAAGCCTACTTTCACGAAAGATTTCGGTTAGAAACTCCGAGATGTTCTTCGATATAGATCTATATTGGACTTCCACCATTACCAATTCGCTTTGAATAGATTCTATATTTACTCTTCTCTTCATGGTCTTATAAATTTATACAGTTTTAATATCATAAATCTTCATTCTAAGATTATAATATTTATAAGATACATTGTCAACAATTAGTGTATAAATGTTTAATTTCTTATTTCAAATTCATCTATGAAAGTATAATAGTTTGGTTTAGTGATGGAAGTAAGCTTTATATATCGGGCATTTATAGGCTTGTCTAAGGTAAGATATATGGGATATCTTGAGCCATTTCTATCCGAAAAAGGTACAGAAGGTATTCTCAACAGTCCTACGGGGGTAAAATTTATTCCATCTTCAGATATACCAATAGAAGCCCTTTCAGGGAGTTCAGCCCAGGGAATAGGATCTCTGAGATAATCCACTACGAATTGCTGTACGGGTTGTATTTTGCCTAAATCTATATTTATATCTATAGGATCGTTATACCATCCTACGAAGTCACTGCTCTTTGAAGAGTTTATAGAAGAGTATTTACCATCTGTGAGTTTGATAAAATGTACATCATTATACTTTTCATGGGGCAAAGGCGTAATAGAGTACTTGCAGTTTTTAGAAAGCAAATGTGGTAATTTGGCGAAAGTATCAATATTAACGGATACTGAATTCGAAGGTTTTGAAACATTCCCTGAAAATCCAAGGGATCTTACTGTATAAGTGCAGGATTTTGTATTCTCTTTTAACAAAGGCATGTCTATAATAGATTTTGAAAACCCGTTGGGGTTGCCACCATATTTTCTCTGAAGCATAATTCTTGAAATCAAAATATTGTCCCTATATATTTCGTAGCCGCATATGTTATCGGTGTTTTTGGGAACAGACCAGCTTATTTTGAATTTGTTATTTTCCACAGTTGTTATAGTTAAATTTTGAGGACTGTCTAATTTTTTATAAGGGAGTTTTCCGTGCTCTACATAATATGAATATGCTTTATTAAATCCACTGTCTATATTATTGGGACTGTAATAGTGACTGTAGGAAAAGCATATTATGTTGTCTACACAGGGGCTCTCCAATGTGAGTTGTTTTAGGAATCTGTCTAAAGGTACACTGGAATTATTTACATAGTCGAAATTTTCGGCATTTGACCAAAATAACATGCCAGGTTTTTTAGCTACAGCTTTTTTTAAGGCAGTATACCAAGAATTGACTTCCTCTAAATTTAATCTTCCACTTCCTACAGAGTCTTGTGGGCAAAATATGTCTCCCTTTTTAAAATTGGTTTTTGAAAATAGGTACTGCCAATTTGAAGAATATTGATTAGCAGTACCAGCAGATGAATTCATAAATGGAGATAATAGTATAGGAAGACGCTCTCCTTTGGAATTAAGATGGTTTATGTGAATATTAATGGCATTGGCTAAATTTTTAAATTCACTTATTTTAGTGTATTTGGCGTTGTCGACTTCGTAGGGGAAATACCACCCGTAGAAGGCATTTGGATATTTAGAATGATACTTTTTATACAGATCATCGGCTACAACGTTAGCTCTTTCCATCTGTGAGTTTAGCCACAGGTAGTTGTCTGCAGGTACCTGCCACCAGTCAGTGTTAAAATTAGGTCCTATAAAAACTTTCATGTTTAGGTGCTCCGCATTTTTTAAACATAATTCCACAGGATCTATATTCCCATATATTTTTTTATATCCAGAGATATTATTTTTATAGCAAGTATTTGTTATATTCCCTTGAGTTTGGGACACGTTTGTTATTATTATATATTTCATTTTATTTTCTTTGAGATAATTCAATTCATTTTTCCAGTCATTGCTATTCCAATGTTGTGTCATATCCAGCTGTATAAAGCTTCCCGTTATTATAGGATAATTTCTATTAGATCTAAGAGGGCTATTGAAGTAAATGAGTCCAAAAGTAAAAATTAATATAATTAAAGCTATATAGAGGAATTTTTTATTCATCATGGTGATAGATTTTCCTTTCTTAATTCTAAAAATATTTAAATGTATTTTGCATTTAAATAATAACATATAAATTATAAAGGAGTAAACTTTTAAAGTTTACTCCGAGCTCTGTACAAAAAAATGAATTGCTGCATAGTTTAATTATGCAGTAATCCCTTTTGTAAATGTGTCTTAATATTCTGTACTCTGCAATGATCTTCCACATTTGATTTATTGTTTTGCAAATATAAAATAGCTTCCAATACACCACCAGCAATATTTCTTGCTTTGTCAGAAATTGTAAAGCAGTTCTTACGCTCAGAAGCCCTGGGATCTATATCAGCTATCTTAAGTCCCTTAAATACAGTACTGTTATCTCTTATAATACCTCTTAACACTCCTGTCAATGAGGCTTTTATTTTTACATTGTCTACTAGGGCTATGGTGCTGCCTTTTTTTACTAGATCTCCAATTTGCTTAATATTTTTTATGATTCCACTGCAGGGGCTGTATATCACTCGTTCTTTAGAAAAACCAAGTATACTTCCAGGGCATCCTGTGTCGGCCATGGCACAGCCGCTGTATATAACTCTTCCCAAATTGTGACCTCTCATGGTTTCAACAACTGCATTTACATCGTCACCTGCTTTAAAGCCAGGGCCTAGACCTATAGTTATATCTGCCATGTTTATATTTGTTCCTAAATTTTTTTTAGCCAGTATTGCATCAACTAAAATTTTAGGCCTTATGGTATTTAAACAATTACAGTGTGGATCTACCATTATAGGAACTCTGTTATTTATCCACGCATCATATATATTTTTCATATTTTTAGCATATACAGCGGTAATTCCTTCTATTGTAATCTTACCCTCGTATATTGCTTCGCTAAAAGATACCAATCTTCTAATAGAAGTGGGATTTTTAACTTCTAAAACCAGAACCTTAAAACCACATCTGTGAAGCTTTTGCACAGTACCTGAAGCAATATCTCCTCCTCCTCGAATTATCACAATATCATTACGCATATTAGATCACCCTTATTTTATATTTAATATATTTTTATAATCGTACGGTGTATCAATATCAAAAATAGGATATTGATTTTTTAATTCTAAAAAGATTATTTTATCAATGTTTTTATTTATTATAGATTTTCCACCAGTGTCACCGGTTAAATTCAGAAGTTCTTTTATATAGTCTTTTGGAAAAATGACAGGGGAACCAGGCCTAAGCTTGAATTTAGGTACTATAATAAAATGTCTATGAAATTTAAAGCACTGCACTAAATCGTTTATAGTATTTGAAGTTAGCATAGGCTGATCACCTGTGAAAAACATATATCCGTCAGCAGGGACTGAATTGATAATTCCGAGTTTTATAGATTGACTCTGACCAATGTAAGCCCTGTTGTTTTTTACAACATTTAACCCCTTTTTTTTAGCCAAGTTTATCACTTTTACATCTCGTGCAACTAGAATGACTTGATTAAAAGTACAATTTGCTATGGCATCAATAGTGTGTTCAAGTAATGGTTTACCCTTATAAGGTAAAAGCAGTTTATCGGTACCCATTCTATGAGAATATCCTGAAGCCATTATAATAGCATTGATCATTTAATTTATAGTTTACCCCCTTTAAAGTACCTCATAAATTTTATTTTTTAAGCTGCCCATAATTATTCTATCTATGTAATTATGAGGTTTAATGTTTTTCGATAATATTTTTGAAAATACTGTTGAATTTGTGTCTTCCACTTTGTTGATGAATAGAATTTTTTTACCCGATGATTTTTTAAATAAACCATTAGGATGAAGTATAAGTGAAATCAAATGATTTAATGAGACTTTTTCACCTAAGTGAGAATTAGTTAGTTCTATAAATCTATCAACTCTATGGATATTATCTGAATTGATTGTCTTACCTAAGCAAGTTATATCAATTATTCCAACAGTAATGTTGGTGCCTTTGAAGATTACAGGTTCGTTTTCTCTCCAACCTTTTAGAGATTTGCCTTTTGAACCATCTGCTTCTATTAATATATAGTCAAAATTATGAAGCTCTTTTATTAATGTATCTTCATCTAGTCCCGATATTTTTGAATTATTATCTAATATATTACCATAAACATAGATACCTTTTTCAGGTAATGTACAGCAGTGCAGAAAATTTTTTTTACCTATAGCCATAAAATCATACTGTTCTTTAGAGGGAACATAAATTTTTGTAGTAGTAAATAACAGTACTTTATTTTGAGATCTAAGTTCCTGTGCTAAGTTAAACATAAAAGAGGTTTTACCTCCAGCTCCAACTATTGATACAACGCAGTTTTTATATATACCCAACAAGTCTTTCAGCAATTTTTGAACACCTCGTTTATCAGTGTATTAAATATATATTACTGATTTCTATTAATACAAGCAATAAGTATACCTAAAGTATTTGATAAGCCATTGATATAATAATTATGTATGCTAAATTTAAAGATAAAGCAAAGGGTTAATTTTAAATTTATGGATATAAAATTGTGGTTGGAAAATAAAAAAACTATATTATAGGCAGTTCCATTATCAAATTGATAATTATATGTATATTTGATAAATTTCATAATGCTATAGGGTATAATAAAATCAAATTATAATTTTAGTATAAATATATCAAGATGATAATTTATTAGATCTAAAAAGGATTGATGTAATGATGGAAACTTCTTTTTTAAAGCAAATACAGCCTACAGTTATCAAGTATGCAAATATAATTTCAAAAACAATAAATGTAGATGTAGAAATAGTTGATAAGAATTTTTTAAGAATTGCGGGTACAGGTATCTATAGTCAAAAGACAGATGAAGATATTTCTACAGAAGGTTATGTATATAATCATGTTCTTAAAACTGGAGAAACACAGGTAATAGAAAGTCCAGGTAAAAATTTTTTGTGTAGGAATTGTAATAATAGGAAGCATTGTATTGAAAAAATGCAGGTTTCTATGCCTATAATTTATGAAGAAAAGATTATTGGGGTTATAGGATTTATATGCTCAGATGATGAACAAAAGCAGCGGGTAAAGAAAAATATAAAATCTTATCTGGAAATTTTAGAGCAAATATCAGATTTTATAAGAGCTAAGATATATGCCCATTTTGAAAATAAGAGAAACAATATGATGATAGATCTTTTAAAACAGGTTATAGATTCTGTGAATAAGGGTGTAGTGGTTTTGAGTGATAATAATGAAATTGTTCATATGAACAGCAGTGCGGCAGATCAGCTTAATATAGATCCGGATAAATTTAAACATAGTATAGATGTGACTGCAACTGGTGAATATATAGCAGGTACAGAAGTGTATACAGTTATAGTAAACAAGAAGAAATTATATTTAATGGGACAGTTGATTCCAGTATATCCGAGATTAGCCACCTATGATAGAATATTTATATTTGACAAAATAAAAAAATTAAAGGCGGATATGTATAAGGTAGCAAAAATACGAGAAGTTAAAGCTGATGATATTATAGGAAAGTCTAAAGTTATGATTAAATTGAAAGATAGGATAAAAAAGATGGCTTCTTCAAAATCCACAGTACTTATAACAGGAGAAAGTGGAACGGGGAAAGAATTGATCGCCAAAGCTATACATTCTGAAGGTGATAGGAGGAATAAGCCTTTTATAGCCATAAACTGTGGAGCTATACCTGATAATCTTTTGGAGAGCGAATTATTTGGATATGCCAGAGGTGCTTTCAGCGGGGCAGATCCTAGGGGAAGAATAGGAAAATTTGAACTGGCCAATGGGGGTATAATATTTTTGGATGAAATAGGTGATATGCCACTATATTTACAGGTGAAGATACTAAGAGTAATTCAAGAGAAAAAAATAGTCAGAATTGGATCCAACCAGCTTATGAATTTAGATATACGTGTTATAGCAGCCACTAATAGGGATTTAAAAAAACTTATAAAGGAAAATAAATTTAGAGAGGATCTATATTATCGTTTAAATGTCATACCTATGGAAGTACCACCTCTCAGGTGCAGGAAAGAGGATATAGAATTGCTTGCTATGAATATAATTGGGAAATACAATTATGCTTTTAATAAATCAATTCATGGCATTGATAGTAGAGCAAAACAGCTCTTAGTAGATTATTCCTGGCCGGGCAATGTAAGAGAACTGGAAAATACTATAGAATTTATGATGAATATGGCTGGCAAAAGTGGAATTCTAACTGTAGATATGCTTCCTGAAACTATTTTAAACTATAAGGGTCAGATAGATGAAAAAATTTTAGCACATGAATCGATAAAACCACTTAAAGAAGTTGAAAAAAAATATATATTGAAGGCTTTAGACTTGTATGGCTCTGATACGAAAGGCAAGCAAATGGCAGCAAATAAATTGGGTATAGGAATAGCTACCTTGTATAGAAAATTGGGAGGCATAAAATAATTTTTTATTGGTTATCATTATGATACTTTATTATCATAATGATAACCAAGATATTGTGTATTGTCGCATATTATACAGCGATATCTTTTGAATTTTAAATATCAACTTTTATAGAGTTTTTCTAAATTGTTATGGAACGATTATTGCTGTAGTTAATTGCGTAAAAAGTTATTATGAAGAGGAGACATAAATAAAATGGATAAAAAGATATTGTGGAAGAAAAATACTATCGGAGTAAAGGAAAAAAAATCTGTAGAATTTTTAAGTAAGAGGGAAATTGAAAAGGTTAAAAAATTTCATGAAAGTTTTCCCCAATATTCAGAAACACCTTTAGTGAATCTGAGCAATTTGGCTAAAAAAATTGGTTTAGGTGGTATATATGTAAAAGATGAATCCTATCGTTTTGGGCTAAACGCCTTTAAAGTTTTAGGAGGTTCTTTTGCAATGGGAAACTACCTGGCTCAAAAATTAAATAGGGATATATCAGAATTGGGATATGCCAAAGTCACTTCAGACAAAGTAAGAAAGCAATTGGGAGAAATTACTTTTATAACTGCTACAGATGGAAATCACGGGCGCGGAGTTGCATGGACGGCATCTCAACTAAAACAAAAATCAGTAGTATACATGCCAAAGGGCTCATCTCAAAGCCGTTTTCAGAATATAAAAAATGAAGGTGCAGATGTAACTATTACGGATTTGAATTATGATGATGCAGTTAGATTGGCAAATAAGCATGCAGAAGAGAATGGATGGGTAATGGTTCAAGACACCGCATGGGAAGGTTATGAAGATATCCCTACCTGGATAATGCAGGGATATGGGACAATGTCCTTAGAAGCATTGGAGCAGTTGAAAAAGTTAGAAGTTGAAAGACCAACTCATATATTTATACAAGCTGGAGTTGGTTCACTGGCTGGTTCGGTTCAGGGGTTCTTTGCATCTGCATTTGGAGAGAATTGCCCTAGGACAGTTGTAGTGGAGGCCGATGAGGCAGCTTGCCTGTATAAATCAGCTGTAGCAAATGACGGAAAAGTTAGATCCGTTGGAGGAGATATGCCTACTATAATGGCGGGACTTGCCTGCGGTGAGGCAAATACCATAGGCTGGGAAGTATTGAAGTCCTATAGCAGTGAATTTATTGCTTGTCCCGACTGGGTTACGGCTAAAGGAATGAGAGTTCTTGGAAATCCATTGAAAGGAGATACTAGAGTTATTTCAGGAGAATCAGGTGCAGTTACCACAGGGCTTTTATGTTCTATAATGACAAGAGACGATTTAAAAGGACTTAGAGAAGAGCTGGAATTAGATGAAAATTCAAAGGTACTTTTATTTAGTACGGAAGGCGATACGGATCCGGATAAATACAGAAGAATTGTATGGGATGGAGAATATCAGAGCATATAATTTATAAATATTGTAATCATAATATCTAATTTTTATATATTTTAGATATGTCAAAGAGGAGAGTAATATGTATAAATTCACTTTAAATGGAGTTCAAAAGATTGTAAGTGAAGATAAAAAGCTGTTAGATTATCTAAGAGATGATGAAAGGTTGACCTCAGTAAAGAATGGCTGTGGTGAAGGAGCCTGTGGAGCCTGCATGGTGTTATTAGATGATAAAGCAGCAAGGGCATGTTTGTTTACTTTGTCTAAAGTAGAAGGAAAAAATATAACGACTATTGAAGGCTTTACAGAAAGAGAAAGAAAAGTGTTTGCATGGGCTTTTTCTGAAGCTGGGGCAGTGCAGTGCGGTTTTTGTATTCCTGGGATGGTTATAAGTGCTAAGGCTCTTCTAAATAAAAATTTAAACCCAACTTCTAAGGATATAAAAGCCGCTATCAATGGTAATATATGTAGGTGTACTGGCTATGTAAAAATAGAAAAAGCTATAAAAATGGCGGCTAAGGCTTTTAGAGAAAAAATCAAGCTGCCTGAAAGAAATTTTAAGGGACTTGTAGGAGAGAGAATATACAGGGTTGATGCAGAGGACAAGATATTAGGCAGGGCAGAGTATTCGGGGGATATGTATGTAGATGGAATGCTATATGGTTCAGCTTTAAGAAGTAAGTATCCTAGGGCTTTAGTGAAATCAATAGATACGACAGAAGCAGAGAATTATCCTGGTGTTGTGGCAGTTCTTACGGCTAAAGATGTGCCGGGTAAAAGATATTCAGGTCATATAGTAAGTGATTGGCCGATTATGATTGCAGAGGGAGAGGAAACCAGATATTTAGGAGATGCTGTTGCCCTGGTAGCAGCGGAGACTAAAGAAGTATTGCAGAAAGCATTGGGTCTAATTAAAGTAGAATATGAAGAACTTAATCCATTGACGTCTCCTGAAGCAGCTATGGCAAAAAATGCACCTAAGATACATTCTAAAGGAAATATATTGTCAAGAGAAATTTTAAAAAGAGGAGATCCGGATAAAGTTATAGCAGAATCTAAATATGTAGTTACCAACAAGTATTCAGTCCCATTTACGGAACATGCTTTTTTAGAACCAGAGTCTGCATTAGCTATGCCATATGGGGAAGATGGAGTAAAGGTATATACTGGAACTCAGGGCATATATGATGATCGTAGGGAAATCTCAAGTATCCTGGGATTGCCTCCTGAAAAAGTAAGGATAATTAGCAAATATGTTGGCGGAGGATTTGGTGGGAAAGAAGATATGAGCGTGCAACATCATGCAGCTCTTCTGGCTTGGTATGCTAAAAAACCGGTGAAGGTCACTTTAACTCGTAGAGAAAGTATAATTGTACATCCTAAGAGGCATGCTATGGAAATGGAATTTACGACTTCCTGTGATGAAAATGGTATCTTAACAGCTATGAAAGCACGGATCATATCTGATACTGGTGCTTATGCTTCTTTGGGAGGACCTGTCCTTCAAAGAGCTTGTACACATGCGGCAGGACCTTATAATTATCAAAATATAGAAGTGGAAGGAATTGCAGTGTATACAAATAACCCTCCAGCAGGAGCTTTCAGGGGATTCGGGGTTACGGAATCTGCTTTTGCTACAGAATGTAATTTGAATCTATTGTCAGAAAAAGTTGGAATATCACCTTGGGAAATAAGGTATAAGAATGCTATTGAACCTGGAGAAGTACTCCCCAATGGACAAATAGCAGGAGA
This sequence comes from Clostridium aromativorans, assembly GCF_020908015.1. NCBI lineage: Bacteria > Bacillati > Bacillota > Clostridia > Eubacteriales > Clostridiaceae > Clostridium > Clostridium aromativorans. The sequence continues at coordinate 96,573 of NZ_JAJJPB010000005.1, forward strand.
TGATGTGGCTTTGAAGCAAACTCTTCTGGCGGTTAAGGATGAGTATGAAAAATATCCTTATGTGGGAATAGCTAGTTGTTTTAAAAACAGCGGTATAGGGGTAGGACTTCCGGATATAGGAAGATGTAGATTGACTGTAGTAGATGGAAAAGTGCATATAAGGACTAGTGCAGCTTGTATAGGTCAAGGTCTTGCGACTATGGTAACTCAAATACTTTGTGAAACTGCAGGTGTCACTCCAAAAGATGTAGTAGTGGATTCGCCTGATACGGAAATTACTCCAGATTCAGGTACAACTACTGCTTCAAGGCAGACGGTGTTTACAGGAGAAGCTGCCAGGTTGGCATCGCTAAAACTCAAAGAAGCCCTCGCACATGAGCCGCTGGAGAGTTTAGAAAATAAGGATTTTTATGGAGAGTATTCTGGAGTTACAGATCCTATAAATTCAGATAAACCCAACCCTATAAGTCATGTGGCCTATGGTTATGCAACCCAGGTAGCAGTTTTAGATGAAAAGGGAATAGTTCAAAAAATAATTGCAGCTCATGATGTAGGGAAAGCTATAAATCCAAGCAATATTGAGGGACAAATAGAAGGTGGAGTTGTTATGGGACTTGGATATGCTCTTACGGAAAATTATCCATTAAAAAATTCAGTACCTACAGCTAAATTTGGTACTTTAGGACTTTTTAGGGCACTGAAAGTTCCAGAGATAAAAACCATAATAATAGAAAATAATAATTCTTCTCTTGCTTGTGGAGCTAAAGGAATAGGAGAAATAACCTGCATTCCTACAGCACCGGCAATTCAGGGAGCATATTTAAAATTAGATGGAAAATTTAGAACCAAGCTGCCATTAGAAGATACGGCGTATAATAAAAAAATTTTAAAACATAATAAGAAATCCCTACACTAACGTGTAGGGATTTCTTATTAATTATTTTTTCCACAGCATTGTTTGTATTTTTTACCACTTCCGCAGGGACAGGGATCATTTCTACCTATTTTAATTTTATTAACCACTGTTTTGGAATTAACCCAATTTTTATGAATTTCTTTTCTCTTTTCTTTAGAAAATATGGAATTCCACTGGGGAAGTTTATATAAGTAATCTGCTTTTGCATCTAACATATTGTAATATAATTTTTCAAAATTAATTTCTATGTCAATAGTTGAAGTTCTCTTCAGATTTTCTAAATTTAATGGCTTCTCTATGCTTTGATTTATTCCATCTAAAAACCCTGTAAAAAATATCGGTGATATTTTAAATTTTTTAGCTAAATTTTCTATTGTTCCGCTTATGGTAGAGTTATGTTCTGATAATATTTCTGTATAAATGTTTCTTTCAATTGAACCATATTCTTTCCAAAAAGCGTTTTCTCCTTTTGCCTTCACAAAATCTACTACGGTATCTGTCCATTCTTTATATAAACTCATATATTATCCTGCTGCAGTATTTGGCAGCAAGTACCTCCTTTCAAAATTGAAAATAAATTTTAGATGTATCCTGGTATAAAAGTTTGTGTAAAGGTGATTTCAATAAATTCACTTATTATTTTTTTAAGCTTTCAATATCATTTTTACCAAGAGGTTTGGATAAATCAAAATTATCCCCCCAAATTTTAGAATCTTTGTTATCTATAAAAATTTTAACTTTTTTCACAGTTGGAAGTTGTTCAAGAGAAAAAACTATGCCCTTTAAACAAGCTTCTTCTTCTACCGGAGTCATTTTAGTATTAGCTTCCTTACTTAGATTTAAATAGGCAATATTATCTTTTATGGAAATACTCATAACTCTACTCTCTTTTGGAAGTATAGGTGCTAATCTGCTATTTACCGAGGGACCTTTTATCAGTTCATTTACTATTGTTTCAGCCAATAGCTCATCTTCTTTTATAACTCTGCTCTCCTTTGTAATTTCAACAGTATTTGGCTTACTTGAGGAATTGAAATAAACATCTAGATCCAATAAGTTAGTTTTTCCTTTTGAAAGTACTATATCTTTTTCTTTTTGTTTATTATTTATGCTCAGTTCATCTTTTTTTTCACAGGCAGTCAGTGTCAGAAAGGAAAATGCAATTATAGAACATATTGTCATACTGAAAATTCTTTTCATATATTACCACCTTTTTATTAAAAATTTATGAAGTTACTGGGCTCATCACGTTTTGCCATAGAAATATTTATATCTGATTTTAATTTAACTCCAGCTTCATTTAAGGTAGTTGCTACAGTTTGATAAGCTAGCTCAGGATAGTTGTTTATCTTACTTAAATGTCCCAGAATAATTCTTTTGAATTTTCCATTTAAGATATCTAAGATAGCTTTTCCACAATCATCGTTGGATAAATGTCCTATTTTACTTAATATTCTTCTCTTTAATTCATAGGGATATGGACCGAATTTTAACATTTCTACATCATGGTTGCTCTCTATAAGCAGTACGTCTGAATCCCTAAGTATAGCTTTATTTTCTTCTGAAATAAATCCTGAATCCGTTGCTACACAAGCTCTCTTACCATTGCAGTCAACAGCATATCCACAGGGATCTACAGCATCATGGGATATAGAATAGCTGATTATGTCCATATCTTTAATGCTAATATAATTATTCGTAATTATATTGAGATTGTTTTCTTTTATTTTTCCCACAGATTTCAACATAGCTTTCCATGTGAGAGTGTTAGCATATATAGGTATATTGTATTTTCTGGATAATACACCTACTCCCTTAATATGATCAATATGTTCATGGGTAACTAATATTGCATCTATTTCATTGGCATTATAGCCTATTTTTGCAAGACCTCTTTCTATGCTTTTGCCAGAAAGACCAGCATCTATTAAAATTTTGGCATGGCGAGATGCTAAGAATATACTATTTCCACTGCTGCCGCTGTACAAAGGACAAAAAATCATGTTAAAAGTCTCCCCATAAAAATTATTTAGAATAAGATACCCTTTTTATATCAGCACCTAAAGCTTTAAATTTATCTTCTATATTGGGATACCCCCTGTCAATATGTTCAATACTTAAAACTTCAGTAGTACCCTCTGCAATAAGTCCGGCTATGACCATTGCTGCACCGGCTCTTAAATCCGTAGCTTTTACTACGGCACCGCTTAGTTTGCTTACTCCATCTATAATTGCAGTTCTACCTTCTACTTTTATATTGGCACCCATTTTTTTCAACTCATCTACATGTTTAAATCTACTTTCCCATATGCTTTCATTTATAATACTCCTGCCTTTAGCTACGGTTAAAAGTGCACTGAGAGGCTGCTGTACATCAGTTGGAAAACCAGGATAGGGTTGAGTTTTAATGTTTACTCCCTTTAATTTCCCATTGGATTTTACGGTTATAGAATCGCCGTCTTCTATTACTTGGGCACCCATTTCTATGAGTTTTGCCGATATTGATTCCAGATGTTTTGGTATGATGTTTTGAATTTCTACTTCGCCGCCACATGCAGCAGCAGCGATCATATATGTACCTGCTTCTATTTGATCTGGAATAACGCTGTAGGAACATCCTCTCAATTCTTTTACCCCAACAATTCGTATCGCTTCTGTTCCAGCGCCCTTTATATTTGCTCCCATGCTGTTTAAAAAATTTGCTACATCTACTATGTGAGGCTCTTTTGCCACATTTTCTAAAGTAGTTATACCTTCAGCAAGTGTAGCAGCTAGCATTACATTTATAGTAGCACCTACACTTACCACGTCAAAAAATATGTTAGTTCCAACTAATTTGTCAGCGTTTACTATTACACACCCATGTTTAATTTCTACTTTAGCGCCTAAAGCTTCAAATCCCTTTATATGTTGATCTATGGGTCTGACACCTATGGGGCATCCTCCGGGCAGTTCAACTCTGGCTTTTTTAAATCTGCCTAGTAGAGCACCTATAAGGTAATAAGAAGCCCTCATTTTTCTTACATCATCTGTATTTGCATCTATACTATCTATGGTGGTACTATCAATTACCACCGAATTTTTACCTGTTTTTATTTTACAGCCTAAACTCTCAAGAATTCTTTCTATGCAGTGAACATCTTCTATATCAGGAATATTGTCGATTGAAGATACGCCCTTACTAGCCATTATTGAGGCTGGTAATATTGCAACAGCAGCATTTTTCGCGCCATTAATTTCTATAGAACCGGAAAGGGAATTTCCACCGTTAATTACCAATTTATCCATTCATATATCCATCCTTATCACAAATTTGTATTTATATAAAGTTTAGAAAATCTCAAAATTTAATTCATATTACACAAAATTTATTATATCATAATTCCATGCTATTTTAACACAAAATTTTAAAATATGAACAGAAGGTTTAAATAATTATTTGAAAATAAAAATCCAGTTTTAGCAATGATAAAACTGGATTTTTATGTGTAATATTATTTTAGATGAATATATATTCGAGGAATTACTCTTTTACAAAGCTTCCACAATCAGTACACTGAACATCCTTGGCCATTGACTCATGCTTTGTGACCTGTATTTTATTAAGTGTACAATGGTTGGTATCCTTTGCATGAAATTTGCACTCATTGACTATACATCCAATACTGTTATTGTGATCAGTATTCATAATAGCACCTCTTCTTTTATAAATTTTATAACAATAATATTTTTTCACCATTGAGTAGTTTATATACTGAAAAATTATTGAAATTTTTAACATTATGAAGCTGGTGATTCTGTGATATAATATTATAAAATGGCATTTGTATAATATTAATTTGGGGGACTGAGGAAATAATGAAATATTATTTAGTGGCCTTGTTTGATAAGGATTCTTATTCATATATTGAGCGCATACAAAAAAACATATGTAGAAAGTATAGATTGTATAAAAATATGCCAGTTTTACATATAACTCTTGAAGTTGTGGAAAATCCCGATATAGATAAATTTAATGAAATTGTTTCAGGGATATTGAAACCCTATAAGAAATTCAAAGTGGAGATAAATGGAGCTATTTGTTTTGAACCTCCCTATAAATCTGTGAATTTAAAAGTAGAAAATAAAGGATATATTATAAGATTGGCTAGACAGATAAATGAAAAATTGAGATTATATAAATTTGATGTTAGAAAAGATATAAGTAAATGGGATTTACATATATCTCTGGCTAATACCAATTACGCTATGAGAGAATGGAGTTCTAAGGAGTATTCAGCTGCATGTGAGAATGTAAAAAGACAAGGTGTCCACAAAATGGCAAGAATTGATAGAATAGCATTGTGGAAACCGATAAATAATAAAAAGGATATGCTGATAAAAAATTTTTATTTGAAAGATTTTTAGAATATTTCATATAAATGAGAGCAAGATTTGATCTTGCTCTCATTTATATATTTTAGATGTCCAATAAATTTTTTTTGTATATTGAATATAAATTTCTTAACTCGGACATCCTTTCCTCGGCTTCTATTTGAAGTTTAGAAACTTCCTCGTAATTTTTGTTTTCAGATGCAATTTTTATTCTTGAAAATAAACTTTTTTTAGAATAGGAATCTTTCATTAAATAATATCTTAATTCTTCTATTTTCATCCAATTTGCTACATCCAGATCCAGTGCTTTATCTATAGAATGAAGCATTTTATAGCCCCTTATTTCATCACAGAATTCGTTTATGATTCTATGATTTATTTCTATTAGCCACCTTTTTGTAGCACCAAGTTTAAAGCTATTTATCAATTTGTCATTTAATACATCATCTTTAACCAATACAGCTTTCTTCTCAGGATATTTATCAATAGCCGAGAGATTGTCATATACAGTAGCAGGAGCCTTGCCAAAGAATTTTTCTCTTTCTTCATCGGTAAAATCTTCAAATATATTCTCCTCACTTCTATAAGCTCTATCTTTTTCTAGATAATCTGCTTCCTCACCAGGTTTTTTAGAGAGCTCGGATAGAAGTTCATCTTCTGTTTTGTTATTTTTCAAAGCGTAATTTATACCGTCCATCATAGCCATATACAGTGCAGTCAAAGCTAGATAAGTATTGGTGCGTGGGTTTGGAGCTCTTAATTCAAACCTTGTAGCCAGTGGATTTTTTAAATCTCTTATTACACCTATAAGTACCGTTCTATTTCTTGAAGGTATATCAACAGAATGTCCTATAGAGGTTACAATACAAATTGGAGCCTCAAATCCTGGTTTTAATCTTCTAAGTGCATCAGTTGTAGAAGAAACAAAAGGATTGATGACTTCATAATTTTTAAGTATTCCCATTACGGAAGAATATCCAAAAACACTTAAAAAGTGTTCTTTAGTTGAAGAAAATAAATTTATTCTCTTATTGTTTTTCAATTTCAGAGCCAATCCTATGTGAGTGTGTTCGCCGCTGCCAGCTACCCCATCTATTGGTTTAGCAAGGAAAGTAACTTCAAGACCATTGTTCCTGAAAGTTTCTTTGACTATACTTTTTACAAGGAGCTCATTGTCAGCACACTGCATGGCATTAGAATATTTCCAATCTATTTCCAATTGCTCCATTATATGATTGAAATTTCCTGATTCATCGATTTTGGCTTTTACTCCACCTACTTCTTTATGGCCCATTTCCGGTTCCAGGCCATATGATTCCATAGTCAAAATAGTTTGTTCCAAGGCTGTCCTAACTACACCTTTTGTTCTAGTCCAATATTGTTCCTGAAGTACCTGAGATGTAGAAAGCTCCTCAATTTCAGCCTGATCGTTAGGTGTCTTTACCCAAAACTCTAATTCTGTAGCACAAGTAACAACTATGTCATCTATATCGTCATATTTTATGTTAAAAGGCGTTAGGGAATCAGGATGTTCTGTGAATAAATTTAGAAGGTTTGTTTTGAAGTGTTGAATACAGTTTTTCAAAGTGTATCTTGAATCTACAGCTTGATTTTCATGGTACAGAAAACAGGGAATTCTCAGTGTTCCGATAGGTTTTCCTGTTTCAGCATCCTTATTGTCCGTATTGTATTCTACATACCAGTTTACATCTAAGTCGCATACCATATCCACTTTTGCATTATTTAAGCTGGCAATTCCGGGAAGTACTACGGATGAGCCGTCAGTTTGGATTGCACCTTTTAAAAAGGCGTTTATGTCCTCAAGGAGAACTTTGATGGGAATTTTTTCGTCGGTGTCATTTCCAGAAAGGTCTATACCTACCAGGGATACGAATTTTATTTCTGGATGGGAAGTTAACATTTTCTTTAAATTTTCTTCAGAGTGCATTTCTTTAGGCACTATATAGATCAGATCTTTTAACATGGTGTTCCCTCCTGTGAATAATTTTTTAGAAGAGTATTTTAATACTCTAATCATTGTGCATAATAAATTTATGGTTTATATTTTTAAATTTTATATACCTATGATTTTATAATTAATATGTATGTATGTCAACACATTTTGAAGGAATTTAGACTTAAAATTGCAATATTGTTAATATACAAGTACCGTATATTTCACTAAAAGCATAAAATAAAAATTTTGTGTATATTTATACATATGTTTTAATATTTGTATACTTTAAATCTATAATATATAATATAAATGATAAAATATTATTTATTCAATTGGAGTTAATGAGGTGATAGAATGGAGTCAGAGAACAGACCAATTGGTTTTTTTGATTCTGGAATAGGTGGAATAAGTGTTTTAAAAGAGGCTGTTAAAATTTTACCAAATGAAAATTATGTATATTTTGGAGATTCAAAAATGGCTCCTTATGGTATAAGAACTGTGGAAAATGTAAAAGAACTTACGCTTAATGCTGTAAAATTCTTATTGAAGAAAGATATAAAGGCATTGGTTATCGCCTGCAATACTGCAACTAGTGCGGCTATAATAGACTTGAGAAAAGAATATAGCAAATACATGCCGGTAATAGGTATAGAACCAGCATTGAAGCCAGCTATGGAAATTAATAGAATAGGGAAAGTAGTGATAATGGCGACCACTATGACATTATCTGAAAAAAAATTTAATAACCTTATGAAAAAATATGATAAAAATTCAATGATAGAGCCGCTCCCTTGTCCTGGACTTGTGGAACTCATCGAACAGGGTATAATAAAGGGAAAAGTAATTGAAGATTATTTAAATCCGAAATTGCTTCCTTTGAAGAAACAGGGAATTGCAGCTGTGGTATTGGGATGTACACATTATCCTTTTATAAAGGAAAGCATATCTAAGATATTGGGTAATGATATACCTATAATAGATGGCAGCAAAGGTACTGTACAGCAACTTAAAAGGCAACTAATCAAGTATAACATTATAAATAAAAATATAGATAAATTGGGCAGTATAAAGATATTTAATTCTATGAATAGCCAGGACATTATAAAATTGAGCTATGAGCTTTTAAAAAGATAAATTGATCAGTATTTTATTTGAAAGTGATGTTTTGAAAGGATGATGTACATGTTTCTACAAAGTAATAAAGCCATAATTTTATATGGATTTGATAAAAATGATGAAAAGATTATAAAAGATATAGGCAGAGAATTTAATGTCAGCAATTTTAAAATAATAAAAAATCACATGACAGAAATGAAAATAAAAGACATATTATCTGGAAATTCAGGAGAACAATTAAAAAAACAGGATAATGTTTATTTTTTAAATGAAAAAGTAATATTATTTAATGATTTGACGGATAAACAGATAAATGGAATTATGAGAGAATTAAAAATTAAGATAGAGAGTACACCTATTTTGGCCGTGGTCACTGAAACTTCTGTAAATTGGAGTTTTAAGTATTTGTTGAATCATCTCCTCCAGGAGAGAGCATGGTTTAAGAAAAATAAAGAAGTTTCAAAATAGTATGATATAGTATGACCTTTTTAGTAATGGGAGGAAAAAATGAGTAGAATAGGAGAAAAAATAAAATCTGCAAGAATTAAATCGGGAATGAGTCAAAAAAAGCTTGCTAAGAAGTTGGGAGTTTCCGAAGGATTTATAAATGAAGTTGAGATAGGGAAAAAAATAGCTAATCAGGGAATAATAGATAGGATTTCTAAAATTTTAGGTAAAGATATGAATGATATAACAATGTCTTTTGAAGAACAGACACATGAGGTCAAAAAAGAAGAATTTTCTCCGATATATAATAATAAGAAAGAAAAAGTTAAGGATATTTGGAATGAAGCCTTTGGATCCGTTTTGAAAAAAGTACCTGTGTATAAATACGAAATGGATAAACCTATTGGGTTTAAACAACTTCCTCTGATTGAAAATAAAATAGAGGGATATGCACAGGACAAGGTTTTTTATTTGAAAATAGAGAGCGATGATATGGAAGGTTTTAGAATACAGAGAGGGGATTTGGCCTTTGCACATATTACGGGAGAAATTGAAAACAATTCTATATATTTGGTGGAGTATAATGACAGCAGAGTGCTGAGGCAGATAAAGAAATTGGATAACAATAAAATGCTTCTTATAAGCGGTAAAAACACTGTAAGAACGGAAACTATTGAAGTAAAAAGTTTAAATGTAATTGCAAAATTAGATAAAGTAGAGATTATGCTATAAATAAGCTGTACAGTTTAAATGGAACTTTTTATACATGAAGTCACACAAGGAGGATAAAAAAATGAAAGGTACTGTAATTGCCACATGGATGAGGACATGCAGGAAACTTTATGGTGATGAAACTGTAGATACTGCTATGGATAAAGTTGGATGGGGAGCATCTAAAATATTTTCACCTATTGAAAATGTAGATGACGCAGAGATAAAAAAGGTAATTGAAATTATAGCAAAAGATAATAATGAGGATGTAAAAACATTATGGAAAAAGATAGGTCTTGATAATATAAATGCTTTTTATAAAGATTATCCAGCTTTTTTCAAACATGAAAACTTGTATTCATTTTTGAGATCAATGTTTGATGTACATGTAGTTATGACTAAAAAATTTCCAGGAGCCAAACCACCTCTCGTAGTAATAAACCCTATATCATCTAAAACCGCTGTATTTGAATATAAATCTGATAGAGCCATGTTTGATTACCTTATGGGTATGATAGAAGGAAGCGCTAAATTTTTTGGAGAAAAGCTTGGAATAGAGAAAATCGAAGAAACAAATAATTCTGTAAAGTTTAAATTTACTTTTGATAAAGATATATATTATAAGAAAGTTTATGGGTTTAATAAACTGCTTTCTTTGGGATTTATAAAAAATGTTGGAATAAAAGTTGGAATATTCAGTTTGGTATTGTGCTTGATAGTGTCTGTTCCACTATTAGGGTTGAATAATTTATTTAAGTCTATAATAATCTCATTGGTAGCTTTTTTAGGAGCTTATATATCTGGTTCCATACTTATGAAACCTCAGTCTATTATAATGGATACGATGAATAAGATCAATAGAAATAATTACATTGAAGATGGGGATATAGAGACGAATGATTTTTTTGAAAACATATATGACCTTTTAAAGAAGCATAAGAAAACAATAAAATCAGATTTTGTGGGATTCAAAGGTGTAACTGATGAAATGAACACATTTGTGTTAAATATAGATAAAATATCCAATTCAATGAACAATACTTCAGGTGAGATATCTGATGTAGTAGAACAGGTGGCCAATTGTGCGGTAAATCAGGCAGAAAATACAGAAAAAGTGGTATCTGTATTGAATGACAACATTGAAAATTTAAAAATTATAGTGCAAAATGAAAATGGTAATAAGCTGGAACTTGAGAAATCTATGGATAAAATAAGCAACAGTTATAAAAACGTAGATAGTACAAGTAAAAATATATTGAGTACTTTGGAAAGTTTTAAAAAAGTCAGAGATATGGGAACTGAACTTCAATCAAAGGCAAAGGATATAACAGGTATAGTTTCCATAGTTTCAGGAATTTCAGAACAGACTAATTTATTGGCTCTCAATGCATCTATTGAAGCTGCTCGTGCTGGAGAGCAGGGTAAAGGGTTTGCAGTGGTAGCTGAAGAAGTGAGAAATCTGGCAGAACAATCTCAGGATGCCGTAAAAGATATAAATTCCAACTTGGTTAAATTTGCAGAAGATATAAAGGAACTGGTGAAGAATATAGAGGAACAGTTCGATATACTGAAACTGGAAAGTGATAAGCTTCAAAATGTAAGAGATATAAGTTATGAAGCTACAGATTCTATAGAGAAGGTTGCTTCTTCCATGATAAAAACTATAAATAAGCTAACTGAAGAATCGGATTCTATATCTGGGATATATGATAATATGGAATCTCTGGCAGCAATTGCAGAGGAAAACTCAGCGTCTTCAGAGGAAGTTAGTGCCAATGTGTCCAATTATACTAATGACATTAAAAATCTTATGGGCAGTATAGGTGAGTTTAAAAAGATAACAGAATCCTTTAAATCAGAACTGGATAAATACAAAATATGAAAATTTGAGAACTGACTAATAAATAGATATTTGATATATTTTTTAGTCAGTTTTTAATAGAATTAATTATACTCCCTGTAGATCAAAATCAGGTACAAAGTCTTCGGAACACGTACCGTTTTCTTGAATGAACGCATTTTTTATTCCAAGTGAAATACAATAATTTATGAGGGAGTCATAATGTTTAGGATTTAATGCTCTATTTATTTCTGGAAATTTGTAAGCATGATACACGGGGGTATATTGATTCATGATGCTTATATATACTGAATTTCCAAAAGTGTTATAGATATAATCCATTATCTTTTTTGAGTCAAATAGCAGACCTGGGATCATAAGATGACGTATTATTAGTCCCTTTGTTATAAGACCGGAACTATTAAATGTTACACTTCCTACCTGACGATACATTTCTTTTATAGCTCTCGAAGCACAATTAAAATAGCCAGGTGCATTGGAATACTTTATAGCATATTTATTACTAAAGTATTTTAGATCGGGAAGATATACATCTATGTATCCCTCAAGAGCTTTTAATGCTTCTGTAGTCTGGTAACTATTGGTGTTGAAAAGTATGGGAAGGGTAAGTCCCTTTGATTTAGCTATATCAAGTGCCTGAACTATTTGGGGTATATAATGGGTGGGAGTGACTAGGTTTATGTTATGTGCCCCTCTTTCCTGCTGTTCTAAAAATATGTCACTGAGTCTTTCTATAGATACTTCTTTACCTATATTTTCAGAACTTATGCTGTGATTTTGGCAAAATACACATTTTAAATTACAATGGCAAAAAAATACGGTACCTGAACCAATACTTCCTGAAATACAGGGTTCTTCCCATTTGTGAAGAGAGACCTTGGCTATTTTTACATTTTTACCAGCATTACAAAAACCAATGTGTCCTTTTAATCTGTTTATCCTGCAATTTCTAGGGCATAGGTTACAGCTTTTAAGAGTATCTATCATGAAGAACACTTCTTTCCTAATGTTTATATAATAATATGTTAAAATATATTCTCTATTTTGTAAAGAAGCTATGGAATGATTTTTGCTTAATTGTATAGTAGATATAATAATAGCTTTTTGGAGGTGATTCACGTGTCTACTTTAATAAAAAACGGAACTATTGTAACTGCAGATGATATATATAGGGGAGATGTGTATATTGAAGACGAAATTATAAAAGAGATCGGTTTGAATATATGTAAAAGAGCTGATGTGGTTATTGATGCAAAAGGTAAATATGTAATACCAGGGGGCATTGACATACATACTCATCTTAATATTCATGTTGGAAAAGTAACGGCAAGTGATGATTTTTATACAGGTACTGTGGCAGCTGCCTGCGGGGGAACTACATGCATAGTAGATCATATGGGATTTGGTCCCAAGGACTGTGATCTGACGCATCAGGTAAAAGTCTATCATAAATATGCAGACGGAAAGGCTGTTATAGATTATGGATTTCATGGTGTTATACAGAATATAAATGATAATAGACTGGAGGAATTGAAAAAGCTGCTGGAAGAAGAGGGAATTCCAAGCTCTAAAATGTATCTTACCTATGATTTCAAATTAAGTGATTATGAAGCTTTAAGGCTCCTTGCTAGACAGAAAGAACTGGGGGGAATTACTGCAGTACATTGTGAAAATAATGATTCTATAAAATATCTTAAAGAATATTTTATCAAACAGGGTAAAATACAGCCCATATATCATGCTTTAAGCAGACCGGCTGAGGTGGAGGGAGAAGCAATAAACAGAATGATAAACCTTGCAAAGATAGCAGGGGATGCACCACTTTATATTGTCCATCTTTCTACGGAAATTGGTTTGGAATATATTAAAATGGCAAGAGATAGGGGGCAAATGGTATATGCAGAAACTTGTCCTCAATATCTTTTACTCACAGAAGATAAACTTAGGCAACCTGATGGATTGAAGTATATTTTCAGTCCACCTTTGAGAAGAGAAAGGGATACAGCTGCATTGTGGAGTGGAATTAAAGATGGATATATACAGACCATAGCAACAGATCACTGTCCATTTTTCTATAAAGGTGAAAAACAGCTTGGGAAAGATAACTTTGCAGATTGTCCTAACGGGGGACCCGGTATTGAAGAAAGAATACCTCTTATATTTTCTGAAGGTGTTGTAAAGGGGAGAATAGGAATAAATAAATTTGTAGATGTATGTTCCACAGCTCCTGCCAAGCTTTCAGGACTTTATCCCAGAAAAGGACATATTGCAGTGGGTTCAGATGCAGATATAGTTTTAATAGATCCGGATAAAGAGGTTACTATGACCAGGGACATTCTTCACGAGAATGTTGACTATACTATGTATGAAGGATTTAAGGTGAGAGGCTATCCTGTTTTGACTATGGTAAGAGGAGAAATAATCGTACAGGATAATAAATTTATAGGGAAAAAAGGATATGGGAAATTTATAAAAAGACATAGGATAACTCACCTATAATCGACTTAATGATTGATGTTATATATCATATAAAGAGAGCTATTTCAAAGTTTTGAGATAGCCCTCTTATAAGTCTTATTTACTATATTCTCTTATATAAAAAATTATACATTGCAGTATAAATATGAAACTAACCACTCCAAATGCAGGGTATAATAGAGAAATTAAATTTATAAATCCAATTTGGGATATAGGAATTGTGATTAAAATGATTAAGATTACTGACTTATTGTAAGATATATTGAATATTTCCTGCAGATTTTTACCTACACTGTATACATCGGACACTTCTGTAGAAAACATTTCAAGCCAAATTACAAAAAGAAGCATTGTTTGAAGCAGCTTGCCAAATCGGTTGGCTATGTAGAGCAGAGGAATTTCATATTTAAATATGTAAGGTATATTTGAGATCAGTAAAAAGTTTATTATAAAAGCCAAAATTGTAAGCCCCAGAGCTCCTATAATAGATCCAGCTATAAGACTTTTTTTCTTGCCGATGGAAAGGCTAAGGGGTACAAGTACTCCGCTGCAGCATAGTACATTGAATCCTGAATATACTAATGAAGATAAAAGCCAGTTATTTTTGTAATAGGGTATGCTTTTTATAAAAGATAGATTTACATTTTTGTAGAAAATTAAATGCAGCAGAAATAAAGTTAATATTACAAGTATAAGAGAGGGTACTATTACTGAATTTATTTCCATCAGTCCTTTGGTATCTCTAAATAGGATAATTATGGATGCGAATACCATAAAAAATATACCTACCCACCTGGATACGCCAAAATATTGATGTATTAAGGCACCGCTTCCTGCCAATATTATTGAGGAACCTCCAATTAAAAAAAAGGTAGTTAAAAAATTAGTTACCATACCTAAAAATCCGGGGCTTACCAAAAGAATAAGCCCATCATAGGAATTTAACTTATATTTTATGCTTAAGTTGATTACTATAATAGACATTATTATGTATATAATACCACAGATTAATATGCCAAAAAAGCTTTTGTATCCATATTGAGTGAAAAATTGGCTTATTTCTTGACCTGATGCCAATCCTGCACCAACTACTGTACCTATAAAAACGGCAGATATTTGGAAAATTAAAATTATTTTCTCCTTCAAAGAGTGTACCCCCTAAATAAATCATTATTAATATAATTATATAAATGTAATATGAAAATAATGAATTATAAATTAAAATTCTATTTAGGGGAAAAATATAATTTATAAAATAGTAAAACAGAATAAATAAACGTTGAAAGGGGTGAATTTCTACTGCAGATATAATAACATGTAGTGGAAAGTACATGAAAAAAAAGGCTTTATTTCAAGTGACTTTTCTTATAGTTTTTTTTTGCGCCATGGTATCAGGATGTAATTTAAATAAAAAAGAGGATACAAAAAATGTAAATCAAAGTTTTGATATGAAATCTGCTACGGCTACAGCCGATATTTATATGAAATATCTCATAAAAGGTGATATGGAAAATGCTAAAAAGTTGTATTCTAAGGATCTTTTGAAAGATGCTCGTAGTGACGAAAATAAAAATTTGCGAATTTTAGGATATAATCTGATTGACAGCAGTGAAGTTGGAGAATCGGGAGTTTTAAAAATGAAAGTTGCAAGAGCTGATTTGATCAGACCTTTTGCAACTCTAGATGAATATTCCATAAAGGTAATAAAAGAAGGTAATGATTACAAGATCGGTGAAACCAATAATACACCGGATAGAGAAGTATTTGTGGAGAGAAATCAGCTGAAAATGAGGAGTAAAAATAGCGTAGTTGTAAATTTAATAACGGATATTGTAAGTATGCCTAATTATGTATTTAGTAAAGATGACAAGGCAAATGTGGAAAAGGTTCCTGTTCCAAAGAGAAATTTTGGCATTATGGATTTTTCTTATGATGGAGATCGACTGGCGGTGGTGACTTATTCTAGTGATTCATATATAGGCATAATTAGAATAAATGAAAGTATGCAGACCCAGTCCCAGGATTCAGGAGATCAACAAGGCGATAGCTCAGGAGGGCAAGGTGGTGGTGGACAGCAAAATGAGCAGCAGGGAGCAGAAAAGCCTATAGGTAAGGATATAACCGATTTGGATGTTTTGAAAAATTCCAAAGTTGAATTTTTGGCTTTCTCTCCAGATGAAAAATTTATCGTAGTTCAATATACCAACAATGCAATAGGTAATTGTATACGGGTATATAAGACAGATTCTGGTGATATGATAAGCTATAAATTTGAAAAAGCGTTTCCTCTTGATAAGGTAAATGTGATTTTTTCCTCCTTTGATGAAGGAATATTGAGTTTTGATGTTGTCTCTAAAAACAATAGTAAAGGGGAGCTTTCTCAAATAATTGGGGAATGGGAATTGGATCTGAGAAATTTTAAGGCAGCAAAGATATGATATAATCTCAGTAGGTTGATTTTAGTACTTGAATTATTTTTGGAAAGGATAGGACTTGGGAATGCAGTGGGGTGACAAGGCATATTACAGTCTAAATTATTATTTGAGAAAAAAATTTGGATGCAAGGTTTTTAAAATATCCTTAGATGCAGGATTTTCTTGCCCCAATAGAGATGGAAGAATAAGTAAGGAAGGATGTATATTTTGTAGTAAAAGGGGATCGGGAGATTTTGCTGGGAATAGAAAAGTTTCTATAACGGAACAATTTGAAAATATAAAACAGATGATGAGTAAAAAATGGAAAAATGGAAAGTATATAGCATATTTTCAGGCGTATACTAATACTTATGCTCCAGTGAGAGTACTTAGAGAGAAATATGAAGAAGCTGTAAATCAAGAAGGAGTAGTGGCACTAGCTATAGCTACTAGACCGGATTGCCTTGGATATGATGTTTTAAATCTATTGCAGGAATTTAATAGAAAAGTTTATACCTGGGTAGAACTTGGTCTTCAGACTTCAGATGATCATACGGCAGGTATAATAAACAGAGGGTATAAATTGGAAACTTTTGAAAAAGCAGTAGCTTCACTTAGAAAAATAGGAATTGATGTGGTGGTTCATATAATAATGGGTCTACCTGGAGAAAATAAAATTAATATGATGAATACAGTAAAATATATTTCACATCAGGACATACAGGGGGTAAAAATTCATTTGCTTCATTTAATGAAACACACTCCTCTTGTTAAATTATATGATGTAGGACAATTAAAATTTATGACAAAAGATGAATATATAGACATGGTGTGCTGGACTCTGTGCAACATTCCTTCGGGCATGGTGATTCATAGACTTACCGGCGATTCACCTAGGAACCTGCTTATAGGGCCTAAATGGAGCTTAAAAAAATGGGAGATTCTAAATGAAATTGACAGAAGGATGAAAGATAGAAAAATATATCAGGGTATATATTTTCAAAATAAGATTTTACCCTAAGATTACCGTTGCTAATACTCCCATTTATAAATTTATCCTCTGCCAAACTCCAGCTATAGATTGCTGGAATTTGGTGAATTTGCTTTTATGCAATTGGACTTTATCCATCCCTTAGAGTTTATTCTAGAGCTTCCTGCAATAGAAACTTCATACCAGAATTCATTTAAGATCTCAATGCTGTCATGAACTCTTATTGGTGTATTTTTTTCTAAAGTATTTATTATACCTGAATTTAAAATAGGAGCCAGATATATATTGCTTTTTACAGTGACTAGGGCATTTACATATTGAGGAGTAATATATCTAACATTTATTTTTGGGGGAATTTCCTTAGATATTTTTGACTTCAAACTGTCATTTTCATATTTTAAAGATAATATCTGTCTTCTCTGCGAGGAAATTTTACTTTGAAAATTATATAGGATTACGGAAGTACAGATTATAAGCGTTATGAACAAAAAAGCCAACATTAATATTCTCCATATCTATTAATTTAATACATTATATTCAATATGGTACTTAAAGATGAAAATTTATATAATTTTACACTAGATCTGTATATTCAAAAATGCTCATATCTGTGTAAGCCAATATATCCTCCCACTGATAATCTGAATATGTATCATGTATGCCGACAACGGTCATACCTGCTGATTTGGCTACTTTTATAGCAGATAGGATGTCCTCAAATACAGCACAATCCTCAGGATTTAAATTCAGTCTATCAGCAGCTAAAAGGTATATGTCTGGGAATCCTTTTCCTCTTTTTACATCTTCTGTAGTTACTATTGAATCAAATAGATTGTATATTTTATTTTTCTTTAAACTTGTTTCTGCTATAGCTTTATAATTGCTGGTGGCGAGAGCCATTTTTATTTTTTTCTTTTTTAAGAGATGTAAAAAATCTCTTGCACCAGGTTTTAAAGAAATATTATGGGAATATTCATAGAAAAGCATATTGTACCACTCTTTTTGTATCTCAGATACACTTTCAGTTAAATTAAATTCATCTTTAAGATATCTTGCAGTTTCATCAAGGGTCATATTTTGAATAGTGTTTTTTAGTTCTATGGTAAAAGGTATATTTTTCTCACTTAAATATTCTTTATCTATATTTTCCCAAAGCCACATGGAGTCCAGGAGAGTTCCATCCATGTCAAAAATAGCTCCCTTGATATTTTCAAGCATGACGATCACCTCATATTGTGTTATGAAAAATAATATTTTAATTAAAAAATCGTTCTAACAATTTTATCTTGTTTTTATCTTTAAAATCCTCTATGGAATGTATGCCTATCTTATCCAATATCTCATTCATGCAGTCACTGTCAATGGAGACTTTTATTTCAGAATCATCGGCAAATTTATCCACATATTTTTTACCTTCTTCTTTTGGTATAATTGCCTTGGGCCCACCTACACACCCACCGATACATCCCATGCCTTCAATGAAATTAGCCTCTATTTCCCCATTTTGAGCTCTGGAAAGTATGGATTTGCATTCTTTTACACCATTTGCCTTTACTGCTTTGAATAATTTGTATTTTTCAGGGAAAATTCTTTTTACAGCTTCACTTACTGCAATTGATACTCCGCCTGTACGTGCATATAACCTTCCGCCGCTGGAAGCATATTCTGTAGAAGGCTCTTCTTTGAGCTCATTTGGATGTATATTAAGAGTATCAAATATATCTTTTACTTCTGAAAAAGTTAGTACAAAATCTATATTTTTAATTATGTCTTTTTCTTTTGCTTCAGATTTTTTAGCAATGCAGGGACCTATAAATACCACCTTGCAATTTGGGTTTAATTTTTTGAGTACTCTTCCTCCAGCGGCCATAGGAGAAACAGATGGTGATACGTACTTTATCAAATTATTGTAAATTTTTTTTAACATACCTACCCACATAGGGCAGCAGCAGGAAGTTATCATAAAATCTTTTTCGTCTTTTATATGATTATCAAATTCTATGGCCTCTTTTAAAGTGAGCATATCCGCAAAAAATGCCACCTCAATCATGTCTGTAAATCCTAATTTTTTAAAGGCACTTCTAAGTTTCCCAAGAGTTACATCTTTCCCAAACTGACCTATTATAGCAGGAGCTACAATTGCTATTACCGGTGAGTTGCCTTTTAATATATTCGCTAAGGGAAGAAATTGTACTTTATCCATTATACCTCCAGTAGGACAGGCTTCTACACAAAAACCACAGTCGGTGCATTTGTGTTTATCAATATGGATACTATTTTGGGCAGCATCCATTAAAATAGCATCAAAAGGACAGGATTTTTGGCATAGAGTTTTGCCGGTTTTGTCCATACATTCCATAGTACAGAATTTTACTTTATTGACTATTTTTCCATCAGGTTTGTAAGATTTTATTGCTTTTTTTAGATCCTCCGTAAAATTAGAACTGCAGTCTGTACTGGTGCCGCATAGTGAAGATATGATTTTACAAAGCTCTTTTTTATTGATTTTACTCTGTGATAAAATAAATTTTACTTCATCTTCAAAATTTCCATTATAATAGGATTCTATCAGGGATTTAAATAAATTTCTATATTGATCTTTCATATTAATGGTACAGCTCCTTATGTAATTGATTTGTTGATGAGCTCAAAGTTTGATTTAATGTATAGGAAACCCCTAGCTTAAAAATAAGCTGGGGCTCTTACTTTAACATAATATAAACTAAAAAAGGTAGGTATCATCAAATCAATAGATCTAAATATCCACAAACCCACCTATATAAATGGTCGGAGTGACAGGATTTGAACCTGCGACCTCTTGCTCCCGAAGCAAGCGCGCTACCATCTGCGCTACACCCCGTTTATATAATACATTATAACATATATTATATAAACGTCACAGTAGAAATTTTATATGAAAATATTTTATTTTGCAGTCATATTAGAATTATCGCCTTCACCTCTTGTAGGAACTGTTGACATTAAAAATCCTACCAGTATAGATACTAAAGCTGGAGATATTATATTTATATAAGCTATATAAGAGGTTCTGTATAATATGAATGCACTTAAACCTGTTATAATCAAGGTTATAAAAAACAGATAGATTATAAATTTAGCAAAAGATTTAAAAAATTTTTCATATAACTTATGCCTTATGGGTCCGCTGAGTATTTTTATAAATAAAAAATAGGATACTAGTATTAAGAATATATCAACTGATGCAGATATTAAAAAGTTTTTCAAATTAAAACACCTCCAATGGCTTATCAATTATAGTATTACCTTATTAGAAGTGTTTTAACACCAAATTATAGATTTTGTAAGTTATTTTGATTGCAAATACATTTCACCTATTTTAAAAACATCTCCTGCACCTATAGTTAAAAAGAGATCTCCTTCCTTTAAATTATTTTTTAAATAGTTTACTATTGAGTTGAAATCTTTAATATAGCTGCACTTTATTCCTCTTTTTGAAATATCATTAGCTAGCATGGCTGAGCTCACTTTGCCGGTATCCTTTTCCCTTGCTGGATATATATCTGCGAGGATTAATTCATCTACATTATCAAAAGCGGAAGTAAATTCTCTGTATAAGTTTATAGTTCTCGAAAAAGTATGTGGTTGAAACACGCAGATTATTCTTTTATGAGGATAATTTTGAGCTGCACTTAAAGTTGCCTTTATTTCAGTAGGATGGTGGGCATAGTCATCTATTACTGTTATCCCATTTTTTTTGCTTTTAATTTCAAATCTTCTATGGGTACCTTTAAAATCCTCCAGTGCATCTTTAATATTTTCTGTTGATATATTTAAAATTAAAGAAACAGCTATACTGGCAAGCGCATTTAATATATTGTGTCTGCCCGGGATGGCTAGGTGTAGGGAAAGTATGGCTTTATTATCCTTGTACACTTTAAAGTAGGCACATCCATTTTTATCAAAATGTATGTCATGAGCAGTGATATTTCCGCTATTTATACCATAGGTAATTATATTACAGTTTACGCTGGATATTACTTTATTTATTCTATTATCTTCATTGTAACATACTAGATACCCATTCTGAGGAATCAATTTAGCAAATTTTACAAAGGCATTTTGTACATTGTCTATATTTTTATAGTAGTCAAGGTGCTCGGCATCTATATTTAAAATTATACCTATAAATGGGAAAAATTTCAAAAAGGATTCTTTGTATTCACAAGCTTCCGTAATGAAGTACGGACTGTTTCCTATTCTGACATTTCCATTTATAATATCTAAATTTCCTCCTACTAATATGGTAGGATCTAAATTTGCCTTAAGTGTTATAGAGGACAACATGGAAGTAGTAGTGGTTTTACCATGAGTTCCGGATACTGCTACGTTGTATTTATGACCTTTCATTATATTTCCTAAGAATTCAGCTCTGGACATTAAGGGAATATTTAAATTTTTAGCCTTTAAGAGTTCTTCATTATCTTCGGAAATAGCGGCTGTATATACTACTAAGTCTATGTCCTGTGTTATGTTTTCAGCAATTTGACCTATATATATTTGAGCGCCCATTGATTTGAGTTTGTCTGTTATTGGAGAAGCTTTAATATCAGAACCGGATACTTTAAAATTATTTTCAAGCAAAATTTCAGCTAGGCCGCTCATACTTATTCCGCCTATGCCTATGAAGTGCACTTTTTTATTTTCTACAAAATCAAATGACAATTTAAATCACTCCTTATATTAACTAACCTATCAATAATTATATACAAAAATTAGCTAAAAAACACAATAAAATTATATTTCTATGTAAAACGTTTTTATTTCTTCAGGTGTTTTATAAATAAGTATTGATTAACCGTAGCTTTTAGAATACAATATGAATAATAGAGTATAATATTAGAATATTATTCGTAAAGTTATATAGATAGGTGATAAAATGCAAAAATTTAGTAGAAACAATAGAATAGCTGCAATAACGAAAATATTACTTGAAAATCCTAATAAAATAATGGGACTGAATAATTTTACCGAAATGTTTAATACTGCAAAATCTACAATAAGTGAAGACATAGTAGTAATCAGAGACACTTTGAGTAGATTGGATATGGGAAGAATAGATACTGTAGCAGGGGCGGCAGGTGGAGTTAAGTACATATGCGGTATATCTCCTGAAAAGACCAAAAAATTTGCTGAAAAATTATGTATTATTTTGAAAAATAGAGAAAGAATAATACCAGGTAATTTTTTATACATGACGGATATAATGTTTAATCCAAATATAATACATACAGCAGGAGTGGTTTTAGCGTCTATTTTTATAGATATGGATATTGACTGTGTGGTTACAGTGGAAACGAAGGGAATACCCCTGGCTTATGAAGTAGCTAAAATGATGGGGGTTCAACTTGTGGTTGTGAGGAGAGAAACAAAATTTACAGAGGGTTCTACCATAACTGTAAATTATGTATCTGGCTCTACAGGAAGAATTCAGAATATGTCATTATCTAAAAAAGCATTGAAAAAGGGAAGCAGATGTATATTTATCGATGATTTCATGAAGGCAGGCGGAACTGCCATGGGTATAATTGATCTTTTAAAAGAATTTGAAAGTGAACTTTTGGGTATAGGATTTTTAATAGATAATGTGGGAATTCCCAAAAAATTAGTACAAAATTATGTATCGATAGTGGACTTTGAGGGTATTAATGAAAATGGGAATGCACTATTGACTCCTTCAAAAATGTTTAGCTAATGAAGTTTTCAAAAAATTTTATTAGTTTTTAACAAAATAAGGAGGAAAAAAATAAAATATAGAGAATAGTATATACATAAGCATCTTGGAGGTGGATTTATATGCAAATTACAGACGTTAGAGTGAGGAAAATTGCTGCCGAGGGTAAGATGAAAGCTATTGTTTCAGTAACCTTCGATAACGAATTCGTAGTTCACGATATAAAGGTTATAGAGGGACAAAATGGTCTTTTTATAGCAATGCCAAGTAGAAAAACTCCTGATGGAGAATTTAAAGACATTGCTCACCCAATAAATACTCAGACTAGAGAAAAGATACAAAAAGCAATTCTTGATGAGTACGAAAAAGTTAAAAGTGAGGAAGTTGCTACCGAACAAAAGACGGAGGAATAATAAAGGGGAGTGTTTGCTCCTTTTTATTATTTCCTGTTTTTTTTGTATATTTAAGGATATCTGAAAGAGAGTTTTTTAGAATTGTTCCGAAAATTATATATGAGGTTGCAAATAATTTTCATATAAAATATAATATTATAGAGCGTTTTAATATGATATAGTGTAGAAAAATGAGCTTATATGCCATAAAGAGGTGTTAAAATGTATAATTGTGCTATAATATTAGCGGCTGGCAAAGGGAAAAGAATGAAATCTTCTATCCCTAAGGTTTTACACAGAGTATGTGGGACAGAAATGGTTAACATAGTTATTGATGTTGTGAAAAAAGCACAAATAGAAGACATAGATGTAGTAATTGGCAGGGGGGCAGAACAGGTAAAGGAAGCTACTAAGAGTAGAAACGTAAAGTATTCTTTCCAAAATAAGCAATTGGGTACTGGACATGCGGTTTTGTGTGCCAGCGATTTTTTAAAGGATAAAGAGGGGACAGCAGTTATATTTACGGGAGATTCACCTTTAATAGAAGAAGATGTTATAGAAGATATGTTAAATTTTCATAATAAAGGTAGATATAAAGCGACTATATTGACATCTATAGTAAAAGATCCTAATGGATATGGGAGAATTATAAGAGAAAAAAATGGAGAAGTGCTTAAAATAATTGAACATAAAGATTGTTCATTAGAAGAATTAAAGGTTAATGAAATAAATTCCGGAATGTATTGCTTTGATATAAAGGAGCTTGTTGAAAGTTTAAACAAATTACATAACAACAATGTTCAAGGTGAGTACTACTTAACTGATGTCATAGAAATATTGAAAAATAAGGGTGAGAGGATAGGGGCCCTTCCAGTAAGTTTTGAGGAAATTATGGGGGTCAATTCCAGAGTACAGCTTTCAGAGGCTGAAAAGGTTATGAGAAATAGAATAAATAATGTGCACATGGAAAATGGAATTACACTTATCGATCCAAATACTACTTACATAGGACTTGATGTTAGAATAGGGAAGGATACCATAATATATCCAGGTAACGTGATTCAGGGAAATACTGTTATAGGAGAAAACTGTATATTATATCCTAATTCACGTATAAAAGACAGTGTGATAGAAAATAATGTGACAATACAGAGTTCAGTGATACTAGAGAGTAAAGTGGGAGAAAATGTTACGGTAGGACCTTTTGCATACATAAGACCTGAGAGTGTGATAGGCAATTCAGTGAGAATAGGTGATTTTGTAGAAATAAAAAAGTCTATTATTGGGGATAAAACTAAGGTATCTCATTTGACATATATAGGTGATGCCGAAGTGGGGAATGAGTGTAATTTTGGATGTGGAACTGTGGTAGTGAATTATGATGGCAAAGTGAAAAATAAAACTTTAATTGGGGATAATTCATTTATAGGGTGCAACACAAATTTGGTTTCACCAGTTAAAGTAAATAACAACACTTATATAGCAGCTGGATCTACTATAACAGACGAAGTCCCGGAAGGATCACTTGCTATAGCTAGAGCAAAGCAGGTAAATAAGAAAGGTTGGGTATATAAAAAAGGATTAAGGAAATAAATTTTAGGAGGGCTTTACATAATGATAACCCATGGTAAAAATATTAAAATTTTTGCGGGAAATTCTCATCCTGAATTGGCTAAGCAAATAGCTAATATCTTGGGAACTGCAGTTGGAGATGCAAAGGTTTCGACTTTTAGTGATGGAGAAATATCTGTAGATATTAATGAAACCGTAAGGGGTATGGATGTATTTATAATTCAATCCACAAATAATCCCGTAAATGATAATCTAATGGAACTTCTTATCATGATTGATGCATTTAAAAGAGCATCAGCGGAAAGGATAACTGCTGTAATACCTTATTATGGATATGCCAGGCAGGATAGAAAAGCCAAGGCGAGAGATCCGATTACTGCAAAATTGGTAGCAGATATACTGACAGCTGCAGGAGCGGATAGAGTTCTTACAATGGATCTGCATGCAGCACAAATTCAAGGGTACTTTAATATACCTTTAGATCATCTTCTAGGAGTTCCCATACTGGCAAAATATTTTATACAAAAAGGATTTAAAGAGAGAGAAGATATAGTTGTAGTATCTCCGGATCTCGGAAGTGTAACAAGAGCCAGAAAATTTGCGGATAAACTCCATGCACCTATAGCTATTATCGATAAGAGAAGACCAAAAGCCAATGTATCAGAGGTAATGAATATAATTGGGGATGTAAACGGGAAAATCGCCATATTGGTAGATGACATGATAGATACAGCTGGAACTATAACAAATGGCGCTCAGGCTCTTGTGGATAGAGGGGCAAAAGAAGTATATGCATGCTGCACTCATGCTGTGTTATCTGGACCAGCCATAGAGAGAATAAGGAATTCTGTTATAAAAGAACTTGTAATGTTGAATACAATAGATCTTCCAAAGGAAAAGATATTGGATAATTTTAAAATATTGTCTATAGCTTCGGTTTTCGCAGAAGCTATAAGGAGGATATATGAGGGCGTTTCGGTAAGCAAGCTGTTTGAAGATTGATGAGGAAAGAGCATGTAGAATTTTTTCTACATGCTCTTGTATTAAGATGTAAGTCCATTTTGTAACTTATTTGTAACTTTTAAAGAGAGAATATTTTTTATATAGACATATGTGATAAATTTAATTGTAGATAATTAATAATTAAATGTAAAATATTAGTGTAATTGATTGGGAAATATAATTAATAATAAATACTATGGATAGAAAGTGATTAGGAGGATGATGATGGAGGGCTCAATAGGTAAAATTTTGATTGTAGATGATGATGAAAATATTTGTGAAGTAATAAAGATGTATTTGGAGAGTGCAGGATATAAAACACAAATTGCAAATGATGGAAAATCAGCAGAAACTCTATTTCTAGAATATAAACCGGACTTAGTGTTATTGGATATAATGCTTCCCAATATAGATGGCATAGATGTGCTTAAGTGGATAAGGAAAGAATCTCAAATTCCTGTGATTATGCTCACT
The DNA here is from genome assembly GCF_020908015.1 of Clostridium aromativorans. Lineage (NCBI taxonomy): Bacteria > Bacillati > Bacillota > Clostridia > Eubacteriales > Clostridiaceae > Clostridium > Clostridium aromativorans. Next base: position 122,991 of record NZ_JAJJPB010000005.1, read on the forward strand.
GCCAAAGGAGAGACTTTTGATAAAGTTTTAGGACTTGAACTAGGGGCAGATGATTATATAGTAAAACCTTTTGAAGCCAAAGAAATGTTGGCCAGAATTAAAGCGGTGTTGAGAAGATATACTGTAGATAATGATAATAGAGAGGTACTTAAATTTGAACAATTGACAATTGATATAAATTCATACACAGTTATATATAAAAATGAAGAAATAAAGATGCCTCCCAAGGAATTTGAATTGCTGTATTATCTGGCTAATAATAAAAACAGGGTATTTACTAGAGAACAGTTATTGTGTGAAGTTTGGGGATATGATTATCCGGGAGACTCTAGAACAGTGGATGTTCATATTAAAAGGCTTAGAGAAAAACTTCAAGGAGGGCCTAACTGGCAAATAGAAACAGTATGGGGTGTAGGGTATAAATTTGAGGTGAAATAGATGAAAAAGGGGTTATTTTCAAAACTTATGGCTGCATTTATTGCAATTATTATAGTGAGTTTTGTAATGACAGCGGCTTTTTTATCCTATTGGTTTGAAGGATATTATTTTAAAAAGAGAGAAAGTGAATTGCTCAGAGAATCTCAATTTATAAAATATAAGGCTATTCAATATTTAGATGGAAACTTAACAGTAGATGACATAAATGAAACTTTAACTTATATAGGAAATTATCTATCAGCAGACATATGGCTTGTGGATAATTATGGATATGTATATTCTGTTTCAAAAAGTGAACACAAAAAATTAATAGCTACATCAAAACAAATAGTTACCAGTGATCTAAAGGAACTTAGAGAAAACAAAACAGTAGATAAGAGTGAGACCTATTCAAGTGTATTTACGGGTCCAGTCCATACTTTTGAAATACCAATTTTTTCAAATAAAGTTTTTAAGGGTGCCATAATGATGCATACATCAATAGATGAATTAAAGGGACCCCTCATAAGAGTATATGAAATCATATGGATGTCAGCAGTTTTTGCCATTATAATATGCTGTTTTGTAATTTATTATTTGTCCCAGAGAATAATAATAAAGCCGCTTAAAGTAATAAATTATGCTGCGGATAAAATATCCAGGGGTGAAGTGGAGAAGAGAGTCGAGGTTAAATCAGACGACGAAATTGGTGAGTTAGCGAAGTCTTTCAACAGTATGGCAGATTCCCTGCAACAAGTGGAAAAAAACAGAAGGGAATTTATATCCAATGTATCTCATGAAATAAGATCTCCAATAACATCTATAAAAGGTTTTATTGGAGGAATGATTGATGGAGTTATTCCAGCGGAGAAACAAAATTACTATCTATCTGTAACTTATTCTGAGATACAGAGGCTTACCAGGCTTGTAAATGATCTCCTGGATTTGTCGACTATTGAATCGGGGCAGCTTAAGCTTAGAATAGAAAAGGTGGACATAAATGAAGTTATAAGATTATGTGTTATAAAATTTGAGACCAGAATAAATGAAAAGAGATTGAAAGTAGATGTACTTTTAGAAGATGATAAACTCTATGTGGCAGCAGACAAGGATAGAATAACCCAGGTAGTTACGAATTTAATCGATAATGCTATTAAATATGTAAATCAAGATGGAAATATAAAGATTTTTACTAAGATAAAAAGCGAGAAGGTATTGGTATCCATATATAATGATGGCTCTAATATACCAGAGCCTGATATGAAATATATATGGGATAGATTCTATAAGCGTGATAAATCCAGGACTTCAAAAATAAGTACAGGGCTTGGACTTCCTATTGTAAGGAGCATCCTTACCCAACTAGGCGAAGATATATGGGCTGAGAATAAGGAACCTAATGGGGTTATGTTTACTTTTACTTTGAAAAGAGTTTAACAAATTATTTTATTTTGTTCATATTTGTGTAAAACTTTTTTATTATAATAATTCTAGATTTTAGATATTATGAGGTGTATTTAATGGATGATAACAACAGATATGATAACATAAAGGATGTTTCATGGGAAAACGTAGAGTCCAGTAAAGCAAAAATAAAATTTATAAATAGCAAGAGAAGATCAAATATGGTGAAATTAGGGAAAATGTGTTGTTTTATTCTGATAGCTGCTGTTTCGGGAGGATTATCTGGAGCTTATATGAGTAGTAAAAAGGAAGTTACTAAAATTTATACACCTAATAATAATCAGGTAGTAGTTGAATCCAATGAAAATGTTAATAGGGCTAAATCGGAAGATAAATCGGGAAATACGTCGGAGAATTCTATAACTGAGGTGGCAGAAGCTGTGAGTCCAGCAGTAGTGGGTATAAGTAATAAAGCAGAAGATTATTTTGGACTGCAGGATTTAGGGAGTGGTTCCGGGATAATAATAGATTCAAATGGATATATAGTTACAAATTATCATGTAATACAGGGTGCGGATAAAGTTATGGTTAAATTGTCCAGCGGAAAAATACTGGATGCATCTGTAGCTGGTGTGGATGAAAGGTCTGATTTAGCTGTAATAAAAGTAAATGCAAAAAATCTTCCAATAGCTAAACTGGGGGATTCTTCTAAAGTGAAAGTTGGAGATGCTGCTATTGCCATAGGAAATTCTTTAGGCGAAGAATTTCCAGGCTCAGTTACAGCAGGTATAATAAGTGCAATAAATAGGAAGATAGAGTATAATGGAGTTATATATAAGGTTATTCAGACTGATGCAGCTATGAATCCAGGGAATAGCGGAGGCCCTCTTTGCAATATACAGGGTTATGTCATAGGTATAAATAGCCTGAAATTAAGTGCTGGTTCCAAGGTAGAGGGAATTGGTTTTGCTATAACTATAAACGAGGCAAAAAATATAATAAAGTCACTTATAAGCAATGGTCAAGTTTCGAGGCCGGAATTAGGTATAAATGGAGAGAGTGTAATATCGCAGGATAATAGAGTTCAGGGAATATATATTCAGCAAGTGGAGAAAAACAGTGGTGCTTCGGTGGCGGGTATAAAGCCTACGGATATACTGATAGAATTAGATGGGAATAAAGTAAAGAGTATGTCAGATATAGAAGCTATATTAGGAGGACATAAATTAGGAGAAAAAATTTTAGGTAAAATTTGGAGAAATGGGGAAATTATAGAAATGCAGATAACTTTGTCTCAAATTCAAAAGGATAATCAAAGATAAAATAGTAAGATTGGAGTGAATTGATGTTTTTAATAGTTGGCTTAGGAAATATAGGGATTGAATATGAACACACGCGCCATAATATAGGATTTGATGCTGTAGATCTGTTAAGTAGTAAGTACAATATTGTTTTAAGTAAGAAAAAATTTAAAGGAACTTGTGGAGAAGGTATTATAGAAAATAATAAAGTTGTATTATTAAAACCAGATACTTATATGAACTTGAGTGGAGAAAGTGTGGTGGAAGCTGTAAATTTTTATAAAATAATGGGCAATAATATAATAATAATACATGATGATATAGATATTCCTGTTGGAAGACTTAGAATAAAAACTCATGGAAGTGCCGGAGGTCATAACGGGGTAAAAAATATAATATTTAACCTGGCTACAGATCAATTTGTAAGAGTGAAGATAGGCATAGGACAACCTGAAGGTCAGCTTATATCCCATGTTTTGGGTAGATTTTCTAAAAATGATAAAATTTATATGGAAAAAGTTCTAAAGGTCAGCCGAGAGGCAGTAGAATGTATTTTGAAAAATGGCGTAGAAGAAGCCATGAACAGATTCAATGGGTTGCTTTTATAGTTTGTATAAATAAAATAGTATAAAAAAACCGTATAATCTCTCTAATAAGGAAGAGATTGACGGTTATTGTGCGTTCAATTAAAAATGTTTAAAGTTGGAATTTGTAAGTAGATATTGTGATAGATAATTTTATTAAGTTATGATGGATGAATAAATTTATAGGGTGGTTGTTAGGATGAGATTAGAAGGGCTTATGAAACCCATTAAAAAAAGTGATAAGTTTAAAAGTGTCATAAAGGAAATATCCAGAGATAAATTTCCTATAGGAGTGTATGGACTTTCAGAATCTGCGAGAAGTTATTTAACATATGGAATATATGAAACTTTAGATAAGCCGATCTTGATTGTTACTCACAGTGATGTAGAGGCTAGGAAATTGTATGAGGATTTATCCTTTTATTTGTCTCAGGTATATTATTTTCCAACTAAAGAAGTGGTATTCTACAATATAGATGCTATATCTGGAGATTTGAGATGGGAAAGATTGAAGGTAATAAGACAGATATTGAATTCACGCAAGAAAATTATAATAACTTGTGTGGAATCATTGAGTTCAGTATATATTCCTGTAGAATTATATAGAAGATATATGTTTAAAGTATCCGTTGGAGATGTCTTAGATTTAAAGGATATTGCAGAAAGACTAATTCAATGTGGATATGAAAGAAGTGAAGTTGTAGATGCAAAAGGCCAGTTTTCTATAAGAGGGGGTATAATGGACATATATTCTCCAATTTCTGCGGAACCATATAGGCTGGAGTTGTTTGGCAGCCAAATAGAATCTATTAGAAGTTTTAATCTGGAATCTCAAAGAAGTATTGAAAAAGTGGATAGTATAGAAATTTTTCCTGCCAGAGAAATTATACTTGACAAAAGTAGAATTAGAGCCGGGGAAGAGGGAATAAAAGAAGATCTGGCAATAGTAGTTGAGAAATTAAAAAAATTAAAAGACAATGAGGCAGTTAAGAGAATAAAAGAAATTACCGTAAAAAATTTAGAAGTTCTTGAACAAAGCTGGAATTTTGAAACTATTGATAGCTTTTTACCTTATTTTTATGAAAATCCATCAACTTTTTTTGATTATGTAAAGGATTATTTTATAATCGTGGATGATGTTCAAAGATGCGAGGGAAAATTAAATAGTGTATATTTTGAATTTGAAGAAAACTATAAAAGCTTTTTACAAAGAGGAAATATACTTCTTAAACAGAGTAAAATGCTCATTGGTAAATCTCAGCTAATTGAAGAACTCAAGAGGAGAAAGAGCATTATATTAGATCCCATTGCCAAATCAGTTAAAACATTTTTACCCAAATCAGTAATAAATTTTTCGCAGATAACTCTCAATGATTATCATGGACAAATAGATCTGCTTATTGAAGATATAAGAGATAGAAAATCTAAGGGTTTTAGAATATTGATTTTATCAGGTACAAGACCTAGAGGAGAAAGATTGGTTGATACCTTGAGAGATAGGGATATAGATAGCAGCTATAAGGATGTAGTACGTGAAATTATGCCTGGGGAAGTGGTTATAACTTTTGGAAGCCAGCTAAAGGGTTTTGAATATCCAGAGCTCAAGTTGAGTGTTATTTCAAGTAAAGAAGTCTTTGGAGAAGCTAGGAGAAAGAATATAAAAAAGGCCGTGAAAAAGGGTGCAGGTAAGATCAAAAGTTTTACTGAGTTAAAACCTGGGGATTTTGTAGTTCATGTCAATCATGGAATAGGTGTTTATAAAGGTATAAAACAACTGGAATTTCAGGAGCATAAAAAGGATTATCTAGAGCTTGTATATGAATCTGATGACAAATTATATGTGCCGGTGGAACAACTTGATATGGTACAAAAATATATAGGGGCTGAAGGTAAAACTCCCAAAATAAATAAATTAGGAAGCTCGGAATGGGCGAAGGCCAAAAAAAAGGCTAAGAAGTCTATAGAGCAGATAGCGGAGGATTTAGTAAAATTATATGCTATTAGATCTACTTTAAAAGGCTATAGATATTCAAAGGATACCGTTTGGCAAAAACAATTTGAAGATGAATTTCCATACGAAGAGACGCCAGATCAATTATCAACCATTCAGGATATAAAAGAAGATATGGAGTCAGATAAAGTTATGGATAGATTGCTCTGTGGTGATGTGGGCTACGGTAAAACTGAAGTTGCTGTAAGAGCAGCTTTTAAAGCTGTAATGGACGGCAAACAAGTTGCCTTTTTAGTTCCAACTACTATATTGGCACAACAGCATTATAATAATTTCGTTCAAAGATTTTCTGATTTTCCTGTAAAAATAGATATGATAAGTAGGTTTAGAACCCCTGCTCAACAAAAGCTTACTATAAAGGCTGTGAAGGTGGGAAATGTGGATATATTAATTGGCACTCATAGGATATTACAAAAGGATGTTCAATTTAAAGATTTAGGACTTCTTATAATAGATGAGGAGCAAAGATTTGGCGTCAGTCATAAAGAAAAAATTAAGAAAATCAGAAAAAATGTAGATGTATTGACTTTAAGTGCTACACCTATACCGCGAACTCTCCACATGTCACTTGTAGGAGTCAGAGACATAAGTGTAATAGAAACACCACCAGAGGAGAGATATCCTATACAAACCTATGTGGTAGAATACAATGATCAATTGATTAGAGATGCTATGCTCAGAGAAATAAATAGAAAGGGACAGATTTATTTTGTATACAATAGGGTCGAGAACATAAAAGAAATGGCCGCCTATGTATCAAAATTAGTTCCAGAGGCCAAAGTAGCAGTGGCCCATGGCCAAATGCAGGAAAGAGAACTTGAGAATATAATAATAGATTTTATGAAAGGTAAATATGATGTTCTTGTGTCTACAACTATTATAGAAACTGGCATGGATATACAGAATGTAAATACCATGATAATATATGATTCAGATAAGATGGGGTTATCTCAGCTCTATCAATTAAGAGGAAGGGTGGGACGAACAAATAGAATAGCTTATTGTTACTTGACTTATAGAAAAGATAAGGTTCTGACAGAAGTAGCTGAGAAAAGACTGAAGGCCATTAAGGAATTTACAGAGTTAGGATCTGGATTTAAGATAGCTTTAAAGGATCTGGAGATAAGAGGGGCAGGCAATATGATGGGTGCATCACAGCATGGACATATGGCTGCCATAGGGTATGATCTATATTGTAGAATGCTTGAGGACACTGTGAAGCTTATAAAAGGTGAAATACACAAAGAGCCGGTGGAGACTACTGTGGAATTGAAGATAGATGCTTATATACCGGATAGTTATATAAAAAATGAAGTTCAGAAAATAGAAGTGTATAAGAAGATAGCTGCTATAGATTCCTATGATGATATGCTGGATGTAAAAGAAGAATTGGAAGATAGATTTTCTAGTATACCATCTTCAGTACAAAATCTTATGGATATAGCCTATATAAGGAGTATTGGTAAGGAACTTGGGATAGAGGAGATAAAAGAAGTAAAGAGAGAAGTTGTATTTACATTTGAAAGTCAAAATAGAGTGGATCAAAATGTAATGAAGGGCCTTTTAAAAAATTATTCAAGAAAAATAGTACTAAAAATGAATAAAAAGCCTGGTTTTGGATATAGATTAGAAAATGTAAAAAGAGAAAATATTTTAAGTGATATTAAGAAAATTATTAATTATATGCTACAAATATATGAACAAAAATAGCTTTGTGGTAAAAATACTTTTATGTTAAAATAAATCTGTATTTTAACATAGAAAGAGTGGGGGAATAATTGTGAAAAATATAAAAAGGTTAGCAACCGCTATGTGTATAATGACGTTCATGTTCTCAATTGCCGGTTGTAATATGATAGAAAAAACGCCAGAAGCTATAGCTAATAGTACTGTAGCGGTAGTTAATGGAGAAAAAATCACCAGAGGCGATTTAGACAAAAATCCATATACCATGCAACTGTTAAGTCAGGCTAAACAGCAATATGGAGAGGATTATGAGAAAAATGAAGAAGCTGTAAATACTATAAAAAGCCAAAAAGAGCAAATACTTGAGGATATGATTACAAATAAAATAATTGAACAGAAGGCTAAAGAGTTAAAACTTTTGCCAGATGAAAAAAAGCTTAAGACAGATATGAACAATCAAATTGCCCAAATAAAAAAGCAGCAGTTTGGAAATAGTACTGAGCAATTTGATGCGGCACTAAAAGCTCAGGGATTTACTGAAGATTCATTTAAAAGCATGTATTTATCTCAGCTTAGAGAACAGCAAATGCAACAAAAAGTAAGTGATAGCATTACAAAAAATATAAAGATAACAGATAAACAAATAGAGGATTATTATAAGGCAAATCAGGATAAATATACGGAACTGCCCAATAAAATGCACCTGGCACATATCCTTGTAAAGACTAAAGCTGAAGCTGAAAAGGTAAAGACAAGGCTGGATAAGGGGGAAGATTTCTCAAAGGTTGCGAAAGAAGTTTCCCAGGATACAGCAACAAAAAATAAGGGTGGAGATTTAGGCACTATAAAATATGATGATTCCCAGTATGACGCTCAGTTTATGGCAGGGGCAAAGGCGTTAAAAGGAGGAGAAATATCGGATCCGGTACAGAGTAGTTTCGGATATCATATAATAAAGTGTATAGATAAAGTCAAATATCCTGTTAAGCCTCTCAGTAAGGTTAAAGATGAGATAAAAAAACAACTGGAAAGTGATCAAAAAAGCAAACTGGTTTCCCAGAAATTACAGCAGTGGAAAAATGCTGCAAGTATAACCAAAAAGGAAAAAAATATTATGTAAATATATATTTTACATATAAGTACCATATAGGGAATTATGATGATTTATGTCATAGTTCTCTTTAATTTTATAATTTAAATAACAATTGTGTATAAAATTTCATATTTAGAAAAATAATATTAATACAAGTTATATATTATTATTTTTGAGGAGGAATTCTAAACATGAAAGCAACAGGAATTGTTAGACGTATAGACGACCTAGGTAGAGTTGTCATACCGAAGGAAATAAGAAGAACACTTAGAATAAGAGAGGGGGATCCTTTAGAGATATTTACGGACAGAGAAGGAGGCGTTATATTAAAAAAGTATTCGCCTATTGGTGAGCTCAGTGATTTTTCCAAGGGATATACTGAATCACTACAGCAGACTGTAGGTCATATAATTATGATATGTGATAAAGATAGTGTTGTATCCATAAGTGGAGCTCCTAAAAAGGAATATGTGGATAAAAAAATAAGTTCAGAATTGGAAAAATTAATAGATGATAGAAAGACAGTTTCAGCTTCTGAAGGAAAAGGAATTATACCCATATATGATGATGAAGATATTCAGGGAAAATATTCTGCTCAAGTTATATGCCCTATAATATCTGGTGGAGATGCTATTGGAGCTGTAATAATAGCATCCAAAGAGGAAGCTAAATTTGGCAATGTGGAAACTAAGCTGGCTGAAACAGCATCTTCATTTCTTGGAAAGCAAATGGAACAATAGGAAAAAATGGCGGCATTAGCTGCCATTTTTTTATGGGCAAACTTCATCTCAGTGTAACAGTCATTTAATCTATTAAAGAAGTATTGACTGTGATATAAAAAATATTCACTTAAAGTAATAATACTTTCAAATTTTAAATAATTATAAACATGGAAATAAATTATTTGCAACTATAGCAATTTGGAGGTATTTTTATGAAAAAACAGTCACTTATAAAAGGTACGATTATATTAGGAGCAGCAGGTATAATATCCAAATTTCTAGGATTATTTTTTAGATGGCCACTTCAAATGCTAGTGGGAGATGAAGGGGTGGGATATTATCAGATGTCTTTCCCCCTTTATATGTTTTTTGTTGCAGCTGCATCGGGTATACCTGTGGCTGTATCTAAAATGGTATCGGAAAAAAATGCACTTGGGGATTATAAAGGTATTATTCAAGTATTGAGAAAGTCTTTACTTTTAATGTTCATTTTAGGAACAGGTTTTACGGCAGTGCTTCTTATATTCTCAAATCCAATTATACATTTTCTAAAATGGGATAGAAAGTCCTACTATTCACTGGTAGCTATAGCCTTTGCACCTATGTTCATATCTATAATGAGTGCATTTAGAGGCTTTTTTCAGGGACTTCAAAATATGAACTATACCGCTGTATCTCAGATTATAGAGCAGATAGGAAGAGTGGTAGTTGGAGTTGGACTTGCATACTTGCTTTTACCTAAAGGCATAGAATATTCTGCAGGTGGAGCGGCTTTGGGGGCAGCTGCAGGTGGATTATTTGGGGGAATATATTTAATAATAAAATATATTCCTATAAGAAAAGAAATAAATGTTAAAGTGGCAGATAACAAAGATATACTGAGCAGACTGTTGTATATAGCAATTCCAGTATCTTTAGGGGCTGCCGTCAGTAGTATAATGAGTCTTATAGATTCGGCACTGGTGCCTCAGAAGTTATTAGAAGCAGGTTTTACATATAAAGATGCAGCAATATTATATGGACAACTTACGGGAAAAGCATTTATATTGATAAACATACCTCTTACTATATCAGCTGCATTATGTGCCTCCTTAATGCCTATAATTGCAGAATCACACATATTAAATAGAAAATTAGATGTGATTAACAAGGTGGATTTATCCTTTAGACTTTCTATGGTGATTGCTCTTCCTTCTATGCTTGGATTGTATACTTTGGCTTATCCGATTTTAGATTTGATATTTCCAGGTCAATCTGCCGGTTCTAGTATACTTCAGTATTCTGCACTATCAATACCATTTATAATATTGGTGCAGACATCTACCGCTATATTACAAGGGGTAGGATATTATATTAGGCCTGTACTCAATCTATCTTTAGGATGTATTGTAAAAGTAATTTTGACTTCATTTTTAGTAGCAATTCCCCATGTAAATATTTATGGAGCCATTTGTGGAAGCATAGCAGGCTATGTTCTGACTTGTATTTTAAATATAATATTTCTTGTTAGAAAATTAAAAATAGATGTAAATTATTTTGAAATCGTAGTTAAACCCGCCTTTGCTTCTATTTTTATGATAATAGCTGTTGTAATTATCTATATGTGCGTCTATAATTATACAGTAAGCAGTAGAATAGCATGTTTTCTGGCTATAATTTCAGGATTGATCATCTATATTCCGCTTATAGTTATATTTAAAATATTTAGGTATAACTATATAAAAAGTAAATTTTTAAAAAGATAAGGAGGTTTACAAATGATTAAGGTAGTAGGCCTAGGTCCAGGCTCAGTAGAATCTCTTACCTTGGGTGCCGTAAATATACTTAAAAATTCAGATGAAGTCTATTTGAGAACAGAAAAACATCCCACTGTAAATTATTTAAAAAAATTAGGCATAAGTTTTCATACCTATGACTATATGTACAAAGACAAAGATAAATTTGAAGATGTATATAAATCTATTGCAGAGGATTTGGTACAAAAAGATGAAAAGTTCAAACAGATAGCCTATGGAGTTCCAGGTCATCCTCTAGTAGCGGAAAAGTCAGTTCAATTATTGATAGAACTATGCAGAAAAAGATCTTTGGATATAGATATAGTACCGTCAGTCAGTTTTATAGATACTATTATAGAGAGACTGAATATAGATGCTGGCGACGGGTTGAAAATAATTGATGCTTTTAACATAAAAAATCAGATGCTGGACAAAAGAACTGGTATCATAATAACCCAAGTGTACGATAAATTAATTGCATCCCAGGTTAAATTGGCCTTGATGGAGTACTATGGAGATGATATTGAAATATATTTTATAAAGTCTGCAGGAATTAAAAACAGTGAGATTATAAGGAAAATAAAATTATATGAGTTAGATAGGCAAAGCGATATAGATTATTTAACAACAGTTTATATACCTAAAAATTTAGAAATTACATATGATTTAAAGGATTTATTGGATATAATGAAGAAATTAAGAAGTGATACAGGATGCCCTTGGGATAAAGGGCAAAATCACGACAGCTTAAAAAAATATCTTATAGAAGAAAGTTATGAGGTGATGGAAGCTGTAAATGAAAAAGACGATGCAAATCTTGTAGAAGAACTTGGTGATGTATTATTTCAGATAATATTTCACTGTCAAATAGGAGAAGAGGAGGGATTTTTTAATATAAGGGATGTAATTAATGGCATATGCCATAAGATGATAAATAGGCATCCTCATGTATTTGGAAGTGAGAATATAGACAATACAGAGCAGGTACTTACGAATTGGAATATTATAAAAAAGGAAGAACAGGGCCTAAAAACATATACAGATGAGCTTATACATGTAGCTAAAACTTTGCCGGGTCTTATGAGAGCAGTAAAGGTTCAGAAAAAAGCTGCAGATGTGGGATTTGATTGGGACAAAGTTGAAAGTGCACTGGATAAAGTTTTAGAGGAATATTATGAAGTAAAAAATGTATATAAAAGTGAAGAAAAGGTAAAAATAGTAGAAGAAATAGGGGATTTAATATTTGCATGTGTAAATGTAGCAAGATTCCTTGACATCGACCCTGAATTTGCATTAAATTATACTATAGAGAAATTTATAAAACGTTTTGCATATATAGAGAAAAGTGCTATGGCTCATGGTTTAGATATGATGGATATGACATTAGAGGAAATGGATAAACTTTGGGAGGAATCTAAAAATAAATAAATCTGAGTTTTATATGCAAAAAAAAGAAGGAGTTTATAAATTAGTGCAGAATATGGCTATATATATTATAATTAAATATAGTAAGTGATAAATAATTTAATTACGTATGCAATATACATAAGTTAAAGGTTAGTTGTTTTTGTACGAATACATGAATGTTTATTACTTTCTATAGTTCCTAATTGAATTTAATTGGGAGTAATTTGTAAAGATATTTGCATGATTTTGCACATATGTCTATGAAAATAAGAGGAGGTAAAAAAGGTGAATAAATCAGAATTAATTGCTAGTATAGCAGAAAAGTCAAAGTTAACGAAGAAAGATGCAGAGGCAGCTTTAAAGGGATTTATAGAAAGTGTAGAGGAAACACTTGAAAAAAAGGAAAAAGTTCAATTAGTTGGATTTGGAACATTTGAAGTGAGAAAAAGAGCTGCTAGAATGGGAAGGAATCCTAGAACTAAAGAGGAGATAAACATACCAGAGTCAACAGTTCCTGTATTTAAAGCGGGTAAAGAATTTAAAGATAAAGTAAATAAATAATATATTTTCAGAAAACCTGGATGAAAATCTGGGTTTTCTGCTTTAAAAAGGAGAATTTGCATGAGGTTAGATAAATATCTTAAAGTATCTAGAATAATAAAGAGAAGAACCGTTGCAAAAGAAGCCTGTGAAAGTGGAAGGGTTATAGTAAACGGTAAAGTGGCAAAACCTAGCACTGAGATCAAAGAGGGAGACGTAATAGAAATCATATATGCAAACAATAGTCTTAAAGCAAAAATTTTAAATGTTAAAAATTATGTTAAAAAGGAAGATGTTCAAAATATGTATAAAATAATTGCGGAGACAAAAGATGTGAAATAGAAAGTAATATAAATTATTCCAGCCACATATATTTATTATAGGTGGAGGGGATGTTTTATGGAGAAAAAAGAAATAAAGCTTGAAGACAAAAAGAGCCTACTAAGTCTTGAAAATAGGAAAAAGTTAATACTAACAGGTATTATTGAAGTTATAAGTTTTAATGAGGATCAAATATCGTTAAATACCAATCTTGGAATTCTTGATATTAAGGGTAAAGATTTAAAGATGAATAAATTAGATGTCCAAAATGGTGATGTTAGTATAATAGGCACTATAAATTCCTGTGTTTATATAAATAATGAGCCTAAGAAGAAAAAGCATAATTTATTGTCTAAAATGTTTAAGTAGTTAGGATTATTATGATTATATCAATAGGTGATCAGGTCAGAATTATATTGTTTAGTATTATGGCAGGAATAATAACTGGGGTGCTGTTTGATTTTTACAGGTTAATAAGGGGATTAAGTGGCTTAAATAAAATAATAATGTTTATAGAAGACACTCTATTTTGGTTGTTTACAGCTGTAATTGTATTTGTATTTTTGATGTATACTAATTATGCTTATTTAAGAATGTATGTATACATTTTATTGGCAGTGGGTATATATTTGTATTTAAAAATTTTTAGCCGCATATTTATAGGCTTTTATGAAAAATTGTTTAGAATATTGGGAAGGGTATTCAGGGTAATTTTAAATACTCTAGTATATTTTTTTCAGTACGTTATTTATATAATTAAGAAAAAAAATAAAAGAAATTATAAGAATTAACTTGAAGAAAATTAAAAATCAAATTACAATATAAATATAATGTTATTTGTGATAATTGAAGATAAGATTATGTTCTCATAGGCATCTAATATAGTTTAGATAAAAGTTTTAATTAAAGAAACTGGTGATTATTGTTGAAGATAAAGGTTAAATGGAAGAATATATTCTTTTTACTGTTAGTTTTATACATAGGCTATATATTCGTAAGCCAGCAGATTACTATGCAGAATATAAAAAAGCAAATAGTCGAGAGAAAAACTGAAGAACAAAAGCTGAAGGTAAAAAACCAAAAATTACAGGATGAAATTAAAATGTCTGCATCTGACATATATATAGAAAAATTAGCCAGAGAGAAGTTGGGTCTTATTAAACAAGGTGAAACTCCTGTAATAGATAATAATAAATGAATTATATTATAAAAAACTATAGCAGAATTTTTAAATTATATCTGCAGGATGATGGAGGATAAATAATTGTGGAAGCAGGAAAAATTTTTGGGCAAGATCCAAGAAGTCCTACTCTATTAAAACTAGAAGAGTAAAATATTAGTATATAAGTATTATTTTTAAGGAGGAGTCTTTTTAATATGACCTTGAAGGCAGGAAGCATACTAGAAGGTACGGTAGTCAATATTACTAGTTTTGGAGCCTTTGTAGAAGTTGAGGGTAAAACTGGGTTAGTCCATATATCTGAGGTATCAGATACTTATGTTAAAAATATAAGGGACTATTTAAAGGAAAAGGATAAGGTAAAAGTTAAGGTGATTTCTATCGATGATAATGGCAAGATAAGTTTATCTATGAAGCAAGTAGATCAGGATAAGAAGAGTTTGAGACCATTAGAGATAGACTGGCAAAAGGAAAATAACAAGCAAAATCAAGGCAGTTTTGAAGACAGGTTATCTAAGTTTTTAAAAGATAGTGAAGAGAGATTTCAAGACATAAAAAAACATCAGGATTCTAAAGGAAAAGGTTATAAAAAATCGTCTAATTATTGATTATAAATTTAAAGAGGTCTGCAGATGACCTCTTTTGTTTTAAAATAAAAGTTTTATAAAATTGTTGACAATATTCTATTTATCATATATAATAACTTATGTCGTCAAGTTGAGAAACTGTTAAATATTGCTGGAGTGGCGGAACAGGCAGACGCACAGGACTTAAAATCCTGCGGGCTTTAAAACCCGTACCGGTTCGATTCCGGTCTTCAGCACCAGAATAATGACGCGGGGTGGAGCAGCTGGTAGCTCGTCGGGCTCATAACCCGAAGGTCGGAGGTTCAAATCCTTTCCCCGCAACCAATTGTATATAATATGGCGGAATAGCTCAGATGGCGAGAGCATTCGGTTCATACCCGAAGTGTCATAGGTTCAATTCCTATTTCCGCTACCAATAGTAAGGACTTGTTAAATTTAACAAGTCCTTTTATGTTTAAATAATAAACATTTATACACAAAGTTCTACATTGGATTTTGTGGATTTTATAATATAAGTAGAATTATAAACATTGTAGATAAATATTGATGATTACATGTGGATAAAAAAATTTTCCAGTACATATATTAAAATTCAATGGTATTTTTTAAGCCTAATTGTCTAAAAGGAAAATTATAGAAAAAACATAGAAATTAATGTCCTAAAAAAAATATGAATACACCTCACCTTCTGACATTTATTTCCATAAGATATTGCTATAATAAAGAAAGTGATTTTATAGGGTGGGGTGATATTGATGCAATACGGAGCAGAAGTTTTTCCTTATCAACGAACAAAAAAAATAAGTAGTGAGAGGAAAAAGAGTAAATTTAAAAATCTAGATCTTATTATTAAACTGGCATTTTACTTTTTAGCAGGTTTCTTAGTGGGAAGAGTTATGATGGTAAATCTTATGGCACCTTTTGGAATAGCATTTTTCATATCAATAGCGGCGTGTGAAAAGCAGATACCTTCACTAGCAGCAGCTCTTGGCACGCTTCTCGGATATATATCTATATATGGAAATGTAAAGTATTTACCAGTATACTGTACAATAACTGTCACATTAGCTTTGTTGAATTATATTTTAAAAAGTATAGATAAAAATAAGAAGCTTGTTTGGTTGTTTTCAACTACATTTTTAGAATTCTTTTTTTATAAACTTATTGTAGTTAAATTAACTGCTGGAGTAGCTGCATTTAATTCCGTTTTTGAAATTCTATGTATCTTCTCATTATATTATATTATTAGCTATTCTATAATATGCTTTAAAAAATCAAAAACGCGGCATTTATATAACAGTGAAGAGATAATTAGCATGGCTATAACTATATCTTTAATTATAGCGGGAACTTGGGGAAGCAGTATAGGCGGAATATCCATTAGGAATATAATAGCCTTGAGTTTTATTCTCATATTAGGTTATGTAAAAGGAAGTACTTCAGGTGCAGCAGCAGGGGTGGCAATGGGAACTATTATAGGAGTTACCTCTAATGATGTGATAATTTACACTGCAGTTTATGGGTTATGTGGGCTTGTATCAGGTGTATTTAGAGAAACAGGTAAATGGTTTAGTGGTTCAGCTTATATTGTAGCCTTTGCTATATTGAAGATGTATTCTAATATAGGTGCCGAATTTAAAATTATAGAGGTAATTATAAGCTGCATTATATTCCTTGCCATACCTAAAGGAATATATAAAAAGGTGGAATTGGAGTTGGATTGCCGGAAAAAGCAGGAATATTTAAAAGAAAATTATGCAGGCAAAATCAAATCTATTTTCACAAAAAAATTGGACAACTTCTCTGGTGTGCTTGTTAATATGTCATCTGTTCTAGCTGAACTGGCTGAAAATGATAAACTGGCTATGAAAAATAAGAGCAGTGCTCTTGTGGAAAATTTAGCAGATAGGGTTTGCACGAGCTGTGATATGAAGTCCATGTGCTGGAGAAGAGAAACTTTTTATACCTATAATGCATTTGTGGAATTAATACAAAATTATCAGGAAAATAAAAAACATATTCCAGAGGAAATTCAAAGGAAATGTATTAAGCGAACCCTTCTAATGAAAAATACTGAGGAAATCATAAACAATTATATTGTGGATGAGATGTGGAGAATAAGACTGGGAGAATGCAGGGAACTTCTAGCGTCTCAGATAGAAAACATGGGCAGAACAGTGGCAGAAATAGCGGAAGATTTTGATTCTGATATAAAATTTAATCCTGAAATTGAAAATGATATCCGAAGAATTTTAAATAAGGAAAATATACGTTATAAAGATGTATTTTGTTTTAATGATAGAAAAAATCATCTAATTGTGAATTTATCTATGGAAGCTTGTGGAGGGAAACAAAAGTGCATGAAGGATGTGCTGCCACTTATAAATAGTGTTTCAGGCAAATTAATGTGTGTAAATGATAAGGGGTGCAATATAAATTATTCTATGGGTACCTGCAGTATAACTTTTGAGGAAATGCCTAAATATCATGTAGCAACTTATGTCAGTGGAAATTGCAAAGATGGTGAAAAATATAATGGAGATAGTTATAGCTTTGGCAAATTGCCAGACGGGACATATATGACAATAATAAGTGATGGCATGGGTTCGGGGCCTCAGGCAGGTCAAGAGAGCACTGCTACAGTTGAACTTATAGAAAAGTTTACTAATTCAGGGTTTAAAAAAATGACTGCCATTAATACAGTGAATTCTATCATGGGTATTAAATTTAATGAGGATGAAAAATTTTCCACTTTGGATTTAAGTAGTGTGAATTTATATGAAGGGGAGATAAATTTTATAAAGATGGGGGCAGCAGCTAGCTTTATAAAAAGGGGAGATGACATAATAGTTATAAAATCCAAAACTCTTCCTATAGGGGTATTGGATAAACCGGATATAGATATAACCGACAAAAGAATAATTAATGGAGATTTTGTAGTAATGGTAAGTGATGGAGTACTGGATTATGACAGTGAAACTACGGGGAATTTTCAGTGGATGGTGGAATTTTTAAAAAAGTTGGATTGCACAGATCCAAAAGAAATGTGTCAGAAAATAATTGACAGAGCTAAAGAATTGTCTGGCGGAAAAATAAAGGATGATATGACAGTGATAGTTGAAAAAATATATAGTCTTTATTAATGGGATATGATGATGATAGAATTGAGAATTTTTTATATTATAAGAGTTGGGCTGTTGATGATTTATAGGATCAACAGCCTAAATAGGTAGTATACTATTTGACCACAAAAAATAATATATTTATGGTATAATGTAATAACATATTATGATAAAGATTTTTGATTTGGGAAGTGCTTGTTTTGATAGAATCTGTATTGAATACTATAAAAAAAAATAAGATGTTTAATAGCAATGATAAAGTAATAGTGGCTGTGTCGGGAGGGCCAGATTCTATATGCCTGTTACATATATTATATATTTTACGTAAGAAATTAAATATTACACTGGTTGCAGCCCATGTAAATCATTGTCTGAGGGGTATTGAGGCTGATGAGGATGAATTATATGTAAAAAGATTTTGTAAAAACCTAGAAATTGAATTTAAAAGCTTAAAGATAGATATAGATAGTATAGCTAAAAAGAGGAATATTTCCTGTGAAAGTGCAGGAAGAGAAGAAAGATATAAGTTTTTTAAAAGACTTAAAATTGAGCTGGGAGCTCAAAAGATAGCTATAGCACATAATGCTAATGATCAGGCAGAAACGATCTTAATGAGAATTATAAGGGGAGCTGGATTAAATGGACTTATTGGGATAAGACCGATAAGAGATGACATCTTTGTAAGACCACTAATACATAATACCAGAACTGAAATTGAAAAATATTGCAGTGATAATAACCTTCAACCCAGAGTTGATAAGACTAATTTTGAAACGGTATATTCCAGAAACAAAATAAGATTAGAGCTTATACCATATATACAGAAAAATTTTAATAAGGATATAATTGAAGTATTAAATAGATTTTCGGA
Source organism: Clostridium aromativorans (assembly GCF_020908015.1). Lineage (NCBI taxonomy): Bacteria > Bacillati > Bacillota > Clostridia > Eubacteriales > Clostridiaceae > Clostridium > Clostridium aromativorans. Next base: position 142,012 of record NZ_JAJJPB010000005.1, read on the forward strand.
GACAATAAAAGTAGATAATGACTATTTAGAATATATTTCAAGGGAAAAATTTAAAAAATATTGTGATATAAAGCCAGAAAAGGTTATAATATTTAAGGAGGCATTTTTAGAGAAAAAAGCCATATTAACTAGAATAGTTAGGTTTTCATTAAAAAGTATAGCTAAAAGTTTGATAGACTTTGAAAAAGTTCATATACTTGGCATAATAGATATTCAAAAACATTCCACAGGTAAAGAGCTGATGCTTCCGCATAATATTTTAGCAGTGAATGACTATGGTAATATAATAATAAGAAAAAATACAATGAAAACTAATAAATTCTGCTCGGAACAATATAAATTGAAAATTGGGTGCAATTACATTCCGAATATTAATTCAAGAATCTATTTGAAACTAACTGACATGGGAGGATATGTGAGCTATAATCAAAATAGGTTTATTCAATATTTTGATTATGATAAGATACAGGGAGATATAGTGTTGAGGAATAGAAAAAAGGGGGATAGGATAATACCACTTGGAATGACAGGGAAAAAGAAACTAAAAGATCTTTTTATAGATTTAAAGGTACCCAAAGACACAAGGGATAACGTCCAATTAATATGTTTTGGCGACAAAATTGGATGGGTAGTTGGATATAGAATAAGTGAACTTTTTAAAGTTGATAAAAATAGTAAAACCATTTTAACTATAGGATTTGAAAGCGGGGAACTATAAATCATGAGTACTATAAGTGATGATATTAGAGAAGTATTGCTTGATGAGAACACGATAAAAGGAAAAGTTAGGGAAATAGGAAAAAAAGTAAGTAGAGATTATGAGGGCAAAGATCTATTGCTGGTGGGTATATTAAAAGGATCAGTCCCATTTATGGCAGATTTGCTGAGACAGATAACTATTCCATGTAGTATGGATTTTATGGCGGTTTCCAGTTATGGAAACTCTACGAAAAGTTCAGGTGTTGTAAGAATTTTAAAAGATTTGGATTATGAAATAGAAGGTAAGTATGTGTTGATAGTGGAGGATATTATAGATTCAGGTACAACTTTGGCATATTTAGTTGATTATTTAAAAGGCAGGAAAGCTAAAAGCATAGAAATAGCTTCTCTCTTAAATAAGGCTGAAAGAAGAAAAGTCAATGTTAAAGTTAAATATATAGGATTTGAAGTCCCCGATTACTTCTTAGTAGGATACGGATTGGATTATGCAGAAAAATATAGGAATTTTCCATATATTGGTATATTAAAGGAGGAAGTTTATAAATAATTAGCATTAAAATTTATTGTAAAGAGATATTACTTATGATACAATTTTACAGTATTAAACTGGAAAGAGAGGGGGGCCTTTAATGAAAAAATTTTCAAGTGCAACGGCCTGGGTTATAGTTTTTATATTAGTAATTCTTGCTGCATTACTATTATTGAGAACCGATAATAATTCAGTATCTATTACTTTCAATGATTTTCAAAAGGATTGGTTAAATAACGATATAAAAAGTTTTCAACTTAGAGAAGATAAAATGACAGTTCAAGGAAGTTTAAAAGATGGAACACCTTATGAAACTGTAGTTCCATCTGAAAGACTGTTTCAATTTATAGGAGAACATCCTAAAGATGGTGAAGTTCAAGAAATGTACGTCAAGCCAGCTACAATGCCCATGTGGGTTCAGTATTTACCTACAGTTCTGGTAATACTTATGCTTGTGGCATTTTGGTTCATGTTTATTCAGCAGTCGCAAGGCGGTGGAGGGAACCGGAATGTTATGAATTTTGGTAAGAGTAGAGCTAAGATGGCGGCTCCGGATAAGAAAAAAGTGACTTTCGCAGATGTTGCGGGGGCAGATGAAGAAAAAGAAGAACTAGCGGAAATAGTGGATTTCCTAAAGCAGCCTAAGAGATATATAGAGATGGGAGCTAGGATACCTAAGGGAGTTTTACTCGTAGGGCCTCCAGGAACGGGTAAAACACTTTTGGCAAAGGCAATATCCGGTGAGGCAGGGGTACCATTTTTTAGCATATCGGGTTCTGATTTTGTAGAGATGTTTGTTGGTGTAGGTGCTTCTAGGGTAAGAGATTTATTTGAGCAGGCAAAGAAAAATTCACCTTGTATAGTGTTTATAGATGAAATAGATGCAGTTGGACGGCAAAGAGGAGCTGGACTTGGTGGAGGTCACGATGAAAGGGAGCAGACTCTAAATCAACTATTGGTTGAGATGGATGGATTTGGCGCTAATGAAGGAATAATAATGATAGCGGCTACAAATAGACCTGATATACTGGATCCTGCCTTGTTAAGACCTGGAAGATTTGATAGACAGATATTGGTGGGTGCTCCAGATGTCAAGGGAAGAGAGGAAATATTAAAAGTTCATTCCAGGAATAAGCATTTATCCGATGAGGTGAAATTGGATGTTTTGGCAAAGAGGACTCCAGGGTTTACTGGTGCTGATTTAGAAAACCTGATGAATGAATCTGCTCTTTTGGCAGTTAGAAAAAATAAAACTTTAATTGGAATGGATGAATTGGAAGAAGCAGTAACTAGAGTTATAGCAGGCCCTGAGAAGAAAAGTAAGGTTATTGATGAAGAAGATAGAAGACTTACTGCATACCATGAGGCAGGTCATGCAGTGGTTATGAAGCTTTTACCTAATTCAGATCCGGTTCATCAGATAAGCATAATACCAAGAGGAATGGCTGGCGGATATACCATGCACCTACCTGAAAAAGACAGCTCCTATATGTCAAAAGCAAAGTTGGAAGATGAAATTGTAGGGCTTCTAGGAGGAAGAGTGGCAGAAAAGTTAGTTATCGGTGATATTAGTACTGGAGCTAAAAATGATATTGAGAGAGCTACGACTATAGCTAGAAAGATGGTAATGGATTATGGAATGAGTGATCTTGGACCTATTGCCTTTGGCTCGGGGCATGATGAGGTGTTTTTAGGAAGGGATTTGGGAAAAGGTAAGAATTATAGTGAAGAAGTAGCTTTTGAAATAGATAAGGAAATAAGGAAATTGATAGATGAAGGCTATAATAAAGCTGAGAAACTTCTTTCACAGAATATGAACAGATTGAGGGCTGTTGCTGAGAAACTGCTTGAAAAAGAAAAACTTGAGGCAGATGAATTTGAAGAGGTTTTTGCTCAAGCTTAATTTAATACGATATATAAAAAATCCTATGTTACATAGGATTTTTTATATTGTAAACTAAGAATGGTTTTGTAAGTAATATATTTTAAAACTTAACTGACAGTGATATAATAAATCTATGTGTTTTATAAAGTGTAAATTTTATGCGGAGTGAGATGATTATAGTGGAATTTAATTTAAAAGAGGGTATTACCTCTACTGCGGAGATACAAATAACTAAGAATGATACAGCAAAAAAAATGGGTTCTGGTGATTTGGATGTATTTGCTACGCCTGCAATGATAGCGCTTATTGAAAATACATGTAAAAACTGTGTGGATCTTCACCTTCCTTCAGGCTACACTACGGTGGGAATAGAGGTAAACGTAAAACATATTAAGCCATCACCAGTAAATGTAAAAGTTAGATGTGAAGCAATTCTTGAAAAGATTGACAGGAAGAAGTTATTTTTTAAAGTTGAAGCCTGGGACAATAAGGGCAAAATTGGAGAGGGATCCCATGTTAGATATATAGTAAATAGTGAGGAATTCATGAAAAAAATACAATAGGGAAATGAACGCGATTTATCTTGACAAATAGAATTTTATTGATACAATTAAATTATAATTTTGACAGAGCTTGACATAATTCTAGAGCAGCTTTAAAGTTGCTCTAGAATTATGTATATTATGAATAAAATGATTTACTAATTTTATTTAGAAAGATGGTGTTGTTTAGTGATTTTAGTTTTGGATGTGGGTAATACCAATATTGTATTGGGGGTATATGACGATAATGAGCTTATTTCAGTATGGAGATTATCCACAGATGATAAAAGGACAGCAGATGAATATGGAGTTCAAGTAATGGAACTATTCCTACAAAATAAATTGAATTTATCGGATATAAAAGGAGCTATTATATCTTCTGTAGTACCTAATATCATGTATTCATTGGAACATATGGTAATAAAGTATTTTAAAGTTATTCCCATTATAGTTGGGCCTGGAGTAAAGACTGGAATAAATGTCAGATATGACAATCCGAGAGAAGTGGGAGCAGACAGAATAGTGAATGCTGTAGCTGCTCATGAAATATACAAGAGATCTATAATTATTATAGATTTTGGAACAGCTACTACATTTTGTGCAGTTACTGCTAAAGGGGATTATCTAGGAGGAACTATATGCCCTGGAATAAAGATATCTTCAGATGCTCTATTTGAAAAGGCTGCTAAACTTCCTAGAGTAGAAATTATTAAACCCGCTGGGGTTATATGTAAAAATACTGTCTCTAGTATACAAGCTGGCCTAGTATATGGATATATTGGACAGGTAGATTACATAGTTAAGAGAATGAAAAAGGAAATGATGGATTTAGGCGAGGATGAACCCTTTGTGATAGCAACTGGAGGTCTTGCCAAGCTTATAAAGGAAGGAACTAAGTCCATAGATATAATTGATTCCATATTGACATTAACAGGACTTAGAATAATTTATGACAAAAATAAGGAGCCGATATCTTAATGAAAATAGGGAAAGCGGAATTTTGTAATAATGTATTTTTAGCTCCCATGGCGGGTGTTACAGATAGGGCATTTAGGGAAATATGTAGGGAGATGCAGTGTGGATTTGCCTATACGGAGATGATAAGCTCTAAAGCTTTGTTTTATGGAAATAAAAAAACTCAGGATATGTTTCTGACCTCTTCTAAAGAAAAATCTGTAGGAGTGCAGATATTTGGGAGTGATCCCCTTGTGATGGCTAAGTCCTGTGATTTTTTTAACGATAATGAAAAGATTGTTCTTGTAGATATAAATATGGGGTGTCCGGCCCATAAAATAGTAAAAAACGGAGAGGGATCTGCCCTGATGAAAAACCCTATTCTTGCATCACAAATAGTAAAAGAAGTGAAAAGGGCTTCTTTAAAGCCTGTTACTGTGAAAATGAGAATTGGGTTTGATGATCGCAATATAAATGTAATAGATTTTGCGAAATGTATGGAACAATCTGGGGCAGATGCTATAGCTGTTCATGGCAGAACTAGTGCTCAAATGTATATTGGCAAAGCTAATTGGGATATAATAGGGGAAGTAAAGAAAGCAGTTAAAATTCCAGTTATAGGCAATGGAGACATATTTACAGCAGAGGATGCAGATAGAATTTTAAATAAAACGCAGTGTGATGGAATAATGATTGGGAGAGGAGCTATGGGGAATCCTTGGATATTTAATCAAATACTGCAGTATGTGAATAATTGTCCTGTAGAATATCCTACACCTAGGGAAAGGGTGGATGTGTGTATAAGACATTATAAAAAGTCAATTTATTACAGCGGTGAAAATAGAGCGGTTAAGGAAATGAGAAAGCATATAGCATGGTATATAAAAGGTTTGAAAAATAGTAAGGAAATAAAAGATAAAATAAACTATGAAAAGCACAGTGAAGGTGTATTTGAAATTTTAGATAAATATAGAGATCTATTGTAATTTTTGATTTAAAGGGAGAATAGAATAATATTGTAACTAATTTAAAAGGATAACAAGCTTGAAATCTATTTTGTATGCTAGATCTGACAGAAACATATTTTATGATGACAATAGTTTTTGGGGAAGGATGAAAGATAGATTTAAAATAAGAGTGGAGGAAAAACTTTTTATAAAAGAATTTGGAGTCAAAATTGGAATTGTAAGATTTCCATTGAATATTAATATTAATTCCTATAAAAATAATATTCTGAGAGCTCAAAAGGTGTCAAAAATAAAAGATATGCAGTTGGCGCCTAAAATTTATAGATATTTTGATTATAATTTGTACAATAAATTCCAAAGGGAATTGATGGCCTTTAGTATTGTAACAAGTTCGAAAATCATACTTAGAAATAGAAAAAAAAGTATAAGACGCAGTTGTATGGTTGTTTATGATGCTTCAGAGCCTATTTTATTTGACACTATATGCTTTTTAGCTAAAGAAGCTAAGTTTATAGTTCTGCTTTCTAAGAATATTATGAGGGCAAATGGGATCAGACAGTATGTTACGGCAAATTATGGTGTAACACCTATAGTCACGTCGGATATGAATTTTTCTTTTAAAAGTGCAGATTTTATTATAACTTCTAGGGGAATTGATATAAATAGCAAGGCATATATATGGTATCTGGATAATAGCTATATACCTTATTATAAAAATAATATTATAGTTAATGATATTAGATATAAGATTCCCTGGAGTTTTAAGTATGAAAACATATCCTTTGAGCTTTTGGGATCTATACTTTGTCAATTAGGCGAAAGAAATGTAGAGAGATCTTTGCACTCCAATGGTGTGTTTTTAAATAAAATAAAATTTAATAAAGATGAATTGATTTTATAGAAACGGGGAGAACTATAAACTAATGAAATGAAATTTTTATTACGTTGACAATATAGTAGTGCTGTTTTATAATTACTTAAATGATAATGGAGAAGGGCAATTAATAGTAATAAAATTCAAGATATTATGGGATATGATAGAATTTTATATAATTATAAAAGGGGAGAGCAGAATGAGCACGTCAAAAAAATATGTAATGACTTATGAGGGAATAAGAAAACTTGAACAGGAATTGGAGAATTTAAAAACAGTTAAGAGGAAAGAAATTACGGAAAAGATTAAAACAGCTCTTTCGTTCGGGGATTTGAGTGAAAATTCAGAATATGATAGTGCTAAAAATGAACAAGCATTTGTAGAGGGAAGAATAGTTCAACTTGAAAATATGCTAAAAAATGCTACTATAGTAGATGAGGATGAAATACCACCGGATGTAGTCAGCGTGGGTTCCATTGTAAAGGTGAAAGATTATGATTTTAATGAAGAGGTTGAATATTTAATTGTAGGATCTGCAGAAGCTGATCCTGTTAATAATAAAATATCAAATGAATCACCTGTAGGTAAAGGACTAGTGGGGAAAAAAGCGGGGGATATAATTGAAATACAAGTTCCTGATGGTGTTAGTAAATATAAAATACTGAGTATAAGAAGATAATTGGAGGGTAATATTCATGACTAAAGAGGAGAAGAGTATACACATGCTGGAAGAAAATTCTAATGAATTGATAAAGGAAAGATTGCAAAAATTAGAGCTTTTGAAAGAAGAAGGAAAGGATCCTTTTGAAGTTTATAAAGTAAATAGGACTCATACTTCTAAAGAAGTAAGGGATAACTATGAAACTCTAGAGGGAAAAGATGTAACTGTTGCGGGAAGATTGATATCAAAAAGAGTACACGGTAAAGCCGGGTTTTCAGATTTATATGACAGGTATGGAAAGATTCAACTGTATATAAAAATAAATGATGTGGGTGAAGATAAGCTCAAGGAATATAAATCCTATGATATAGGTGATATTTTATCCGTAACAGGCAGAGTATTCAAAACTAAAACTGGTGAGATAACGATTCATATTATAGATTTTCAGCTGGTATCTAAATCTTTAAAACCTCTTCCAGAAAAATGGCACGGGCTCAAGGATCCGGATTTAAAGTATAGACAAAGGTATGTGGATTTGATAATAAATCAAGAAGTGAGAGATACTTTTTTGAAGAGAACTGCCATAATAAAATCAATGAGAGAATTCCTAGATAACAAGGACTATATAGAAGTGGAGACACCAATACTTTCTTCAATAGCTGGTGGAGCTGCAGCAAAGCCTTTTACGACCCATCATAATGCACTTGATATAGATATGTATTTAAGAATTGCTACAGAACTATATCTTAAAAGACTTATAGTTGGCGGTTTCGAAAAAGTATATGAAATTGGTAAATGCTTTAGAAATGAAGGTATGGATATAAGGCACAATCCGGAATATACATCGATTGAATTATATGAAGCCTTTGCCGATTACAATGATATGATGGAACTGACTGAAAATATGATAGCCTATGTATGTGAAAAAGTACTGGGAAGTACTAAGGTAATATATCAAAATACAGAAATAGATTTTAAACCACCATGGAATAGAATTACCATGGTGGATGCGGTTAAAAAGTTTACAGGAATAGATTTCGATGAAATAAAAACCGATGAAGAGGCCAGAAAGATTGCCAGTGATAAAGATATTGAGCTTAAGAAAGCCCTGGGAGATTGTACAAGGGGAGATATATTAGATGCGGTGTTTGAAGAATTTTGTGAAGAGAAATTTATTCAGCCTACTTTTGTAATGGATTATCCGGTGGAAATATCTCCGCTGACCAAGAAAAAGAGAGGAAATGATAAGTTCACAGAGCGATTTGAGGGCTTTGTGTTTGGAAGGGAAATATGTAACGCTTATTCGGAATTAAATGATCCTATAGTTCAGAGAGAAAGATTTCTGCAGCAATTAAAGGAAAGAGAATTAGGTGATGATGAAGCGTATATGATGGATGAAGATTTTATAAATGCACTTGAAATAGGTATGCCGCCGACTGGAGGGTTGGGGGTAGGGATAGATAGACTTATAATGTTTTTGACGGATTCCTATTCTATAAGAGATGTTATACTTTTCCCTACAATGAAACCCAATCAGCAACAGTAGTAAGTCTGAACATGTATTCATAGATATTTTATATTTAAAATTAACATATAAAAGTTAAGGCTTTTTAACCAAAAAGGTCTTAACTTTTTATAATGCGATTTTAATTATTTTTAAGGTATAAATATATTGCAATTTTTAAATTGCATGATATAATTATACATGTAAGTCGTTCCGTGGTAGCTCAATGGTTGAGCATTCGGCTGTTAACCGAAGGGTTGGAGGTTCGAGCCCTCTCCACGGAGCCATTTTATTCTACAATTTTAATGAATTAATATTTACATTTGCATATTATGGGGTATAATAAAGTTTATATAAACAATTTAATAAGCAGCTATGATAGAGAAAAATAGCACTATAAATTTCTAAAGAGAAGTTGTGGGTGGTGTAAACAACGAAATTTTTTGCTAGAGGAGCTTTTGAGCTGGATATGTGAAAGATGAGCCTACGCTAAATAGGGTGGAACCGCGGAGTTAATTCGTCCCTTTACGTCAAGCTCTTTTTTTATACCTAAAATCATAATTTGTGTTTAAAAATAATTAATTACAAAAACTGAATAATTTATGGGAAGGAGAAATATAAATGAATTTTGAAAAGACTATGGATAAAATAGTGGCTTTAGCTAAAAATAGGGGATTTGTATATCCTGGTTCAGATATATACGGAGGACTTGCAAACACTTGGGATTATGGACCCGTTGGAGTAGAACTCAAAAATAATGTAAAAAAAGCTTGGTGGAAGAAATTTGTCCATGAAAATGAACACAATGTGGGAATAGACTGTGCAATACTTATGAACAGCGAGGTTTGGGTGGCTTCAGGCCATGTGGGAAATTTTACTGATCCACTTATGGATTGTAAAGAATGTAAAGCCAGATTTAGAGCAGATAAACTAGTAGAGGAACACATGACTTCAAAGGGAATAGAAAAGGCCAGCGCGGATGGATGGAGCAATGAAAAATTAAAAAAATATATAGATGAAAATAATATTGTATGCCCAAGCTGTGGGAAAAAAAATTTCACTGATATAAGACAGTTTAATCTTATGTTTAAAACATTTCAGGGAGTTACAGAAGATTCAAAGTCAGAGATATATTTAAGGCCTGAAACGGCTCAAGGTATATTTGTAAATTTTAAAAATGTCCAGAGAACGAGCAGGAGAAAAATCCCCTTTGGAATAGCTCAAATAGGTAAGGCTTTTAGAAATGAAATAACCCCTGGAAATTTCACTTTTAGAACTAGAGAGTTTGAGCAAATGGAACTTGAATTTTTCTGTAAACCGGGAAGTGATTTAAAGTGGCATAGCTATTGGAAAGATTATTGCTGGAAATTTTTATTGAACCTTGGTATGAAAGAAGAAAATATAAGATTTAGAGATCATGGTAAAGAAGAGCTTTCTCACTACAGTAATGCAACTTCCGATATAGAATATTTATTTCCCTTTGGTTGGGGAGAACTTTGGGGAATAGCAGATAGAACGAACTACGATTTGACCCAACATCAAAATCACTCGGGGAGAGAAATGACTTATATGGATCCTATGACTAAGGAAAAATATATACCTTATTGTATAGAACCTTCTGTAGGAGCAGATAGAGCAGTGCTTGCATTTTTAGTTGATGCCTATGATGAAGAAGAACTAGAAGGGGGAGATGTAAGGACAGTATTGCATTTCCATCCTGCAATAGCACCGTTTAAAGCAGCAGTTCTTTGTCTTAGCAAGAAGCTGTCGGAAAAATCTCTAGAAGTTTATAACATGTTAAAGGGAGATTTTAATATAGATTATGACGATGCAGGAAGTATAGGTAAGAGATATAGAAGGGAAGATGAGATTGGGACTCCTTATTGTATAACAATAGACTTTGATACTATGAAAGATGATACTGTTACTATAAGAGATAGAGATACCATGAAACAGATTAGGGTTAAAATAGAGAACTTAAAGGGATTTATTGAAAATAAAATACAATTTTAGTAGTATGCCGTGCTAATCTTGATTTAAAGACATGTGATTAGTGCGGTAAATTCAAATAAAAAATTTACCGAATAACTTTAGTTATTCGGTAAATTAGGGTTTAATCATGGGGATATGTTATATGTTTAATTAAAACTTGGGGAATTATATTAATGTTTCCTTACGGCACAATCTTAGTATAGCATAGTAATAGAATAACTTTCAATAGCCAACAATAAAGTTGTTAAATTAAATATTTTCTCATAATTTTGACTATAATCGACATATTTTATTTTGACAATATCTATATGGTATGATAACAATGCTTCGTATTAAATTTCATTCAAAATTTACGGTATATTATTTTATAATATGTTGTGTTATTATATAATCGAAATATAAATTATTGTAATGGATTTGGTATGGAGGTAATTTTATGAAGAAAAACTTTGAAGAGTTTAAGGAGTTTATAAAAGGTAAGAGAACAGCGGTAGTTGGCATAGGCATAAGTAACAGGCCTCTAATTAATTTTTTATTGAACTTAGGTGCTAAAGTTACTGCTTTTGATAAAAAAAATGAAAATCAATTAGGAAAAATAGCAAAAGAATTTAGGGAAAAGAATATAAATCTTATATTAGGAGAAGATTACCTTCATAATTTAAACAATTTTCAGGTGATATTCAAAACACCTTCTATGAGAATAGATAATCCGTATCTTGTAAGAGCCAGGCAGAAAGGAGCCTATATAACTTCTGAGATGGAGGAATTTATTAAGTACTGTCCTGCTAAGATATATGGAGTAACTGGAAGTGATGGCAAAACTACTACTACTACTATTATGTATAATATTTTAAAAGAGCACGGATATAAGACATGGGTGGGAGGAAATATAGGCACTCCACTATTTTCTAAAATAGGTGAAATGAGAAGTGAAGATAAAGTTGTATTGGAGCTGTCAAGTTTTCAATTAATGACTATGAATGTATCACCTGAAGTTGCAATTATAACAAATATTAGCCCCAATCATTTGGATATCCATAAAGATATGAATGAGTATATAAATGCTAAGAAGAATATATTTAGATATCAAGATAAAAGTAATTTGCTTGTGCTAAATAGGGATAATGACATAGTAAATTCCATGGTGGCGGAAGCTCCGGGAAGTGTAAGGCAGTTCAGCAGTAAAAGGGTGTTAAATAGAGGAGGATATGTAAAAAATAATAGTTTATATATAGATGAGAATGAAGTTTGCAAAGTAAAGGAAGTTAAAATTAGGGGAATGCATAATGTTGAAAATTTTTTAGCAGCTTTTTGTGCAGTGAAAGATGATGCGGATATTGGCGATATGAGGGAAGTAGCCATTAATTTTTCTGGCGTGGAACACAGATGTGAATTTGTAAGAATTGTGGATGGAGTAAGATATTATAATGATTCCATTGCTTCAAGCCCTACTAGAACTTTGGCCGGGCTCAAGGCTTTTGAGAAACCCGTCATATTGATAGCAGGTGGATATGATAAAAAAATACCCTTTGATGTTTTGGCAGAAGAAGGATATAAAAAGATAAAAGCTCTAATACTAATGGGTGCTACAAAAGGTAAGATAAAAGAAGCGTTTGATAAATTGAAAAATGAAAAGGGAATTCATGTACCAATAGTTGTAGTTAATTCTTTATTTGATGCAGTTAATAAAGCCAGAGAGCTGGCAGAGAATGGAGATATTATTACTCTTTCACCAGCTTGCGCTAGCTTCGACATGTTTCCAAATTTTGAAGTTAGAGGAAACAGCTTTAAGGAGATAGTGTGTAAACTTTAATTTTATCAGTCGATAGTATGTTCCAATATAATTGATCATCTTGCACTTGTAAAATAAACAGCACCTAGTGTATCAGTATATGAATGGTATAGAAAAAGCTATTATACAGCAGGAAATATAAGATAAATTGGTTTTAAGGATATATACTGCAGAGAAAATAAAATGAAATATGATAGAATATCAACTGTTGTCACGAAATGAAGCGGCAACATGATAGAATCAATGTTTTTCAATTTTTTATGTTTTAAAAAAATAATAAAAATTCAGAAAAGAACATTGACAAATGTAGTTACAGATGATATACTATAAAAGCTGTCTTAAAGAAGAGCAGGCAGCTTGAGATGATCCTTGAAAATTGAACAGAATAAATATAGGGAAACTTATATGAGAATAAACCAGCAATTCTTTTGAGCT